>CAJUCG010000090.1 GCA_910585065.1 uncultured Lachnospiraceae bacterium
GAGGGAGTGACAGAACTTGGTGGCTTAAAGATTATTGGTACGGAACGCCATGAATCCAGACGTATCGACAATCAGTTGCGGGGGCGCGCCGGCCGTCAGGGAGATCCGGGCGAATCTCGTTTTTATATTTCGCTTGAGGACGATCTGATGCGCCTGTTTGGTTCGGAGCGCATGATCGCAATGTTCAATTCCTTAGGGCTTCCAGAGGGTGAGCAGATCGAACACAAGATGCTAAGCAGTGCGATCGAAAAAGCGCAGAAGAAGATAGAGGGCAATAATTTTGGTATCCGCAAGAATTTGCTTGAGTACGACCAGGTCAACAACGAGCAGCGTGAGATCATTTACAGTGAACGCCGCAAAGTTTTGGACGGCGAGAATATGCGCGATTCTATTTTCAAGATGATCACGGATACGGTGGAGGGAGCAGTAAACCGCTGTATTGCTGAGGATGCACTGCCGGAGGAATGGGATTTAGCTGAGTTGAACAGTCTGCTGCTCCCAATCTTTCCGATCCCGCCGATCGTGCTTTCCGACGAGTTGTTAAAGCATGGCAAACGCGACACACTGACCCAGCATTTGAAGGAGGAAGTTGTGCGTTTCTATGAGGCAAAGGAAGCTGAATTTCCGGAGAAAGAACAGCTTCGGGAGGTGGAGCGCATTATCCTGCTGAATGTGATTGATCGCAAGTGGATGGATCATATTGACGATATGGATCAGCTGCGCCAGGGAATCGGCTTGCAGGCACTCGGTCAGAAGAACCCTCTGACGGAATATAAGTTTATGGGTTACGATATGTTTGATGCAATGACAACGGCGATTGCGGAGGACACTGTGCGCGGTCTGATGCATCTAAGGATTGAGCAGAAGGTAGAGCGCGAGGAAGCGGCAAAAGTCACCGGCACCAACAAGGACGAATCCCTGGCAAAACAGCCAGTTAAACGCGCCGCAAAAAAGGTGCAGCCAAATGATCCATGCCCTTGCGGAAGCGGATTAAAGTATAAATTCTGCTGTGGAAAGAAAGCATAAAACAAAATATGTGGAACTAAAAAACAGCATATGCAAAACTTAAAAAAAAGAGGTGAGATTAGTGGTTGAATTAGACCAGGTCAAGTACACACTTGGCACATACAGCAAACCGTTAATTGAAGTGGGGGATTCACTTTGACCTCGCTAATAAAGGTTTGCGGGTAGAAGAGATCGAGGGAATTATGGAAGAGCCAGGCTTTTGGGATTCCGCAGAAAAAAGCCAGGCCTATGTAAAGGAGTTAAAGAATTTAAAGGACATTATCGCGCAGTACACACAGCTAAAGCAACGATATGAGGATCTTTATATGCTGATTGATCTGGCGAACGAGGAAAATGATCTGTCGATGGTGCCGGAAATTCAGAAGGAAGCGGCGGCGTTTGTGGAGGAATTCGAGGAATTGCGCTTAGATACACTGCTCTCGGAAGAATATGACAAGGACAATGCTATCTTGACGCTGCACGCAGGTGCGGGCGGGACGGAGAGCTGTGACTGGGCGAGTATGTTAAGCCGTATGTATCAGAAATGGGCAGATCGCAAAGGATACACAACGGAGATTCTCGATTTTCTGGACGGGGAGGAAGCGGGTTTAAAATCCATCACCATCCAAATTAACGGTCTAAATGTCTATGGACATTTAAAATCGGAGCGCGGCGTGCATCGCCTGGTGCGCATCTCGCCATTTAATGCGGCGGGCAAGCGTCAGACTTCATTTGTTTCGTGCGATGTTATGCCGGATATTGAGGAAGATCTGGACGTTGAAATTAACGAGGAAGACCTGCGCATTGATACCTATCGCTCCAGCGGCGCGGGCGGACAGCACGTCAACAAGACATCCTCCGCCATCCGCATCACACATCTGCCAACGGGGATTGTCGTGCAGTGCCAGAATGAACGATCGCAGTTCCAGAATAAGGAC
The DNA here is from genome assembly GCA_910585065.1 of uncultured Lachnospiraceae bacterium. Lineage (GTDB taxonomy): Bacteria > Bacillota > Clostridia > Lachnospirales > Lachnospiraceae > RGIG4057. The sequence continues at coordinate 1,944 of CAJUCG010000090.1, forward strand.
AAGGCGATGCAGATGTTAAAGGCAAAGCTGTATCTGTTAAAGCAACAGGAAAATCAGGAGAAGGAATCCGGGATTCGCGGCGAGGTGCGCGATATCAATTTCGGCAATCAGATTCGTTCCTATGTACTCCAGCCGTACACGATGGTAAAAGATCACCGCACTGGGGCGGAAATTTCAAATGCCCAGGCGGTACTAGACGGCGGGATTGATCCGTTTATCAACGCATACCTAAAATGGATCAATACGAAACCGGAGGGAGAAAGTTAGGGGGGAGCTGTCTTAGTGGCTCCTTTATCAAAGAGAGGGGAAAGCGGATGATAACAAAGCAGGTTATTTTCAAACTGGGAAGCGAACAGTACGGAATGGATATTTCGATGGTGAGCGGAATCGAAAATTATACGAAGGTGGTTCCAATTCCAAATGCTCCGGCGCATATTATCGGGATTTTAAATCTGCGGGGTGATGTAATTCCAATCTATAGTCTGCGCAAAAAATTTAGGATGGAAGAGGTTTTAGACACCGCGGCGACACAGCTGCTTGTGACAAATTGCAGGGGGGTTTTAGTCGGGTATAAGGTAGACTCTGTCTCAGAAATTGTGGAGATGGATGATGCGTTTATCCGTCCAATGCCAGTAATTGTAAAAACTCCGGAAACAAACTATGCGAAAGGTGTGGCAGAAAAAAAAGGACAGTTAATTGTACTTTTGGATATCGGAAATATTTTGAGCGAGCAGGAGCGCGAAGCAGTAAAGGAGTTTGCGGAGGAGAGCAAGGAACAGGCAGAATAAGATATTGTGCTTAGAGAGCTATCACATTGGGTAATTTTTGCTGATGTGATAGCTCTCTTTGATAAATATAATTTGTGGGGGAAAGAATAATGGATAACCGGGATTATTTTTGGGATAATTTAAAAGCACTTTTGATGGTACTGGTAATTTTTGGGCATACTGTGACTTCTTTGCGCGAGGTAAAGGAAATCACGGGACTATACTATTTTATCTATACATTTCATATGCCTCTCTTTGTATTTACCTCAGGGTTTATGGCAAAAACGATAATGCGGGATGGAAAATTTCGGGCAGATCGCTTTTTTTCAACGCTCTGGCTCTATTTCTTTTTCTGTGCAGGAAAATTTGTAATTGCCCGTATTTTAGGGCAGCAGATCGGACTGCATCTGCTTGATATCAGCGGAGCACCCTGGTATTTGCTCGCTCTTTCAGAATGGTATTTGCTCGTTCCATTATTTTTGTCTCTAAAGCCGAAGACGGGAATGATTTTTTCCGTACTTACCGGTTTATTTGCGGGTTATTTTGGAGGGGTGGGAACTTACCTTACCCTTTCGCGAACCCTTGTATTTCTTCCCTTTTTTGCATTTGGACTCTATCTTCCAAAAGAGAAATTGTATGATTTTCTCGACAAGGCAAAAAAGCTGCGCCCGCTGGCATTTATTTTTCTGTCGGGGATAAGCATATATTTTATCTTTTTTGGTGATTCGTTTTTTAGAATGAGAAAACTTGTATTTGCAAATCGCTCCTACCGCTATGCCCTGGAAGAGTTGGCACCCTATGGATTTTTGTTTCGGGGAGGGTTATATCTGCTTGCAGTGATTCTTTGTCTATCCGTGATGCTTTTTATTCCACATAGGAAAACTTGGTTTTCTTATGTGGGGAAATATTCGCTTTCCGTCTATATTCTGCATATTTTTGTGAGGGATATTATGAAGTATACAGGGGCATTTCACTGGATTAAGGAACTGCCAAAAGAATTTATGTGGCTGGTTATTCCAGCGTGCATAATTGCGGCACTGCTTTTGGGTAACCCAGTTTTTGGAAGGGCGATGAACTGGATAGCAAATCCGGTAAGAGAGTGGAGAAATCATAAAAAAGATACATTTACTATATGAAAAAATCCCCTATTATTTGATAATGTATAATGTTAAAATTGCTTTATTAAAGGGAAAGAATCGGAGGGAAATATGGTTTAGTTTTTTATATTTTTAATGCAAAGAGCGGCTAAGCCGCCCGACAAATTTGAATATATCCTTAATTGGAGACCTTGTTCTTAAAGCATAAGAAGGGGATAAGGGAAAAGAGGGGAAGTATGTTTTCTTATAGAAATACTTCCCTTTTTATGCGCGCGGATACTCAAGGGAAATATGTCAGCCAAAACGGATGTCCGGCGTATGTAAGGGAATTATGTCGCCAGAGCTGCGTGTAGAAATTAAGAGAATATATTTTGGGATTTTACAGAACAAATGTTCGCAAACCTATGGACAATTCAGGAGGGCTGTGTTATAATCTCTAAAGCAAAACAGCGGGAAAGATTATTCGCTGCATGAAACAAAATAGTATGTAAAAAATATAGTAAAAGGAAAAAGAGAGGAGTTTTCATGGATCATTTTAAACTACACTCCGAGTATGCCCCGACCGGCGACCAGCCAGAGGCAATCGCGGAGCTTGTGAAGGGGTTTGAGGAGGGCAACCAGTTTCAGACCCTGCTTGGCGTTACGGGTTCCGGCAAGACCTTTACGATGGCGAACGTGATTCAGGCACTGAACCGCCCGACACTCGTTATCGCGCATAACAAGACGCTTGCGGCGCAGCTTTACGGGGAATTTAAAGAATTTTTTCCGGAAAACTCCGTCGAATATTTTGTCTCCTACTATGATTATTACCAGCCGGAGGCCTATGTGCCCTCGACGGATACCTATATAGAAAAAGATTCCGCGATCAACGATGAGATTGATAAGCTGCGCCACTCGGCGACGGCGGCACTTACCGAGCGGCGCGATGTGATTATTGTGGCGAGTGTATCTTGCATTTATGGGCTCGGCAGCCCGATCGACTATCAGAGCATGACGCTCTCTCTGCGCCCTGGAATGGCAAAGGAGCGCGATGAAGTGCTGCGCCGCCTGATTGATATTCAATATACGCGCAATGATATGGATTTTAAGCGCGGCACATTCCGTGTGCGCGGCGATGTGGTGGAGATTTTTCCGGTGGCAAATGAGGATACGGCAGTGCGCGTGGAATTTTTTGGAGATGAGATCGACCGGATTGCAGAGTTTGATGTATTGACGGGTGAGGTCAGATGTACATTAGAACATATCGTGGTTTTTCCGGCTTCACATTATGTGGTTTCACCGGAGCATATGGAAGCCGCGATCAAAAATATTGAGCTTGAGCTTGAGGAGCGCGTCCGCTATTTTAAAAGTGAGGACAAGCTTTTGGAAGCGCAGCGCGTCTCGGAGCGCACACATTTTGATATTGAGATGCTGCGGGAAACTGGATTTTGTTCGGGGATTGAGAATTATTCGATGCACTTGGCAGGAAATAGTCCGGGGTGTACGCCAAATACCCTGCTCGATTATTTTCCGGATGATTTTCTGATTATTGTGGATGAATCACATATTACGATCCCGCAGATACGCGGGATGTATGCAGGGGATCAGTCGCGCAAGACAACACTTGTGGATTATGGGTTCCGCCTGCCGTCCGCAAAGGATAACCGTCCTCTAAATTTTGAAGAATTTGAGGATAAGATCAATCAAATGCTCTTTGTTTCGGCAACGCCAAGTGTATATGAGCAGGGGCATGAGCTGATGCGCACGGAACAGATTATTAGACCGACAGGATTGCTTGACCCGGAAGTTTTCGTGCGCCCAGTGGAAGGGCAGATCGACGATCTGATCGGTGAAGTGCGAAAAGAGACCGCAAAGAAAAATAAGGTGCTTGTGACGACTTTAACCAAGCGCATGGCGGAGGAATTAACGGATTATATGCGCCAAGTCGGAATCCGTGTAAAATATTTGCATTCGGATATTGATACGCTGGAGCGTTCAGAGATTATCCGGGATATGCGCATGGATCTGTTCGATGTGTTAGTCGGCATCAATCTGCTGCGCGAGGGGTTAGATATTCCGGAAATCAGTCTGGTGGCGATTCTTGACGCGGACAAGGAAGGATTTTTGCGATCGGAGACTTCTCTGATTCAGACCATTGGGCGTGCTGCGCGAAATGCGGAGGGTCATGTAATTATGTATGCTGATACAATAACAGATTCGATGAAGCGGGCGATCGAGGAGACCGCGCGCAGGCGCAGTATTCAGGATGAGTATAACAAAGCGCACGGGATCACGCCGCAGACAATCAAGAAGGCGGTGCGCGATCTGATCAGTATTTCGAAGAAGGTGGAGAGAGAGAGTGCGGATCTTAAAAAAGATAAGCCGATTGAATCTATGAGTGCGAAAGAGCTTGAGGAGCTGGCACGCAAGCTGACTAAGAAGATGCAGGCAGCAGCGGCGGAATTGAATTTTGAGCTTGCGGCAGAACTTAGGGATCAACTGATGGGGGTGCGGACGGAGCTTAGCAGGATGTGAATGTGAAAGGGGCATAAGAATGGCACGGGGGTGGGAGTGACCCTTTTCATATGGATAGAGTGCAATATTTACTATAAAATTTGTTATGGGGCAAAGGCGCGGTGAGTGCGACCTTGCAGAAAGAGGATTTTACATGAACGGCAAGAAAGAATATATCAGGATACGCGGTGCCAGGGAACATAATTTAAAAGGGATTGATGTGGATATCCCGCGAGGTGAATTTGTTGTGCTAACGGGGCTTAGCGGCTCAGGCAAGTCATCGCTTGCGTTTGACACTATCTACGCGGAGGGACAGCGGCGTTATATGGAGTCACTCTCCTCCTACGCGCGTATGTTTTTAGGGCAGATGGAAAAGCCGAATGTCGAGAGTATTGAGGGGCTTTCCCCGGCGATCTCCATCGACCAGAAATCGACAAATCGCAATCCGCGCTCGACGGTTGGCACCGTGACGGAGATCTACGATTACTTTCGTCTGCTCTACGCGCGCATCGGCATTCCACATTGTCCAAAATGCGGGCGTGAGATCCGCAAACAGACGGTGGATGAGATGGTGGATGAGATTATGAAGCAGCCGGAGGGGACGAAATTGCAGCTTTTGGCTCCGATTGTGCGCGGGCGCAAGGGCGAACATGCAAAGATCTTTGATCAGGCTAAGCGCAGCGGCTATGTGCGTGTGCGCGTGGATGGCAGTATGTACGATTTGAGCGAGGAGATCAAGCTGGAGAAAAATATCAAGCATCATATTGATATCGTGATTGATCGTCTAGTCGTAAAGGCGGGGATCGAAAAGCGTATGGCGGATTCGATCGAGAGTGTATTGAAGCTGACGGAAGGACTGCTGGTTGTGGATGTGATAGGTAAGGGCGAACTGACGTTCAGCCAGAGTTTTGCCTGCCCGGATTGTGGGATCAGTATCGAGGAGCTGGAGCCGCGCTACTTTTCTTTTAACAACCCTTTTGGGGCTTGTCCGGAATGCCACGGCATTGGCATTAAGATGGAATTTTCGGAAGAATTGATGATCCCGGATCGGTCAGTCAGTCTTGCGGGCGGTGCGATTGTTGTTCCGGGCTGGCAGTCAGCAGTGGATAAATCAAGCTATACGCACTGTATGCTTGAGGCACTCGCAAAAGAATATGCTTTTGATCTGGAGGTGCCGTACCAGGAGCTTCCCGACGAGATCCGCCATATGTTAATTTATGGCACAAATGGGCGCAAGGTCAAGGTACATTACCGCGGGCAGCGCGGCGAGGGAGTTTACGATGTGGAGTTTGAGGGTTTGATCCGCAATATTGAGCGACGCTATCGCGAGTCGGGTTCGGAAAATTTAAAGGCAGAATATGAAACCTTTATGACTTCCACCCCCTGCAAGCTCTGCAAGGGTAAACGCTTAAAACAGGGCGCGCTTGCCGTGACTATTGGGGAGAAAAATATTGCGGAGGTTACGGACTATTCTATCTGGCGTTTAAGAGATTTTATGGAGGAACTGAGACTGACAGCGCAGCAGGAGAAAATTGGTGAGCTGATCTTAAAGGAGATCCGCGCGCGCTTGAAATTCTTGGTGGATGTGGGGCTGGATTACCTGACACTCTCCCGCGCAACCGGATCGCTTTCTGGCGGTGAGGCGCAGCGCATTAGATTGGCAACCCAGATCGGATCAGGGTTAGTGGGTGTGGCGTATATTTTGGACGAGCCGAGTATCGGTCTGCACCAGAGGGACAATGACAAGCTTTTAGCTACCCTAAAGCATCTGCGCGATCTCGGCAACACTCTGATTGTTGTGGAACATGACGAGGATACGATGTTTGCGGCGGACTGCATTGTCGATATTGGTCCGGGTGCGGGCGACCATGGCGGCGAGGCGGTTGCCGTCGGCACAGCCAAGGAAATTATGGCGGTGCCGGAATCCGTAACAGGTGCGTATCTTAGCCACCGCTTAGAGATCCCAGTGCCAAAAAAACGCCGCATACCGACGGGGGGATTGACAATAAAAGGAGCCAGGGAACATAATCTGAAAAATATTGATGTGGATATTCCACTCGGTGTATTTACCTGTGTGACCGGTGTCTCCGGCTCAGGAAAAAGTTCACTTGTCAATGAGATTCTCTACAAGAGCCTTGCAAAGAAATTAAACCGCGCACGTACAATCCCAGGCGACCATGACGAGATTATTGGCGCGGAACAGTTTGACAAGGTGATAAGCATTGACCAGTCGCCGATCGGGCGCACGCCTCGCTCCAATCCGGCAACTTACACCGGTGTATTCGATTTGATCCGCGACCTGTTTGCCTCCACGCAGGATGCAAAAATGAAGGGCTATCAGAAGGGGCGTTTTAGCTTTAATGTTAAGGGCGGACGCTGCGAGGCCTGCTCTGGCGATGGAATTGTAAAGATTGAGATGAATTTTCTGCCAGATGTGTATGTGCCCTGTGAGGTCTGTGAGGGGAAGCGTTACAACCGTGAGACATTGGATGTGAAATATAAGGGAAAATCAATTTTTGATGTGCTTGATATGACAATCGAGGAGGCGGTGCATTTCTTTGAGAATATCCCTGCGATAAGGCGTAAGATTGAAACTCTGAACGATGTGGGGCTTTCCTATCTAAAACTCGGCCATCCGTCAACATCGCTCTCCGGCGGCGAGGCGCAGCGCATTAAACTCGCAACGGAACTTAGCCGCAGAAGCACCGGCAGGACAATCTATATTTTGGACGAGCCAACAACCGGGCTGCATTTTGCGGATGTTCACAAGCTGGTTGATATCTTGCAGCGGCTGACCGAGGGCGGCAATACGGTGGTGGTGATCGAGCATAATCTGGATGTGATTAAGACAGCCGACTATATTATTGATATTGGACCGGAGGGTGGCGACAAGGGCGGCACAGTGATTGCGACTGGAACACCGGAGGAGATTGCAAAAAAGAAGAATTCGTACACGGGACAGTATGTAAAAAAATATTTGGAATAAAGTTTTGCTGCAAAACAGGGCTTGTGGCAGAACATAGTTGTTAAGCTGTATTACGATATTAGGAAGATGGAGCGGACAATGGAAAAAGGGGAATAGGATGAACAAAAGATTTTTTTTGAAGATAATCGGAAATATAGAGGGGATGCTGGCACAGGCATGGATTCGGAAAGGAAAGCATTATGGATCAAGATTTTTATGCGATGATGTCAAGGATGAAGTATATTGAGCGTTGGGCGTTGATGCGCAATTCGATGAAAGAAAATATCAGTGAGCATTCCTTACAAGTATCAATGCTGGCGCACGCGTTGGCGGTGATTGGGAATCGCCGGTACGGGAAGGCACTGGACGCGCAGAAGGCGGCATTAATCGGGCTGTATCACGATGCGACTGAGATTATTACTGGGGATATGCCAACGCCGATCAAATACTATAATGCAAGTATTCGGGGAGCATTTCAGGATATTGAGAATAAGGCGGCAAGGCAGTTGCTTTTAATGTTGCCGGAGGAAATGCGCCCGGATTATGAGGCGATTTTTTTCCCGGCAAAAAGCGAGGAATATCTTTGCAGATTAGTCAAGGCAGCGGATAAGCTGTCAGCATTAATCAAATGCATTGAGGAGGAAAAAACTGGAAATACAGATTTTCGAAGTGCGAAGGAAAGCATTGTGGATGCCCTGCACGGGATGGAATTGGTGGAGGCAGAAGATTTTATGCGGGATTTCCTGCCTGCATATGGGAAGACACTGGATGAACTGGGGATGGAAATATAAAGGTTAAGTGGTATCTCTAGAAAAATATGGTATATTTCATTATTTTTTTAAATTTCTATTTTAGGGCTGGAATAAATGTAGATTTTGTAGTAGAATGGGGAAAAGTAATCGTCCAGGCAAGGGCAGGATGGGATAATAAGATTGTTTGGATAACCAGAAAATAATGGAGGGATAGCACGATGGAAAAGGAAATGATCATTGTAATGGATTTTGGCGGGCAGTACAATCAGCTAATTGCGCGCAGGGTAAGGGAATGTAATGTATATTGCGAGGTATACCCGCACACATTGAGTCTTGATAAAATCCGGGAAATGAATCCGAAGGGTATTATTTTTACCGGGGGACCGGACAATGTTTACCAGGAGGAATCCTCGCGCTGTCCGAGGGAGATTTTTTCGCTTGGCATCCCGATTCTTGGCATTTGCTATGGAGCCCAGCTAATGGCCTATATGCTTGGCGGCGATGTGGCGACTGCCCCAGTCAGTGAATACGGCAAGACGGAGGTTGATGTGGAAACCTCCGATCTTCTTTTTGAAGGTATTAGCGAGCGGACAATCTGTTGGATGAGCCACACGAATTATATTGCAAGGACCCCGGAGGGATTTCGCATTACGGCGCACACTCCAGTTTGCCCGGTGGCTGCAATGGCATACCCGGAACAAAGATTGTATGCAACACAGTTTCACCCGGAGGTGATGCACACCAAACAGGGGATGCAGATGCTCTCAAATTTTGTATACAAAGTTTGTGGCTGTGCGGGCGACTGGAAGATGTCTTCCTTTGTGGAAACTACGATAGCACAGCTTCGCGAAAGGATAGGGAACGGCAAGGTACTCTGCGCGCTCTCCGGAGGTGTGGATTCCTCTGTGGCAGCAGTACTGCTCTCAAAAGCGATTGGAAATCAGCTTACTTGTGTATTTGTTGACCATGGTTTGCTGCGCAAAAATGAGGGGGATGAGGTGGAGGCTGTGTTTGGACCAAGCGGTTCATACGAGTTAAACTTTGTCCGCGTCAATGCGCAGGAGCGTTTTTATGCGAAACTTTCCGGGGTGACTGAGCCGGAGAAAAAGCGCAAGATTATCGGCGAGGAATTTATTCGTGTGTTCGAGGAGGAAGCAAAGAAAATCGGGGCGGTGGACTATCTGGTGCAGGGTACAATCTATCCAGATGTGATCGAGAGTGGGCTGGGAAAATCTGCCGTGATCAAATCACACCACAATGTGGGAGGGCTGCCGGACTGCGTTGATTTTAAGGAGATTATCGAGCCCCTGCGCCTGTTATTTAAGGACGAAGTGCGCAGGGCGGGGCTGGAGCTAGGGATTCCAAAGCATCTGGTATTTCGTCAGCCATTTCCAGGACCGGGGCTTGGAATAAGGATTATCGGGGAAGTGACAGCAGAGAAGGTGAGAATTGTCCAGGATGCGGATGCGATCTATCGGGAAGAGATTGCAAAGGCTGGAGTGGATAAGGATTTAGGGCAGTATTTTGCCGCACTCACTAATATGCGAAGCGTTGGGGTAATGGGGGATGAAAGAACATATGATTATGCGGTCGCGTTGCGGGCAGTGACAACCAGCGATTTTATGACGGCAGAGAGTGCGCAGATTCCATGGGAAGTGCTTGGAAAGGTTGCAGGGAGGATTGTAAACGAGGTGAAGGGAGTTAACCGGGTACTGTATGACTGCACGGGGAAACCACCGGCAACGATTGAGTTCGAGTGATGAAATAGGATTTGAGAACCTAGTGTTTATGCGGGTTGCAAGCAAATTTGTTTAGGAACTGGCAACGATTTGGCAACATTTTCAACATCACGCACTAAATAATTACATCAATGGCATAAGAAAACCTTGCTGATTTTCA
>CAJUCG010000091.1 GCA_910585065.1 uncultured Lachnospiraceae bacterium
GCAGTATCTCTGCTTTTTCAATATTCAGTTGTAACACATGTATTGTAATCCTACACATAACCAAAAAAATTTTTAATTTTGGTCTTGACAAATCATATTTCCTAGTGCATAATAGTAGACGGTAAAGGCAAGGGGGTCTTTGAACAATGAGTTCGAAGACCCCCTATCTTTATGTGCAGAGACGCGGATAGGTATAAATATAAATAGCTGCTGACAAAGCACGCGCCCCTCACAGCGAGTAGGAGGGAAAAAACGCCTCCTACCCGATTGCATAAACAATTTGATATGGGATAAGGACAAAGGTGTCTTTCTATGTGAAAATTTTACACAGGAAGCCGCCTTTCTTTTTATTTCCCCCCAAAAAGGGTTTGCCATATGGCGGAAAGAGAGGAAAGAGGATGGAAAAAGTATCGGATTATTTTGGATGTATGGTGTTTGATGATCGGGTGATGAAGGCGAATTTATCTGCGGGGGTGTATGAGTCTTTAAAAAAGACGATCGATGAGGGAGTTTCCCTTGATATCCGTTTGGCCAACGCGGTAGCGGCGGCAATGAAGGATTGGGCGGTGGCGCATGGGGCGACACATTACACCCACTGGTTCCAGCCGTTGACCGGTGTGACGGCGGAGAAACACGACAGTTTTATTACCCCTTCGCCGGATGGGGGCGTGATTATGGAATTTTCGGGAAAAGAGTTAATTAAGGGCGAGCCGGATGCGTCCTCGTTTCCGTCCGGGGGACTGCGCGCAACCTTTGAGGCGAGGGGATACACGGCATGGGACCCGACTTCCTACGCGTTTATTAAGGGGAAAACGCTCTGCATTCCAACTGCGTTTTGTTCCTATGGCGGGGAGGCACTGGATAAAAAGACTCCGCTGCTGCGTTCAATGGAGGCACTCAATAAGCAGGCACTTCGTATTTTACGGCTTTTTGGCAATAATACTGTAAAATGTGTGCGCACCTTAGTAGGACCAGAGCAGGAATATTTCCTTATTACAAAGGAGATGTACGATGCGCGCCCGGATCTGCGCTTTGCTGGAAGGACGCTTTTCGGTGCGAAATCTCCTAAGGGGCAGGAAATGGATGATCATTATTTTGGTGTGATTAAGCCTAGGGTAGCTGCCTATATGGAGGAGTTAAATAAAGAACTCTGGAAATTGGGAATTCTTGCAAAGACGGAGCATAATGAAGTCGCGCCAGCACAGCATGAGCTGGCTCCCATCTACACAACAACAAATATCGCGACAGATCATAATCAGCTAACCATGGAGATTATGCAGAAAATTGCGGCAAAGCATGGGTTGGTCTGCCTGTTACATGAAAAGCCATTTGCCGGGGTGAATGGTTCCGGCAAGCATAACAACTGGTCGATCTCCACGGATACCGGAGTGAATCTGCTCTCACCGGGAGAAACACCATACGAGAATGCACAGTTTCTTTTGTTTTTGTGTGCGGTGATTAAGGCGGTGGATGATTACCAGGATCTGCTGCGCATCTCCGTGGCGACCGCGGGCAATGATCACCGGCTTGGCGCGAATGAGGCACCGCCCGCTGTGGTATCTGTATTTTTGGGCGATGAGTTAAATGCGGTGCTTACGGCAATTGAGTCCGGAAAACCCTACAGCGGCGCGGAGAAGAGGCAGATGAAATTGGGCGTTGATGTACTGCCAAAGTTTAACCGCGATACAACTGACCGCAACCGCACATCTCCGTTTGCATTTACCGGAAATAAATTTGAATTTCGTATGCTTGGCTCCTCAAACAGTATTGCCTGCGCAAATATTATGTTAAACAGCGCGGTTGCGGAGAGCCTTAAGATTTATGCGGATCGGCTTGAGGCAGCGACAGATTTTGAGAGCGCGCTCCAGGGGATGATCCACAAGACGATAAGTGATCATAAGCGCATTATTTTCAATGGAAATGGCTATGATGATACCTGGATCAAGGAGGCAACGCAGAGAGGACTGCTTAATTACCGCACAACACCGGATTGTATGCCGCATCTGCTTGATAAAAAGAATGTGGATATGCTGACTTCGCACGGTGTATTTTCCGAGGCGGAATTAAAATCACGCTGCGATATTATGCTGGAGAATTACTGCAAGAGCGTGCAGATTGAGGCGAACACGATGGTGGATATGGCAAGAACACAGATCGCGCCGGCAGTGGAAAATTATACGTACAAATTGGCAAGGACTGCGGCGGCGAAAAAGGCACTGAATAATAAGATTGCCTGTGGCTATGAGAACAATTTGGTGGAGCGGTTGTCGGAACTGACGGATACGATTGCGGTAAGGGCGGGGGAACTGTTCGCACTTCTGGAAAAAATTTCCAACATCACCTCTGCCGATGATACGGACAATGTAATTATTGCGCAGTCGTATTTTATCCGCGATAAGATTTTGCCTAAGATGGCAGAACTTAGGGCGGCGTGCGATGAGGCGGAAACCTTGACCACAAAGAGTGCATGGCCATTTCCAAGCTACGGGGATCTGCTGTTCAGTGTAAGATAATTGAAAATAACCATGAACCATAAGAAAAACGGGTAATTTTAAGAAGTATAATTGGGGGGAGAAAGAAGGAGGGGATCTGTATGGTGGATGAAATTACAAAATTGGTTGAGAATGCGGTGAACGGGGAAGTTTTCGGTATCTGGTACCTGATTGGCGCAGCGTTGGTTTTCTTTATGCAAGCGGGATTTGCCATGGTGGAAACGGGTTTTACCAGGGCGAAGAATGCGGGAAATATCATTATGAAAAACTTGATGGATTTCTGCATTGGAACAGTGGTTTTTATTTTGTTGGGCTTTAGCCTGATGATGGCGGAGGACTATGTATTTGGATTTATCGGGGTGCCGAATCTTCAGATTTTTACAAATTTCGGAAAATTCATTCAGGAGAATGCTTCCAGCTTTGTGTTTAATCTGGTCTTTTGTGCAACGGCGGCAACGATTGTTTCCGGATCGATGGCGGAGCGGACAAAATTTGTTTCCTACTGTATTTATTCCGGGGGGATCTCGCTTTTTGTCTACCCGATTGAGGCGGGGTGGATCTGGAATTCGCAGGGCTGGCTTGCAAAGCTTGGGTTCCATGATTTTGCGGGTTCGGCGGCAATTCATTCCGTCGGCGGTGTGACCGCACTGATCGGGGCGATTATGGTAGGACCGCGCCTTGGCAAATACGTAAAGGATAAGGCGGGGAAAATAAAGAAGGTCAATGCAATTCAGGGACATTCCATTACGCTTGGCGCGCTAGGCTGCTTTATTCTCTGGTTTGGATGGTACGGATTTAACGGCGCGGCAGCGTGGGATAAAACTTCACTTGCCTCGATCTTCTTGACCACAACGATTGCACCGGCGGTGGCGACCTGTGTGACCATGCTTTACACCTGGGTTAAAAATGGAAAGCCGGATGTATCGATGTGTCTGAATGCCTCACTTGCCGGACTGGTGGGCATTACGGCGGGATGTGATGCGCTGGACGCGCTTGGCTCAACAATTGTCGGAATTGTATCCGGTATCCTGGTGGTTGTCGTTGTGGAGGTATTGGATTTAAAATTACATATCGATGACCCGGTGGGTGCGGTGGGCGTGCATCTTGCCAATGGGATCTGGGGGACGCTTGCCGTCGGACTTTTGGCAAATCCGTCCGCACCAGCTAAGCTTGAGGGATTATTTTATACCGGGAAGATAAAGCTTTTTGCCGTGCAGCTTTTGGGGATTGTTGCCGTGCTTGCCTGGACGGGGATGATGATGACGATCGTCTTTACCGTGATTAAAAAGACTGTCGGTTTGCGCGTTTCTGCGGAGGAGGAGATCAAGGGGCTTGACAGCACTGAGCATGGTCTGCCAAGTGCGTATGCGGATTTTGTTCCTGCGGTGGAGAGCCTGGATTATGGATATCTTGAAGAGGCAGCGGAAGCGGTGAAGTCTAATGCGAAGAAAGTGAGAGCGGTTGCCGGGGATACCCCGGTGGCGGAAGCGGTTACCGTAAAGAAAATGCCTGGTTTTTCCGAGGGAGATCCAAAATTTACCAAGGTGGAAATTGTCTGCAAGGAATCGCGGTTTGAGGCGTTAAAGTCGGCAATGATGGAGATCGGGATCACCGGGATGACCGTGTCCCATGTGCTTGGTTGCGGGGTTCAGAAAGGAAAGCCGGAATATTATCGCGGCGTGCCAGTTGAGGCAAACCTGCTGCCGAAAGTACAGGTGGATATCGTGGTCAGCAAAGTGCCGGTTTCCTCCGTAATTGAGACGGCGAAGAAAGTGCTTTACACCGGACATATCGGGGATGGAAAGATTTTTGTCTACGATGTGGAAAACGTGGTTAAAGTGCGCACCGGCGAGGAAGGATATGCAGCATTACAGGATGTAGAATAAGAGAACGGATACAGGAAAACAAAATGAAGGGGAGGACATTATGGGTCTGCATGAGGAGTGCGGGGTGTTCGGGGTGATAAGCGAGGAAGATACGGATGTGGCAAGGGAAGTATATTATGGGCTGTACGCGCTGCAGCATCGGGGGCAGGAGAGCTGCGGAATTGTGGTAAATGATGATGGACTCTTTTCCTCACACAAGGATCTGGGGCTGGTGGGTGAGGTATTTTCCGAGGAAGTCCTCTCCCGTCTGCCAAGGGGAAGGATGGCAGTGGGGCATGTGCGCTACGGGACAACGGGAGCGACAAGACGCAGCAATGCCCAGCCGCTTGAGGTCAATCACCAAAAAGGGAGGATGGCAATTGCGCACAATGGAAACCTTGCAAATGCCGCCGAACTTCGCAGTGAATTGGAACTTTCCGGCGCGATCTTTCACACGACAAGCGACACGGAGATTATTGCCTATATTGTGACGAGAAAGCGTCTTAACACCCCGTCGATAGAGGACGCGCTAAGCGAGGCAATGAATTCTCTTTGCGGCGCGTATTCCCTTGTGCTGATGTCGCCGCAGAAACTAATCTGTGCGCGGGACCCTCATGGCTTTCGCCCCTTATGCTATGGAAAAACATCGGAGGGAATGTATGTGGTTGCCTCAGAGAGCTGCGCGCTAAAGGCGATTGGCGCGGAGCTTATCCGAGATGTAGAACCAGGAGAGATCCTGGTATTTTCCAAGGAGGGAATTATTTCCAAAAAAGAACATTGCGGGAAAAAGCAAAAGAAATTTTGTATTTTTGAATCCATTTATTTTGCAAGACCGGACTCGGTAATTGACGGCGTATCCGTGCATCATGCCAGGGTGCGCGCCGGAAAAATTTTGGCGGGGGAACACCCGGTGGATGCGGATCTTGTGATTGGCGTGCCGGATTCGGGACTTGATGCAGCATTGGGTTTTAGTGAGGAGTCAGGAATTCCCTACGGGATTGGGCTGATTAAAAATAAATATATTGGAAGGACGTTTATCTCTCCGGGGCAGGGAAAACGCCTTGACCAGGTAAGAATTAAATTGAGCGTGATTAGGGAGAGCGTTGAGGGAAAGCGCGTGGTTTTGGTGGACGATTCCATTGTGCGGGGGACAACGAGCGAGCGGATTGTAAAGCTTTTCAGGGAGGCGGGAGCGAGGGAAGTACATATGCGCATCTCCTCGCCGCCCTTTTTAAATCCCTGCTACTATGGAACGGATATTGATTCAAGGGAACATCTGATTGCCTGTCATCACAATGTGGAGGAGACGGCGGCGATCATTGGTGCGGACAGCTTGGGATATCTCCCGGCGGAAAGACTGGGGGAACTAATCGGAGGAGTAGGGTATTGCAGTGCCTGTTTTGATGGGAACTACCCGACGCAGATACCTGTGGATACGGGAAAAAACCGGTTTGAGAGAAAACTGTCGGAGAGGGCAAAATAATTAAGTATCTTTTTCCCTGTTATCCGAAATCCGACATAATTCCTCAATTAAAACTCCGGGTTCAAATTTATCTAAATTATCATGAAATGCATAGTAGATGCCCTTTACCCGGTAGGTAAGTTTCAGGTGAAAGGAAATATCATTGAGATATTCCGGGTGGAAGGCAAAAACTAATTTGCGGATCGCCTGTTCAATCTGGCAGACCAATTTGTATTCTTGTGAGCCGGAAAAGAGGAGGTCAATAATATTTTTTTGCGCGAGAAAGGCAAAGGCGAATTCCCTGGTAAATGCCGCCGGATCTTCGATAATATTATCCGGGTTGGAAATGCCCTTTACCATATTTTCAATAATTTCAATTCCAAGGGTATCGGAGAGATCATAAATATCATGGTAGTGGAGATAGAAGGTCGCCTTGCTAATCTCGGCTTCCTCAGCAAGTTCCCTGATGGTGATCTGTTCGATACTCTTTTTTGAGCGCAGTTTTAAAAATGCGTTTTTTATGCTTCGTCTTGTCTTTATTTCTCTTCGATCCATATTTTTCCCCCTGCAATTATCGAAAAATTTAAGATTCGATTCTCCATCTGATCGGTCTCTTCCGGATTGCAGGAATGTCAGAAGTGTTATTGAACAAATAGGGGATGATATCCTTAAACTTTCGGTAAGATACTGGTCATTTTATTTTGAGTGTCTATTATTGGACGGATATAAAATATTATCAATGGTAATTTTTCTTATTTCTTGTTATATTATAATCAATTATTGGACGATCGTCAATAAACGCGAGAAAAGAAAATAATGTTGACCAGGAGAAAAAGGAGGGACTTATGGATTTTTACAGTTTTTATACGGGGCATGAGTTTGAGGCATATGAATTTTTAGGGGCGCATTACTGTAAGGAGGCAACAGTATTTCGTGTATTTGCGCCGTCAGCGCGCGGAGTTGGGCTTTTGATATCGGGAGCTGAGTACCCGATGACCAGGGTCTATAACGGGCATTTTTATGAGATTACACTGCCAAATATTGATGAGGGAACCTGCTATGAGTATCGCGTTTATTCCGGTTCGGGCTATACTGATCACGCAGATCCTTACGGTTTTGGCATGGAGTTAAGACCTGCGCATCGCTCCATTGTCCGCGATATTGGCAATTATCATTTCCATGATCAGAACTGGATGAAAAATCGAGTGGATACCAAGAGGTGTCCGGTAAATATTTACGAGATGCATTTGGGTTCGTTTAAGAAGCCTTCGGATCAGCCGGATGCATGGTATCACTATGAAGAGATTGCCGATCTGCTGATTCCGTATCTTTTGGAGAGCGGTTACAATTATGTGGAGTTTATGCCGCTTTGTGAATATCCTTGTGATGAGAGCTGGGGCTATCAAAACACAGGCTTTTTCGCGCCGACCAGCCGATATGGGACAGCGGCGGGATTGCAGGAACTGATTGACAAGCTCCACCAGAATAATATCGGTGTACTCCTCGATTTTGTCTCTGTTCATTTTGCGATAGATTCCTATGGGCTAATGCGCTTTGATGGTTCGCAGCTCTATGAGTACCCGAATTCGGATGTGGGGGTTAGTGAATGGGGGAGCTGCAATTTTATGCATTCGCGTGGGGAAGTGCGAAGCTTTTTGCAGTCCGCTGCAAATTACTGGCTAAAAGAATATCACTTTGACGGGCTGAGGGTGGATGCAATCAGCCGGATTATTTACTGGCAGGGAGATGAGCGAAGAGGACAGAATAAGAATGCGATCGATTTTATCAAAGTGATGAATCAGGGGTTAAAAGAGCGGCATACAGGCTGTATTTTAGCGGCGGAGGATTCAACAAATTTCCCAAATGTTACCAAAACCGTCGCGAATGGAGGGCTTGGATTTGATTACAAGTGGAATATGGGTTGGATGAATGACACACTGGAATATTTCCGAACGCCGCCGGAGTACCGCATACGGGATTATCACAAGCTTACGTTTTCCATGATGTACGCTTACAACGAGGATTATCTTCTGCCGTTTTCCCACGATGAAGTTGTCCATGGCAAAGCCACAATTACACAGAAAATGAGCGGACAGTACGAGGATAAATTTCCACAGGCTAGGACACTCTATCTTTATATGATGCTGCATCCGGGGAAGAAACTAAACTTTATGGGAAATGAGATCGGGCAGCTCCGGGAGTGGGATGAAAAGAGGGAACAGGACTGGGAGTTAAGGAAATATCCAATGCATGACTCTTTCTATCATTTTATGGTGGAGTTAAACAAATATTATTTAAAAATGCCCGCTTTTTATCAGGGGGACTATGAACAAAGGGGATTTCAATGGCTGGACTGCCACCAGGAGGAGAACTGTATCTATGCGATCCAGAGAACCGCTTATTCAGGGGATGAAGCGAAAGAGGTGGTATGCGGAATTTTTAATTTTTCCAGGGAAGAAAAAGCGTATCCGACTCCATTTTTGGATGACGCGAAATATTATGTGCTGTTAAATACAGACTGGGAACGCTTTAGCGGACGGACAAAAGAAATTGCAGAATCGTATCAGAAGGGTGAGAAGATCCTGCTGCCTCCATATTCAGGAATTTTATTACAAAAACAGGAAAAAGATAAAGAGGAAAAAGTTCAGGGGACAGCAAAGGAAGCGGAGATAGAGGAAGAAGTATTGGAGGTGGGGGAAATTTAAAAAAAGTAAAAGAAAGGCGATGGTAATTTTACCATTGCCTTTCTTTTCTATTTGTTATTTGTTTTTGATCTCGCTGTGCAATTGCTGTAATGATTTTACTTCGCAGTCACCGTGCTTTTGCACATACAAAATTCCTTTTGCTGTCGCTCTGGCAGCAGCGATCGTCGTCATATACGGAATTTTTTCTTTGATGGCGGCTTTGCGCAGATAGCTGTCATCATGTACGCTCTCTTTGCCGCTCGGCGAGTTGATAATCAGGCTAATATCGCCGTTTGTAATCAGATCGAGGATGTTTGGGCGACCCTCGTAAAGCTTCTTCACACGTTTTGCCGGAATTCCTGCCTCTGTGATCAGATCGTAAGTCGTGCCTGTTGCGAGAATAGTAAATCCGGCTTCCTTAAACAGCCCTGCAATCTCCACAACTTCCGGCTTGTCCTTGCGGTTCACCGAGATCAGCACCTTGCCGGAGAGCGGAAGCTTAGTCTGCGTTGCCTCCTGTGCCTTGAAAAACGCTTCGCCGTAATATGGCGAGAGCCCTAACACTTCACCGGTGGAGCGCATTTCAGGACCAAGCACCGGATCGACTTCCGGGAACATATTGAATGGGAAAACCGCCTCCTTCACGCCGTAGTACGGGATATCCTGCTCTTTTAGGGAAGGAATCGGAGATTTTTTAGAGGTAAGTTCCCCAGTGATAATCTCGGTGGCAAGCGGCACCATACGGATATTGCAGACTTTGGAAACAAGGGGTACAGTGCGGGAGGCGCGCGGATTTGCCTCAAGCACATAGACCTTGCCATTCTCGATGGCATACTGCATATTCATCAGACCGCAGACATGCATTTCCTCGGCGATTTTCCTTGTGTACTCCTTGATTGTCGCAACATTTTCCGGTGTGATATGCACCGATGGAATAATGCATGCGGAGTCACCGGAATGTACGCCAGCTAATTCGATATGTTCCATTACCGCAGGGACGAAGGCGTGCGTGCCGTCACTGATCGCGTCCGCCTCGCATTCCATCGCGTGGTTTAGGAAACGGTCGATTAAGATCGGGCGGTCAGGGGTTACGCCGACAGCCGCCTTCATATAGCTCTCCATGCTCTCATCGTCATAGACCACTTCCATACCGCGACCGCCGAGGACGTAGGATGGGCGCACCATCACCGGATAGCCGATGCGCCCGGCAATTGCAAGGGCCTCTGCCACCGTGGTTGCCATACCAGACTCCGGCATTGGGATGTCTAATTTATCCATCATTGCGCGGAATTGGTCGCGGTCTTCCGCAAGGTCAATTACACTAGGCGGCGTGCCAAGAATCTTTACGCCGTTTTTCTCTAATTCTGCGGCGAGATTGAGCGGGGTCTGTCCGCCGAACTGCGCGATCACGCCCGCGGGCTGCTCCTTTTGATAGATGCTTAACACATCTTCTAGGGTCAGCGGCTCAAAATAGAGCTTGTCCGAAGTGTCGTAGTCGGTGGAGACCGTCTCCGGATTACAGTTGACAATAATGGTTTCAAATCCAAGCTTCTTTAGTGCCAATGCCGCATGCACACAGCAGTAGTCAAACTCAATTCCCTGTCCGATGCGGTTCGGTCCCCCGCCTAAAATCATAATTTTTTTGCGGTCGGTCTTTACCGGATTTTTGTCCGGGGCATTGTAAGTTGAGTAGTAGTAAGCACTGTCCTTTGTGCCGCTGACATGAACGCCCTCCCAGGTCTGTGTAATGCCAAGTGCCATGCGGCGCGCGCGCAGATCGGACTCCGGGATATCGAGAAGTTTGCTTAAATACTTGTCAGAAAAACCATTTTTCTTTGCAGAGATAAGTGCCTCATCCGATGGAAGAACCCCTTTCTTTGTAAGAAGTGCTTCCTCCTCAATAACAAGCTCTTTCATCTGCTCAATAAAATAGTGCTTTACCCTGGTGATCTCGTAGATTTCCTCTACGGACGCGCCCTTTCTAAGTGCTTCGTACATAATAAAATGCCGATCGCTTGACGGGTGCGCGAGCATACGCAACAGTTCATCCTTTGATTTTTTATTGTAATCCTTTGCAAAGCCTAGACCGTAACGCCCGGTTTCAAGGCTTCGGATGGCTTTCTGAAAGGCTTCTTTGTAGGTTTTTCCAATGCTCATTACCTCGCCGACTGCGCGCATCTGTGTGCCGAGTTTATCTTCCACACCCTTGAATTTTTCAAATGCCCAGCGCGCAAATTTGATTACAATATAGTCTCCATCCGGTACATATTTATCAAGTGTTCCATATTTGCCGCACTCGATCTCATCTAAGGTCAGACCTGCGGCAAGCATCGCCGAGATAAGCGCGATCGGGAAACCCGTTGCCTTGGACGCGAGTGCCGAGGATCGGGAAGTGCGAGGGTTGATCTCAATTACGACAATGCGATCGGAAACCGGGTCATGCGCAAACTGGACATTTGTACCACCGATTACCTTGACCGAGTCCACTATGTGGTACGCCGCATCCTGAAGTCTTGTCTGAAGCTCCTTTGAAATGGTAATCATCGGGGCGGCGCAGAACGAGTCACCGGTGTGTGTACCCATGGGATCAATATTTTCGATAAAGCAGACGGTGATCATCTGTCCTTTTGCATCGCGCACAATCTCAAGTTCCAATTCTTCCCAGCCAAGGATGGATTCCTCAACAAGTACCTGTCCAACTAAGCTCGCTGCCAGACCGCGCGTGCAGACTGTCTTTAATTCTTCCTTATTATAAACCAGACCGCCACCCGCGCCGCCCATGGTATAAGCTGGGCGAAGAACAACCGGGTAGCCTAGACGGTCAGCAATGGCAAGAGCCTCCTCCACGGAGTAGGACACTTCGCTGCGTGCCATCTCAATGCCGATTTTGTCCATGGATTTCTTGAATTCGATACGGTCTTCGCCGCGCTCGATCGCATCTACCTGCACGCCGATAACCTGCACATGGTATTTCTCAAGCACACCTTCCTTTGCAAGCTCCGCACACAAGTTCAGACCTGATTGTCCGCCGAGATTCGGCAGCAGCGCGTCCGGGCGTTCCTTTGCAATAATCTGTTCCAAGCGTTTTACATTAAGGGGTTCAATGTAGGTTACGTCCGCGATCTCCGGATCGGTCATAATGGTTGCTGGGTTGGAGTTTACTAAAACGATCTCGTATCCAAGCTTTTTTAATGCCTTGCATGCCTGCGTTCCGGAATAGTCGAACTCGCATGCCTGTCCGATAATAATTGGACCCGATCCGATGATTAAGACTT
>CAJUCG010000092.1 GCA_910585065.1 uncultured Lachnospiraceae bacterium
GGTGCGGATGGTATTACCTACAATTTGATCGCTCTTACCAAGGATAATCTGATCGATATTATGTACCAGTTTAATACGGATGCATGGGATATCTTTAAGAATGTAAATCCTGCGGATGCGGAGTCATGGCTAAATAAGATTGATCTTACGAAAGTAATTCAGAATTATAGTCTGGGAGTTTCGCTTGAATCTATTCAGGCGGTGGATACGGCAGCATTTACTTCGCTGATTCCCAATATTGAGAGTACCGTGACAGAGATTATCCACGTCAACAGTTTTCTTGGTGGATTAAATATTTTAAATGCGCCGGGCTGGTCATTTCCGGGGATTATTATTCCTCTGCTTGCTGCTCTCTCGCAGTTTGTACAGAGCAAAGTGGCGATGGCAGGAAATAAACAGCAGAACAATGTGGATAACCCTGCCGCTCAGAGCATGAGGGCGATGAATTATGTAATGCCTGTAATGTCAATGTTTTTCTGCGCAATGCTTCCGATCTGTGTGGGCTTATACTGGGTGGCGAGCGCGGTTTTCGGAACAATTCAGACGGTGTTTATCAACCATTATATGGATAAGGTGGATGTGGAGGAGCTGATGGCAGCAAATGCGGAAAAAGCGGCGAAAAAACGCGCGAAGAGGGGCATTACCACTGGTTCTCAGATGGCGGAAGTCGCGAGGACATCCACAAAATCAATTCAGACAGAAGAAAAGAAATTTCAAAATGCATATGATTATAAAAATAATGCATCCTCAGGAAAGAATTCAAACAAGGGGGCGAAGGCAGGGGAGTACAAGCGCAGCGAGGTTTCCTACAGTGCGGGCAGTATTTCCGCAAATGCGAACCTGTTGAGAAATAATTATCAAAGACAAAATCAGGATTCGGAAGATAATTCAGAAAAATAGATTTATGCCTTTAGCAAATTTGATTTTGATTGAGTGCTGCGAAAATGGAAAGGGGTATCGTGTAATGGATGAATGGAAAGAATTTACAGCAAAAACGGTGGAGGAAGCGGTAACGAATGCGAAGGTTGCCCTGGAAACCACCTCGGATAATTTTGAGTATGAGGTGATTGAGAAGGAGTCGAAGGGATTTTTGGGGATTGGCAGCAAACCGGCAAGGATCCGCGCGAGAAAGAAGATTTTGTCCGTGCAATGTATAGCAGAGAACTTCTTGCAGAAAGTTTTTAAGGCAATGAATGTAGAGATTGCGATTGAAGCGGAGCTTAATGAGGAGGAAGAAACATTAAAGATCAACCTTGTCGGAAATGAGATGGGTGTTCTTATTGGAAAGCGCGGTCAGACATTGGATTCCCTGCAATATCTGACAAGCTTAGTAATCAATAAGAATACGGAAAAATATCTGAAGGTGAAATTAGATACGGAAAATTACAGGGAGAGACGCAAGGAAACGCTGGAGAATCTTGCCAGGAATATTGCTTCAAAAGTAAAGAGAACGCGCAAGCCGGTCTCCCTTGAACCGATGAATCCATATGAGAGAAGAATTATTCACTCCGCGCTTCAGAGTGATCGCTATGTGGAGACGCACAGTGAGGGGGACGAGCCTTACCGCAAAGTGGTGATTGCACCGAAAAAGAATTTGCGCGAGTATGAAAATAATGGTGGATATCGCGGTGGATATCGGAATCGCTATGAGAACAGCAAATATGAGAACGGCGGTGTCAGAAAATACAGTAAGAAGGAATTCCATAAGAAATATGGCGGGAACACAAAGGATTATAGTATGGATTATAAGAAGGACTATGCGGCGTATTTAGAGCAGAAGGCAGCAGAAAAAGCAGCGGCGGAGAATGTGGATGTAAATGTGGAGACAGCGGCAAATGCAATGGTAAGTGCAGAAAATACAACAAATGTGCCGGAGACTGCTTCTGAATAGATTGGTTTGTTGATAAAATGAAGAGTTTTTAGATAGATTATGATAAATAATCAAAATTTGGGTTTCCCGGCGAATGAAAAACTGGGAAACCTTTTTTCAATATAAACATTAATCTATAAGTTTGGATTTTTGTTTAGTTATTTATTAGAGATATAAATTTATGTTTTTTAATATTATTCGGGAAATTGCAATTTTTTATAAATTGTAATTTTCTGTTTATGATTATAATTATCAATTGATGGCTGTAAATAATGATTTATGGCTGTAATTATCAGCTATAACTATAAGTTGATGACGATCTAGAATAAATTATTAGAAATAAACGATAAGAATAGCTGTAGGAATTGTTAAAAGTAAATAATAATAGTTATGGGGAAAGGATTTTATTTGATGAAGACAGATACAATTGCGGCGATTGCAACAGGATTATCGAGTGCAGGAATTAGTATTATCCGGATAAGCGGGGAGGATGCAATAAAAATAGTGGACAAAATTTTCTGTGCAAAGAGGGAAAATTTTCGTCTGGAAGATGCAAAGACTCATACATTGCACTATGGGATTATTAAGGAAAACCCTGGGGAAAAAAAGGAGCAGAATCTTTTGGATGAGGTGCTTGTCTCTGTGATGAGAGCGCCGAATACTTATACAAGAGAAAATATTGTGGAGGTAAACTGCCACGGCGGGATTGTGGTGACAAAAAAAATATTGGATGAGGTAATACGGGCTGGTGCGCGCTTAGCTGAGCCGGGAGAATTTACAAAGCGCGCGTTTTTAAATGGGAGGATCGATCTTTCACAGGCAGAAGCGGTAAGTGATATTATTCAAGCTAAAAGTAATATGGCATTAAAAAATTCTGTGGGTCAGCTAAAAGGAAATATGTATAAGGAAATATCAGAATTGCGCCAACAGATCTTAAATGATATAGCATTTATTGAGGCTGCATTGGACGATCCTGAACATATCAGTCTGGATGGATTTACACAGAAATTAAATACAAATATAGAAATTTGGCAGCGAAGGGTGAAAAAATTATTAAAAACTGCGGAAAGCGGCAGGTTGATAAAAGAGGGAATTAAGACTGTGATTTTGGGAAAGCCAAATGCCGGAAAATCCTCTCTTTTAAATTTTATGCTTGGGGAGAATCGCGCGATTGTAACTGATATTGCAGGGACAACCAGGGATATCCTGGAAGAGAATATTATCTTGAACGGAATTTCGCTAAATATTGTGGATACTGCGGGGATTCGGTGGACAAAGGATACGGTGGAGCGGATCGGTGTGGATAAAGCGAAGCAGGCGGCGAAAGATGCGGATTTAATTTTGTTTGTCGTGGATTCCTCGGTGAGGTTGGATGAAAATGATGGAGAGATTTTAAAATCTATTGCGGGAAAGAAAGTGATCGTGCTTCTAAATAAAATGGATCTGCCGGGGATGGTAAATGAGGCGGACATAGAACAATTTTTAAATAATTTTGGAAATGGGTGCAGTGAAAAAAATAATTGGAATATGGTTCGCACTTCGACAAAAGTGGGGGAAGGTTTGGAGGAATTAGAAAATAAAATTACAGAAATATTTTTTGGAGGGGAACTAAATTTTAATGATGAAATT
Source organism: uncultured Lachnospiraceae bacterium (assembly GCA_910585065.1). GTDB lineage: Bacteria > Bacillota > Clostridia > Lachnospirales > Lachnospiraceae > RGIG4057. The sequence goes on from CAJUCG010000092.1 coordinate 3,500, forward strand.
TATGTGACAAATATCAGGCATAGGATTGCATTGGAGGAAACAGACAAAAGTCTGGGGCAGGTGATTGAGAGTATACGGATAGGAATGCCGGAGGATTTTTATTCGATTGATTTGATGAATGCGTACAGGGAACTTGGAAGTATTTTGGGGGAGGAAGTGGATGAAGATTTGATCAATACAATTTTTCGAGAATTTTGTATGGGAAAATAGAGTAAAAAAAGAGGGGGATTGTTTCTATGGATATGATATATGAAAATTATGATGTTGCGGTGGTCGGAGCGGGACACGCCGGATGCGAGGCTGCCTTGGCCTGTGCAAGGCTTGGGCTGGAAACGATTATTTTTACTGTCAGTATGGACAGTATCGCGATGATGCCCTGCAATCCAAATATCGGAGGAACCTCTAAAGGGCATTTGGTGCGGGAAATTGATGCGCTTGGCGGAGAGATGGGAAAAAATATTGATAAGACCTATATTCAATCGAAAATGTTGAACATCTCAAAGGGACCAGCGGTACATTCCTTGCGTGCCCAGGCGGATAAGCAGGATTATAGCCGGGAGATGAGAAAAGTTTTGGAAAATACAGATCATCTTACATTAAAACAGGCAGAAGTCACAGAGATTATTACAGAGGAAAATAGAATTACAGGAATAAAAATTTATTCCGGTGGAGTATTTCCATGCCGCGCAGTGATTCTATGTACTGGAGTATATTTGAAGGCACGCTGTATTTGTGGGGAGATGAGTACCTACACTGGACCAAATGGTCTTCCCGCGGCAAATCATCTGACGGATTCACTGATTGCGCATGGGATCGAAATGTATCGCTTTAAGACTGGCACACCTGCGCGCATTGACAGGCGGTCGATTGATTTTTCAAAGATGGAAGAACAATTCGGGGATGAGAAGGTAGTGCCATTTTCATTTACTAATACGGCAAAAGAAATTGAAAGAGAACAGGTATCTTGTTGGCTTACTTATACAAATGAAGAAACGCATTCGATTATTCGAGAAAATATTTCGCGTTCCCCTCTTTTTTCAGGGAATATTAAGGGAACCGGTCCTAGATATTGTCCTTCAATTGAAGATAAGGTAGTGAAATTTGCGGATAAGGAACGGCACCAGGTTTTTATTGAGCCGGAGGGAAACTATACTAATGAGATGTATATTGCGGGAATGTCAAGCAGTTTGCCGGAGGATGTCCAGATTCGAATGTATCGCTCCGTACCCGGTTTAGAGAATGCGAAAATTGTGCGCAATGCCTACGCGATTGAATATGATTGCATCAATCCAATGCAGTTGAAGCCAACACTGGAATTTAAGGTGATAGAGGGTTTATTTTCTGGCGGACAATTCAATGGGAGTTCGGGATATGAGGAGGCGGCTGCACAAGGATTGATTGCGGGGATCAACGCTGCAATGAAATTGCTTGGGCGAGAACAGATTGTTTTAGATCGGTCGCAGGGATATATTGGAGTTTTAATTGATGACTTGGTGACAAAGGAAACACATGAACCCTATCGTATGATGACTTCAAGAGCGGAATACCGATTGATTCTCAGGCAGGATAATGCAGATTTAAGGCTGACAAAAATTGGGTATCAAGTTGGATTGATCAATGAGGTGCGGTATCAAAAACTTTTGGAAAAAGAGCGATTGATCGCACAAGAGGAAGAAAGACTCACCCATATTATGATAGGGGCAAGTGCAGAAAACCAAGAATTTTTGAGAGGGATCGGTAGCTCCGAATTAAGTAGTGGAACTACACTTGCAGATTTGCTAAAACGACCGGAAATCACGTATCAGATGTTAGCACCGCTCGATCCGGACAGAAAAGAATTGCCTGATGATGTGATTTTTGAGGCGGAAATCAATATTAAATACGAAGGTTATATCAAACGCCAATTACGTCAGGTGGAGCAATTTAAAAGGATGGAAGAAAAGAAAATACCGGAGAGTCTTGATTATGAAGAAGTCCCTTCGTTAAGAATTGAGGCAAGACAAAAACTGATAAAAATTAAACCAGAAAATGTTGGACAGGCTTCAAGAATTTCCGGAGTTTCTCCGGCGGATATTTCGGTATTATTAGTGTACCTGGAGCATTATAGAAACAGAAAAGTGGAGGAGGGATAAAAGGAAAGTGGAAAAATAAGATAAGCGGGTGGATGAAATAAGGTAGAAGAATAGAAAAACAAAATAACTAAGTGGACAAATGATAGATAGAGTAGGTTAGTGAACAAAAGAAAAAATAATCGGGGGATAAGTAAACATAAGATTAAATGATAAAGTAGATAAGTAAGTTCAAGATTAAATAAAGGGGAATGGAATATGAGGGATAATCGTAAATTTCGAAAGGGATTGGATGAGCTGGGGATTATATTGACAGAAGGACAGTTTCAACAATTTGAGCAATATTATGATCTTTTGATTGAATGGAATAATGTAATGAATCTTACTGCAATTACAGAATATGGCGAAGTAATTACAAAACATTTTTTGGACAGTCTTTCTATTGTAAAATTAAGAGATGTTTCATGTGAAACATTTAAAGATTTTGGGGAAGAGAGTAGACTTCTCGATCTGGGAACGGGGGCAGGATTTCCGGGAATTCCAATTAAAATTGCTTTTCCGAAATTAAATATTGTTTTATTGGATTCATTGAATAAGCGCGTCAATTTTTTAAAGGAAGTGGTAAAACAGCTTTCGTTGGAGGGAATCTCTGCTGTACATGGAAGGGCAGAAGAATTTGGACGAAAAGAAGAATTTAGAGAAAAGTATGATTATTGTGTTTCGCGCGCAGTTGCGAGATTGGTTTCTCTTTCAGAGTACTGTCTTCCCTTTGTAAAAAAGGAGGGATATTTTATTTCGTATAAATCGGGAAAAGTAGAGGAAGAATTAGTGGAGTCAGATTATGCTATTGGACAGTTGGGAGCAAAATATGAAGGAAAGATTTCTTTTTTACTTCCGGATAGCGATATGGAACGCAGTTTACTTCTGATTCGAAAATCTAAGGAAACTCCACGGAAATATCCCAGGGCAGGAGGAAAACCAACCAATTGTCCTTTAATAGAAAAGCAGAATGTTTCACATGAAACAAAGTAATGGAGGAAAAGCAGAATGTTTCACATGAAACAAAGTAATGGAGGAAAAGCAGAATGTTTCACATGAAACAAAATAATGGAGGAAAAGCAAAATGTTTCACATGAAACAAAGTAATGGAGGAGAAACGAAATGTTTCATGTGAAACAAAATAATGGAGGAGAAGCAAAATGTTTCACATGAAACAAAATAATGGAGGAAAAGCAGAATGTTTCACATGAAACAAAATAATGGAGAAAAAGCGAAATGTTTCATGTGAAACAAAATAATGGAGGAGAAGCGAAATGTTTCATGTGAAACAAAATAATGGAGGAGAAGCAAAATGTTTCACATGAAACAAAATAATGGAGGAAAAGCAGAATGTTTCACATGAAACAAAATAATGGAGGAGAAGCGAAATGTTTCATGTGAAACAAAGTAATCAATGAAAAGCGAAATTTTTTGATAAATACTTATTTACAATCATTTTAATATACTGTAATTTACTCTTATATTAAAATGATTTTTGGGTAAATTTAGGTCGCAGAGTTCGATAGATTTTGTAAATTATTGATTGCTGGAAAACAAGATATACAGATCCGTTTGTCTGAATAGGCAGGCAAAGCAGAATCGAGATAGTTGTAAAAATAAAATGTTTCACATGAAACATTTTATTTTTGGATCATGTATATTGTTTGAAATAGATATAAAGAAATATTTTTTTGATTTTTCATTATTGAAAAAAAGATAAAATAATTTTCTTCTTCTCACAATATTATTTACAGAAAAATTATATCATGTTTTTCAAACATAGTATCTCTGATGCGTATGATTTGCCAGGAAAATAGTTTTCCTAATATTACCTTTGTCAAGATGACATGATAAAAAATACAAATATATTTAATCGGAAAAAGAAAAACAAAAAAAATCATAAACTAGTAGAACAGAATGAGAAAAGGTGTTATAATGGGGATTGTAATAAAACTTTTGGAAAAGAAAGAACAGGAATGATGGTGGAATATGGGAAGAATAATTGCAATAGCGAATCAAAAGGGCGGCGTGGGAAAAACGACGACAGCAATCAATCTCTCCGCATGTCTGGCGGAGAAGGGGATGAAGGTTTTGGTGGTCGATATCGATCCACAGGGAAATACGACAAGTGGTCTTGGGATTGACAAGGATAGTTTAGAATATACGGTATATCAGCTCCTGCTTGATGAGTGTACTGTGGGACAATGTATGTGTGAGAGTGTGGTGAAGAACTTGTTTGTACTCCCCTCGGATGTGGATTTGGCAGGAGCGGAGATCGAGTTGATCGGGATTGAGGAAAAAGAGTACATATTGAGCAAAAAAGTCAGACCTTTCAAAGATTCTTTCGACTATATTATGATTGATTGTCCTCCATCCTTAAATACGCTGACCGTCAATGCGATGACCACAGCGGACTCTATTTTGGTGCCAATTCAATGTGAATATTATGCATTGGAGGGATTATCACAGCTTATTCATACAATCAATTTAGTAAAACAGCGTTTAAATGCAAATTTAGAGATCGAGGGTGTTGTGTTTACTATGTATGATGCCAGAACGAATCTATCTTTGCAGGTAGTGGAAAATGTGCGTAGAAATTTAGAGCAGAATATTTACAATGCAATTATTCCGCGCAATGTTCGCTTGGCGGAGGCACCAAGTCATGGACTTCCGATTAGTATGTATGATCCGAAATCGACCGGGGCGGATGCCTACCGTGATCTGGCAGATGAGATCTTAGTGCAGGATGGCTATGAAATACCGGAAACCACATTTTTGGCGGATCAGAGCGGAAAGAAAAAAGAAGAAAAAAATAGTCGGGGGGAGAGGGGCAAAAAAGAGAAGGGAGAAAAGAAGAAACTCTTCCGCAGAAAAAACTAGGGGGAGATAGGGAATTGTAAAGAGTAATCGCAAAGTAATAGTAAAAAAAAAGATAATTAAAAAGACAGAGCAGTGACCAGCTTGGAGGGGAAGATGGCAGTAAGAAAAGGATTAGGGAAAGGATTGGATTCTCTTATTTTATCTCGGAATGAGGGAGATTTTGAAAAAGAGAAAAAAAAGGATGCACCGGAAAATGTTTCACATGAAACATTGGTGAAGATTACAAAAATTGAACCAAATAGAGCGCAGCCGAGAAGACATTTCAATGAGGATTCGCTGCAGGAGTTGGCGGATTCAATAAAGCAGCATGGGGTGATTGAACCATTAATTGTACAAAAGAGAGGAGAGGGCTATGCGATTATTGCGGGGGAGAGAAGATGGCGGGCGGCGAGGCTTGCAGGGTTAAAAGAAATTCCAGTGATCGTAAAGGAGTATTCGGATCAGGAGATATTTGAGATCGCACTGATCGAGAATATACAGCGAGAAAATTTAAATCCAATTGAGGAGGCACTTGCCTATAAAAAATTGATTGAGGAATTTAAGCTGAAGCAGGACGATGTGGCAAACCGTGTTGGGAAGAGTCGGACTGCGGTGACAAATTCTATGCGTCTTTTAAAATTGGACGAGCGTGTGCAGCAGATGTTGGTGGAAGATATGTTGAGCAGCGGACATGCGAGGGCATTGTTGGCTTTGACTGATCTGGAATTACAATATCAGACGGCAATGAAAATTTTTGATGAAAAACTAAGTGTTCGGGAAGTGGAGCGGTTGGTTAAAAAAATGACAGAAGAAAAACCGGAGAAACCGGAAAAGAAGGAAATCGATATTGCAGCAAATAATGAGGCAGTATATCGGGGGCTGGAGGAAAAACTAAAAAATATTATCGGCAGCAAGGTAATGATTAATCGGAAGACAAAAGATAAGGGAAAGATTGAGATCGAGTACTATTCTTCGGAAGAATTGGAGAGAATTATTGAATTGATGAACCAGATTCAGAATAAATAAATTTCGCAAAAATGCTTTTGGTTTTGTCTTTGGCATATCTATTAGAAAAGAGGTTTTTATGAGTATATTTGAGAAGGCAGGCATTGATGTTGGGTATGTTGTATTAGGTCTGTTGATTGTTGATTTAATTTTAATTATTTTGTTTTTGCTCTTGTTTGTGCAGCATTCAAAGATGAGAAAAAGATATCAGACGTTTTTACAGGGAGAAAGTGGTAATAATCTGGAAAAGAGTTTGTTAAAGAAATTTGCGGAGATTGATCATCTGGCAAAGGAGAATGAAAAACTGGTTGCGGATGTAAAACAAAATCATGAAGATATTCAAATGGCATTTCAGAAGGTGGGGCTGGTAAAGTATGATGCATTTCATGAGATGGGGGGAAGGCTGAGTTTTTCACTCTGCCTTTTAGATAATGAAGACAATGGTTTTCTGATAAATGCAGTGCATACGAGAGAGGGTTGTTATACTTACGCAAAGGAAATTATTAAGGGAGAAGCCTATGTGATATTGGCGGAAGAAGAAAAACACGCACTTGCACAGGCAAAGGCAAGAGCGGGTTCGGAAGAATTGGAACAGGACAACAGAAGAAAATAACTATGTGGATAACTCATCCCATAGAAATTTTCTTTTATCAGAATGGGGATAATAAGAATGCATAGTTTTTTAAGAGCAATTGGATACGGAAATCTAACAAATCATAGGGAAGAACAGGAACTGATTCAGAAGGCAATCAAGAATGCGCAGAAAAAGCATGTATATATGGATGAAAATATGCGAATTGCAGAGCTTTCTTTTGAGGTTGCGCCGGGGATTGGAATTGTTGTGCGGGGAGAGTATGATGCGGAGGAAGAGTTTCACATGGAACATTATTTCCCATATTTAAAGGGAAATATCGTTAGTACAGCGGAGGAAATTTTTATTAGTAAGCGAGTGGATACAGATGCCTATACGGGAATGTGCGATGATTTTCGTCTGGGAGTTTCTCTTATTTTCTATTTGCAGAATGTGGTGGATTATTTGAAGATGGGGAAACGAAGTGAAAGCCAGGTTTATCCTGTGATTGCGACAGGGCTTGCAAAGGAGGGCAAGATATTGCTTCCGACTAAACAGAATATTCGTGCGGAAAAAATTGTGGATGCGGATTTAACACAGCGATCCAAACTGCTCTCTGAGGCGAAAAAGGGAAATCAGGAAGCGATTGAAAGTCTTACGTTGGATGATATTGATTTATATTCAATGGTTTCCAGGCGGGTGCGCAGGGAAGATATTTATAGTATCGTCAATACTTCATTTATTCCTTATGGTTCAGAGTCCGACAATTATATTGTCCTGGGGACAATTGAGAATGTAAGAGTGGAAAAAAATATTTGTACGGACGAGCAGGTTTATATTTTACAACTTTGCTGTAATCAGATGGAATTCGAGGTATGTATCAGCCGGAAAGACTTGTTCGGGGAACCGCTTGTTGGAAGGAGATTCCGGGGAATTGTATGGATGCAGGGCTATGTGGATTTTACAAGGGGATAGGAAATCTTTGAATTCTTATTAGAAGGGAGAAAAAAGACAGCATGAAAGGTAAAATACCTTTCATGCTGTCTTTTTTCTTATGTGGTGACTGCATACAGCCATCTCTTTGTCGCGTCCCCGAGACGACTTGAACGTCCGACCTACCGCTTAGGAGGCGGTCGCTCTATCCAACTGAGCTACGAGGACTTAAAATCGGATGAAACCAGCTTCTTTTGGTGCAGAACAACAAAAGATAGCATCTACATTATAGAGAAAAACTGCAATAAAGTCAAGAGTTAATTTTGTCCTGTAATATCAAAAATAATATAGGATTCCATATTTTCTGTATATAGCTCATCGTTGATCATGCCGACACTGTAATAGTACGTATCGTCCAGATAAATTTCCTCCAGCACATTATTTTCTGCAAGATCCAGTGGGAGAAGGATCGTTGCCATTTCACTAGAATAATTGATAAGAGGAAGGTAGATCTGCCAGCCGTCTGTCAGTGGATAACCTGCTGAGATGGAGGGATCATTTGTATAAGTAATTGTGTTTTGTATGGCGGCAGTACAATGGAAATAGGTGAACTTTCCATTTTGGTTAGAAGTAAAGAGGTATCCGTTCCAACCGATCAGAAAGTCCGGCGATGAAATATGTGTAGAAAGCAGTATTTCATTGCCTGTGGATAACTCTGTGCTAATTAGACGATGGTTTTCTTTTTTAT
>CAJUCG010000093.1 GCA_910585065.1 uncultured Lachnospiraceae bacterium
TTCCAATTCCCGAAAGCACAAGATCTATCAATCTTTTTCCAAAATATTGATACAAATACTTTAGCCCCCTAACATTTATTTTTTTATTAAAAAAGGACAGGCTTCGCCATCCCATCAAATATGTATTTTTTATATTCAATACATACTTCATAGATTATCTTGCAAAGTGTATCAAAAAATGGCTTTTCCTCTCTCTTTCTCCAGTCTTCTTATACACTCTCCGCTATAGCTGATACGTAATTGGAATGCGACAACGCGACAATTCTTTATTCGTATCATTTTTACTTTCCTATTTTCTATTTTTGTTATTTCATCACTTTTTGTTCTATTTAGAGAAGTTATCTTTTCTCTCCCGTTTTTCCTGCTTGTCTTCCCTGTTTCACACTCCACCGCATTCCGATCGCCTCTAACCTTTGTATCTGCAGCTGACTCAATGTCCTTTTTTCAATCCCGCCATATGCATATCGCTGATTGGAAATCCATTTCCCCAGCCGATAGCCATCCTCACAGATATAGGCATTTGGTACTGTGAGATTTCCGGTTTGCAAAAAATAATCTTCTGCATGGGCAAATCCAATCTCCCATGTATTCGGGGATTCCCACACCATACCAATCCCATCAAGCATCCTAACTTGCCAGCTGGCAAGTTTCCCCTCTCTTCGGTTTGCGCGCTGATGAGAAAGCCAAATTTTAAGGCTTTTTCCATTGCCTGATATATAGCGTTTCGGCACGGCAAGATTTCCGTATCTTTGATAAAATTCTTCTGCCTCGCCATATTGTTGCCACCAGGATAACTCCGCCTGGGATTCACCCGGTTTTATTCCGATCGAGAGAAGTTTTTGCTTCTGCTCCTTAGTCAATAATTTTCGCGAAGCTTGTCTACTCGTTTCCTTCTCCTGCTGTCCACCTTTATTTTCTTCTTCCAATTTCGCCTTCTGTTCCCTTATCCAGCGTTCCAGCCAAACTCCTTCAACCACATAATCTCCGGGCATTTTTAAGTTTCCGTGTTTGTTATAATAATGTTTTGCCAATTCAAAGCGATATTCCCAGGAATCCGGGATCTCCCAGATCATCCCAATTTTAGTCAAACGCATAATCCGTTCAGTATCGCTCTTTTTTTTCCTTCGTCCGGCTTCTTTCGCAAGTCTTTCTCCCTCTTCCCTCTTTATCCGTTTTTCCATAGTCTTTCCATCTATTTTTAATTCTTCCTGTTGCATCTTCTCCAAATAATTCTGGTATTTTTCCCTCTGTCTTCGCACCCAGCGACCGAGTTTACAGCCATCCTTAGTCACATAATCCGCAGGAACTTTTAGATCGCCATGCTCCATAAAATAGTTTTCTGCCAGCAAAAAGTTTCTCTCCCAAGCAATATCCTGTATTCCCTGCCATTGCATTCCAATCTCATCAAGTTGTTTTATCTGTATTTCACTTAAAATACCCGCAGTTTTTCCCAAAAAGACTTTTCTCTGTGTCGTAATCCAGGCACCAAGGGAATACCCCTCCGGTGTGGTATAGTGTGAGGGTACATTAAGATTTCCATATTTTCTGAAATACTCCCGTGCCATCGCATACATTGCTTCCCAGGATGCTCCAAGCGTTTCGTTTAACTGCATAAATAGCTTTCTGCAATCCTTCACCTCATCGATCATTTGAAAATGCTCATGGACAATCTCGTCCCCTCTGCCGTTAGCGCGAAGGGCAAAGACCGCGCTATATAATTCTTCCTCCATCGCACCGATACTGCAAAGATTTTCAATATTCATTACGATGTCAAAGATTATCGGTGTTTTCTTTGTTCCTGCTGCAAGTGCCCGCCCAATCTGCTGCTTATAAATGGTCGGAGAAACAGTTGGACGCAGCAAAATCACTCCATCCACATCATCGATATGAATTCCTTCATTTAACATATCAATGCAGTACAAAAGTTTTAAATGTTCGCTCTGATCAGCTTTGAAACGCTGAAATTCCTCTGCGGTTGCAGGATCGTCGGAATATGCAGTGTAAATATGGGATTCTCTATCCACCTTCGCAAACCATTCCGGGGCAAGTGCCCGCATTTCATTTAAATGATCATAATTGGCACAAAAAACAATATATTTTCCCGAACCGGACGACATATGTCTTGCAAAAATCTCTTCCAGCCCATCCGCCTTCTCAAGTGCCCGCCTGAGTGCCTGGAGTTCTTTTTCCGCTTTATCGCGCATTCTTTTATTTTTTATCCGCTGTATTCCCCTCTCATACTTTTGCAGTTGTCTTTGATAGGAATATACGGAAAGCACATAGTTTGGTGCGGGGAGAATTCCCCGTACCACAGCAGCTCCAAGAGTCAGCTCCGAGGCAATATTTCCGTCAAAAAGTTCCCATGCCATATCCCTCTGATTATCCAGATAGCGTATGCTTGTCGCAGAAAGTCCGAGTACGAGTGCCTCCGGATACATTTCCCGCAGGCGATTGGCACCGTCGCCCCACTGGGCAGCTCCACAGCGGTGGAATTCATCTAATATAATGTAATCCGGCTTAATATCCGCCAGTTTTTCCCCCTTCATTCGCATCAGTCTTGCATAAGTAATAAATTGTATATTGTCTAATTCCTGACCTCCTGCCAAAAGCCATTTTTCTTTCTGTGTTTCAAAAATATATTCTGATGGGGAAAGCCAGCATATCTTCTTTTCCTTATTATCCATACAAAGCTGAAACGCAATAAAAGATTTTCCCGTTCCGGTCGGATGAACTACTGCCGCCTTTCCCGTCTGTTTCATCATGGAAATTGCCGCCGCATAAGCATTTAGGTTATGTTTGAACAAGATATTTTTTCCCAATTGGCTTTTCTCCCTTCCGAATACTTTTTGGTTCTTTGTTGCGTTTAGTATGTTTTTACTTGCTTTTTTTGTACTTTTTCTAATTTTTTCTGGAGGTTCTTTTTGTTTTATAACTTTTTCGACTCAAAATAAAGTCTCTGCAAATATTGGGTTCTCTGTGGATTTTTCTTTTCTAGTTATATCTTGTATTGCTAATTTAGATATAAAAGGTAATGAATCGTAGCAATGTATGACTGACAAATATTGTAAAAATCATGATAGTCTGTACTATCAACCGTTGAAATTGTATCATAGAATCATCATTTTGTCAATAAATTTAGAATCTGTTTTTTATCCTGCAAAATTTGTAAATATAAATCTATATAAAATAGCATATATTATATCTAAATTTTTCTTAAAATCTGTATCTTTTTTGTTATTCGCCGTCAAAATTGGTGTCAAAATTTATCGAAAAATCCAGTAAGAACGACCTATTCTAAATTGTAGATCGCTCTTTTTTTGGCGGTTTTCTGGTCAAGGAGATTGTTCTTAATCCTCTTCTCTATTATTTTAAATTACATGAATTCGCCGTCAATTCATGGTCAACTTTTCTCAAAAGTCTGTATTTACAAGGATTTTAGGGGTGAATCATACATTGCTACGATTCATTATTTTTTCCCCGGATCTTCCGGTATATATTCTCTTTTTTAATACAAAAACATCTGCTCATTTATTTTAAAATATAAGGCGATTGCCTTTTTTAACCTACAACCGCCTTTTTATCCGCTAATTTTATTACTTGGACAATAATTTTTTAAAGTCCCTGCAAATGTTTCCTCGTCAGCGTATTTCGATAAAGATTATAATTCTATGGTTGTTTCTAAGCTGCACCCTCTGGCTGAATACAGACTAGCGCAGATATAATCTCTGCTTCTACTATACCATATCATACTCCAAAAGGAAAGTCCTTTTTCTTATCTTTCCCACAACCTGCCTGAAACATCACTGTTACAATAAGCCTTGCCTCCCGGTACTCCGCCCAGATCTTTCCCCCCATGCGCACTGTAAAATTCTTTGCGATGGAAAGACCTAATCCGCTGGATTTCCTTGCCGTCTCAACAGTAAAAAAACGATCAAAAATCCTTCCGACCGCCACCTCGTTAAGTTCGCCTGCCATATTGGAAAAACAAATCCTTCCATCCTCATACAGTACCACCTTAAAATCTCCATCGCTATATTTTAATGCGTTTCCAATCAGGTTTTCAAAAATTCTTGCAAGTGCATTTTTATTTACTTCCCGTATTACTCTTATTTCGGGCATTTTAATTTCCGGCACAATTCCCCTTGTCGTAAACGCTGCATAAAATGCCGCCAGACTTTCCTCCAGCACATTTCCCATATCCACAGGCTCAATGCCTAATTCCTCCGGCTTTGTAAGAATCACGGAATACTGAAATAATTCTTCCGTAAGTTCTGTCATCGCGCTAACCCGATTTTCAGTCAGCTTAAGATAGTGTCTTATCATTTCCGGTCTTTCCTCAAAGGACAGCAGGTGCAGATATCCGCAGATTGCGGTAAGCGGGGTGCGCAGGTCATGGGAAATATTGGTGACCGCTTCCTTCAACTCGCGATCCCCCCGCTGATATCTTAATCTTTCTTCTCGAAGTACACGAAGCTGCTGATTAAGTTTCTCCGCTATCGCGCATACCCATTTATCGCGGGAAGAAACTGTAAGTAAAGTATTTGTATCCATATTAAGATGTTCTTTTAATTCTTCACAGATCCCCTTTATGCTTTTTTTGATCAAATATATTTTTATCCCAACAAAAATCAGTACGGTAAGCAATACCCCGCATAGAAAATACAAAAGGAATGCCGGAATGAACATCTTTTTCCCCTCTCTCAATGTTTGCCTAAAATTTTATTTTAAGTCCTTTTTCTCAAATAAAAATACTCCAAAAACTGTGATAAAGACCGCTGCAAACACTGAGGAAAGCAGCATTCTAACCGGGTGCTGCACCTCGTTTACTGAGAGGCGTATCCCCTGACCAGCGGGGAGGAAATCAACGGCAAAATCAAGAAGATCCCTTATTTTTCCTTCCACATACTTTGGATTTGGCACCGGATCACTAAACTGAATACCATCTTTTGTAAGTATTGTATCGCTAATCATTTCTGGCTGGTCTAATTTATTCATCATCATACTTGCCATTAAAAGCAATCCAAAAAAGGTCAGAATCGTAATAACTGCACTGATAGATCTGTTTGGTAAAATCATACTAATAAAAGTAAAGACCGCGCAGAATGTAAGGAGGAACATGATAATGATCAATATATGGCAAAACACAGAAAATCCGCTTATCTTCCATACTCCAAAAGTTGGTATTCCGACCAAGCCGCCCAAAAATCCCATAAATGTCATAAAAAGCGATGCGAGAAAACTTAGAGCCAAATTGGAAAGATAAATATTTTTTCTTGTATGTCCCCCGATAATCTTGTTGCGCATTATGCCATCACTGTATTCCGTACTTAAATAGGGCGTGGTAAATACGGCAGCAAATAAACCGATAAATATTGCAAACTGAAAATAATAGTCTTCCAGAAAATGTGTGCCCACCAGACCGCTTCGCTCCTGCCGGCAGGCGTTCAACATATAAACTATGGCATAGATAAGAAGAATTCCGCTGCTAATCCAAAAAACTTTATCTCCTAGAAGTCTTACAAAGTTTGCACGAAATAATCTTTTCATTTTCACTTTAAATCCTTTCTTTCAAATTGAAAAATTCCAAAGGCGGTCACAAGAGTTGCTAGCCCTAGGGAGCAAAGGATCATTCGAACCGGGTGAACTACATCTAAATAAGCTACGCGGTACGCCTGTCCCGCCGGCAAAAGATCCATAATAAAATCCAGTATTTCGCGCTTTATTCCCTCTATATAGCGCGGATTTGGCATTGGATCGCGGAAATTGACCCCCTCGGCACCAAATGAAATCTCCTGAAATACTACGGCTGGCGCATGAAGACTATCAAAAATTTTGATGGCAGCCAAAAACAGGATAAAAAATGACAAAACAGTAAGTACAGCACTAAGTCCCCTGTTTGGTATCAAAATATTGATCAATACATAGAGCGCGCAAAAACTCAGGGTGAACATTGCGGTAATTAGCAGCCAAAGCAAACATTTTCCCACGCCTATCTTCCAAATTCCAAAAGTTGGGAGTCCAATTAGTGCGGTAACTATTCCGACAAGCAGCATCAATAGGGAAGCAAAATAAGTCACCGCAAGCTGAGAAAGATAAATATTTTTTCTTTTATGTCCGGCAATAATCTTATTGCGCACGGCTCCGTCACTGTACTCCCGGCTTAAAAAAATCGTGGAAAAAACGGCACTGAACAGCCCGATTGCCAGCGCGAACTGAAAATAATAGAAATCAAATTTTAACTCTTCTATAAGCATATCTTCAAGGACATAGTGACAGCATCTCCACATATACAAAAAAATATAGACAAACATTACACCCATACATAGCCAAAAGCATTTATTTTTCCAAAGTCTTTTAAAATTTGTATGCAAAAGACAGTTCATTTTCTTCCCTACTTTCTTCCATTTTTTTGTGTTTCTGTGCCAATCAAACTAATATAATAGCTTTCTAAGCTCTCGTCGCGCTCCTGTACGGATTCTACTTTGCAGTCTTTTTTATCGAGTGCCATAATCAGTTCGGAAATATTTAATTTTGCGTAAATATCCGCCTCTTTTTTCGAAAGAATCTGATATTCTGCATCCAATTCATCCAGGATACAGGCAAGAGCGGCTGTATCCGTCACTGTGATATGTATGCATTTACGGCAGGCGGCTTCCAGTTCATTTGCACTTACCTCGCGAATCATTCGTCCATTATCGATAAAACCATAGTAAGTTGCCAATTTTGCCAGCTCATCTAAAATATGACTTGAAATCAACACGGTAATCCTCCGCTCACGGTTCAAGCGCAGAATCAATTCCCGAATCTCCACAATTCCCTGCGGATCAAGCCCATTAACGGGCTCATCAAGAATCAAAAAGTCCGGGCTTCCGGCAAGTGCTATCGCAATGCCGAGCCTCTGCCGCATCCCAAGGGAAAAATGCCCAGCTTTTTTTCTGCCCGTATCGGCAAGACCAACCAGATCCAAGAGTTCCCCGATCCCTTCAAAAGATGGCAGTCCTAAAATGCGGTACTGCATTTTTAAATTGTCTTTCGCCGACATATCAAGGTAAAGCGACGGTGTTTCCACCACAGCTCCCATACGCCTGCGTGCCTTAATAATCTCTCCGCTCTTATTTTGGAACCCGTACAGGCAATATCCGCCGGATGTCGGCTGCTGCAAACCACAGATCAGGCGGATCAGCGTGGTTTTGCCCGCGCCGTTTTTTCCGACCAACCCATAAATTTCCCCCTCTGGGATATGCAGATTTAGTCCGTTTAATACTTTAAAATGTCCATACTGCTTGCTTAATGCATTGGTTGTTAGAATATATTCCATATCCTTCTCCTTCTTAATACAAAATTTTTCAATTATTGCCCTGATGACTAATTGAATGGAACATTCAGTATTATATCGTAAAAAAGGAAAGAAAATGGGAAAGAAAATCGTAAAGAAAACATAAAGATTTTGATCATTCCTCTTTTAATTTAAATCCAATGCCCCAGACCGCTTCAATATGATCCTTCCCGCTTACTGCACGCAACTTTTTGCGCAGATTGCTAATATGAATTTTTAGCGAACTCTCCGTGCAGTCCGGTGTGTCTTCTGCGACGCGCTCAAGCAGAACGGATTTTGTGACAACTCTTTTTGGATTCTGCATCAAAAGTTTTAGGATTGCATATTCTGTCCGAGTCAGATGAATTTCGTTTTCCCTAAAAAACACATTTTTTGTTTCGGTATTCAGGCGCAGTTCGGAAAAAGAAAAAATTTCTGCGGGTGGTATTTTTTCCCCGCGCAGAACCACCTGAATTCTTGCAAGTAACTCCCTTATCTCAAATGGCTTTGTAACATAATCCGCTGCGCCGGAGAGCAAAAGTTCCACCTTGCTGTCCACATCCACCTTCGCACTTATCACAATCACAGGAATTCCCTGAAGTTTTTTTAATACTTCCTCGCCGGAAAGTCCGGGCAGCATCAAATCTAACAAAACTAAATTTGGTCTTGCCGTGGTAAGCAGCAAAAGGGCTTCCGTCCCTGAATAAGCCCGCAGGACGGCAAAGCCCTCCTTTAAAAGTACCTCCTCTAACATATTTCCAATATGTATATCGTCATCAACAATCAAGATATGATCCATAATTTCCTATTTTCCCCTATCTAATTTTGAGCGGCAGCGAGGGAATCAACTCCCCTCGCAGTCCCACAGCTTTCTACATTTCTTTTATTTTTCCCTTTTCTATCAATTCGTGCAGTTTTTGCATTGCGTCTTTGATTCCCCCCACTTCGTCAATCAGACCACAGTCCACTGCTTCCTGTCCAACTAAAATGGTTCCAAGGTCTTTTGTCAGCATACCAGTATTCATCATCATCTCTTCTAGCTGTTTTTTTGGCGCGTCGCTGTGCCCTGCCACAAAACCCAAAATTCGATCTTGAATCCGCTTAAAATAATCGTAGGTTTGCTGTGCGCCAATCACTGTGCCACTCATTCGCACCGGATGGATAATCATTGTCCCACTCGGCACAATATAGGAGTAGTCAGTGGCTACCGCAAGCGGAACGCCGATGGAATGTCCCCCGCCGAGTACAAGGGATACGCTTGGCTTTCCAAGTGTTGCGATCATCTCGGCGATCGCTAATCCACTCTCCACATCACCCCCCACCGTATTTAGCAGGACAAGCAGACCATCCACTTCCGTGCTGTCTGCAATCGCAGCTAACTGCGGCAGGACATGTTCGTATTTCGTTGTTTTCTGGCTGGAATTTAAATTTTCATGCCCCTCAATTTCCCCGATAATTGAGAGCAGATGAATTTTATGATGCGCGTTATTCTCATCCAAAGTAACTTGACCGTAATCGGAAATTTTTTGATCGCGCTTTTCTTCCTTTTCTGGTTTTTCTGAGGACTTTGTGCTATCTTTGACACTAGAACATTCCAAATTGGAATGTTCTTTCATTTCTATTTTACTTTCCCCCGTATCCGAAGTATCCCTCTGCAAATCTCTCTCGTCTTCGCTCCATACTGCTGTATTCATCTCGACCTCCGTACTGCGGCTTATATTTCGCTCAGGAAAAGTGTCCGCATTCTCTTCCCGAATACAGCTAGTATCCACATAAACTATAATTTATATTCTTCTTATTACTCTTCCTTTAAGTGGCTCAAAATACAAATTTTGTATTGGCTATAAATTCCATCCCTCCCAGATTTTTTTAAGCCCTCTTAGATTCGTGCTGCTCTTCTCTCCCACAATGCAGAGACTCGCGCGCTCAAGAGCTAAAATTTCCGCGGCAAGACTTTGAATTTCTGCGCAGTCCACCGCTTCAATCTGTGTGAGTTTTTCTTCCAATGTATAAATTTTTGTTTCTGCCAGCGCGAATTTTGCATTTGCATCCATGCGCGTTTTCGGACTCTCTGAACTCATAATCAGTTCCGTTCCCACCTGTTGTTTGTGCAGACGTAATTCTTCTTTGGTAAGTCCCTCCCTGACAAATTCTTTTATGATCCCTGCAGTTTTTTCAAGTACCAAAATGGCAAGTGATGGCTGTACCGTAATATCAATATGAAATAATCCTGCACGCTGATAAGCACTGCTATAGGAATAAACAGAATATGCCATTCCCGCTTCCTCACGAATTTTCTGAAACAGGCGGGAATTATTGCTGCCGCCAAAGACAGAATTAAAAATAGAGTAGGCAAACCGCCGCTGATCGCCCACACAGAGTGCTGGAAATGCAAGATTTAAATGAAGCTGTTCGATCCCTTTGTTCGCCGCCGCAAAGCTCCGACAATAGTCAGGAATTAGATGAAGCTCTTTTTTTGCCTCTCCCCGCCTTTTCACTCCCGCAAATGCCCTTTCTAAACAGTCCCTTAGCACTTCTTCCCCATATCCTCCCGCCGCCGAAATCAGCATATTTTCTGCATAGTAGTACTCTGATAAAAACCGATACAGATCTTCACTATGAAGACTGCGCACAATGGATTTTGTCCCAGAAATCAAAAATCCGAGCGCGTCATTCCTCCAAACTCTTTTTTGCAGCAGTTCATGCACCAGATCTTCCGGAGAATCTTGGTACATATCAATTTCATCCATCACAATACGCTTTTCCTTCGCCAGTTCTCTGGAATCAAATTTTGCATTTGCAATAAGATCGCCAAGTAAACCTGCCAGTTCATCCAATTTTTCTGTAATGGTCATTCCGTAAAGTGCAGTACATTCTTTGCTTGTAAAAGCATTTACATCATCACCCAGACTAGCAGTAAGATCTGCAATCTCCTTTGTGTTCCGTGTGTTTGTTCCTTTAAAGAACATATGTTCTATCAGATGAGAAATACCGTTATTTTCTCCGGTCTCATCCTGTGATCCAACTTTTATAAATACTCCGAGTGCCACGGTTTTTCTATTTTCCATCGGCTCAGAAATTACTTTGATACCATTCGACAATTGATATTGATGAAACATCCGGCGAATTCCTTTCCTTTTTGCTTTTTCTTTTCAACAATGATGAGGCATAAACTAATCTGCCGCCTTAAATTCCGCCGGAGACTTATCTTTATCCAAGATTATTTTCCGGCTGAGATAAAATTATAATATCGAACGGAGCGAAAGTCAATCTTAAAAAGACCCCCGCTTAAAAAGTATCGCCTTTTAAGCGGAGGTCTCTTTAAATATAAATTTATTCTGCTTCCTCAAGACGTTTTAACTGATCTCTGCGATGTGAAATACGCCGCTCTTCCACAAAAAATGTTGAATCCTGCGCGCGTTTTGTCGTCCGCAAAGATTTGCTGTTATTGTCCCACATCCGGAACACATCTTGTCCTTTCTGGGAATTTTCCGCTGGAAATTCTCTTGAAACTTCTAAATTTTGTGCAGAATTCTCCTCTGCGAATTCCTCCTGAAATTGTCCTGCAAAATCTGTATTTCCCTGTATGCGCGTAATTTTTTGTACCCGCTCTCTTGCTCGTTCCTGCGGCGTATATGTCCCATATTCTTCAGCTTGCATAAAACTTCTAGCTCCCCCGCCGATCTGGCTTCCTCTTTCTGTTGCATGCCGAACTTTTTTCTGTACCGCCTCTTCCATCAATGCTTGTCTTTTTAAAAATTTTCGATTATTTGCTGCTTTCCTTCGCCTCAATATTACAAAAAGAATAAAAAACAGCAAAAATGCGGCGGCTAATACTGCGAATACAGTCAATTCAATAATGCCCAAATCACGAAAACTCATAATATCCTCATTTCTGTACCGCATCTTTCCCGCAAAGTATTCTTCTAGCGTTTCTCCCTTTCCGGCGGCACACGGAAAGAGAAGGCTATGTCTACTATTTCCAGTACTGCCAGAAATTATTACCAAAATTCAAAATTTTTATTCCATTTTCCAATACCCCACGCTGCTTCTGCCAAGCAGTCCTTCCTGCACCATATCCCTCCTTATCGTACAGAAATCATCATAAAAATCGGAAATAATCAGATTGATTTCCCGCTCCGAATACATCTTCCCATATTCAAAGGCTCTTGAAATATATTCTAATACAACGCGCTCTTTCTTGCGCTGCGCAGGGATCGCCTTTAATTTTCCATACTCAAAAAAGGTATTCAGTACCTTTTGGCGGTACTCTCTATCTCTTTGCTCCTGTAATCCTGCCTCGTCCGATTTTTGCTGTAAGAGGTCAAGAATTTGGATCTGAAATATTTCTCTGTTTAGTGAGTACATCATATAATACTGATTTTTGTAAGATTTTACCA
>CAJUCG010000094.1 GCA_910585065.1 uncultured Lachnospiraceae bacterium
CTCCTTAAATATTATGATGTTTGATTTGGTGATCTTCCCGCAAATTCTCTTGACTCTTGTTAAAAACTGTGGTAGTAATGTATATCAATGGCACATTAACCTCACTTTTTTTTAAGGCAGAGTATTTGCGGCTACAATCATTCCAATAACGATTTGATTATATCAACATTCTCTGCAAAGGTCAAGCCCTTTTCGATAGAAATTGTCACTTTTTTTATGATTTGCACTTCCTCATATCAAATGGACATTTCTCGAATCGTGCAACCCCCTTCGCCCGAACTGCTGACACAATCCTCTATATTGGAAGATTATATCTTTGTCAACTGACGAGATAACTCCCGCCCCGAAAAGCTCCATCTATCAATGGCTTGGATGTGACACGCATAAACTTCGCTCTTCTACTCGGAAATTTGATTTCTCGCTCTTGACTGAAGACATAATACAAATCCTGTGTGTCAAACTTATGGCACCGTGTTGTCATTTTTAGATTATTTTCTTACGAAATTATTAAGGCGGGAAAAAAAGCGATCTTTTGGGGTGTAAAATCAAATTCCCCACCCTTTAATATAGAAGAAACGGAGATATTCGCCCATGGATTCGGCAAAATATCCCCGTCTCTTCTATACTATATTCCCTATTTTCTGCTCCCTATCAAAGAGAGTCAATGTTTACATTCCCAAAATCTCTTCCACCGTCGCCTGCATCCGATCCTTGTCACAAACTTTTTTGTGGATCACTTCCGCACTGCGAATCTCCTCGATTGCTCCCGGCACCTTTGTTTCAGAAAGCCTTGAAAGCTCGTCCACCAGTTCAAAATCGCCCATAGACTCGTACTTCGGATCAATCGCCGTCATAACGCTGCGGGTAAATTTGTAGGGGCTGGCGGTGGAGGCAATTACTGTCACCGTCTGATCCCCTGTTTCTTCCTTATAAGCATTGTATACGCTTGCTGCCACGGCGGTATGCGTATCGATAATATAACCTGTCTTTTCATACAGTTCCTTTATGGTTTGTGCTGTCTGCTTAGTAGTTGCAAATCCGCCGTAGAAATCGGAGAGCTTCCCTTTCATTTCCTCAGTAATTTGATACTTGCCCGTCCCTGCAAGCGCGCTCATCAACTCAGCATTTTTTTCTGCATCATCCCCTGCAATTTTGTAGATCAAACGCTCCAAATTGCTTGAAATTAAAATATCCATCGACGGGGAAGTAGTCAGGATAAACTCGCGGTTTTTGTCGTAGGTTCCGCTCTGGAAGAAATCATATAAAACTTTGTTGTCGTTTGATGCACAGATTAATTTTCCAATTGGAAGTCCCGCGCATTTTGCATAATATGCGGCGAGAATATTGCCGAAATTTCCGGTTGGGACTACCACATTCACGCGCTCCCCATCCTTTAATGTCCCCGCTGCCAAAAGCCTTGTGTAGGCATAAACATAATAGACAATCTGCGGAACTAAACGCCCAATATTAATGGAGTTTGCGGAGGAGAAGCGGAAACCTTTCTCTTTCATCGCCGCCGCTAATTCCTTATTATTAAATATGGCTTTCACTCCGTTTTGTGCATCGTCAAAATTGCCGTGGATTCCAACCACTGTTGTATTTTTGCCCCGCTGTGTTACCATCTGCTTTTCCTGGATCGGACTTACCCCGTCCTTCGGGTAAAATACAATAATGCGTGTCCCCGGCACCTCCGCGAACCCTGCGAGAGCTGCCTTCCCCGTGTCCCCGGAAGTCGCGGTCAAAATCACAATCTCCTCGTCCACATGATTTTTCTTTGCCGCCGTAGTAAGCAGATGCGGCAGGATGGAAAGTGCCATATCCTTAAATGCGATGGTCGCGCCGTGAAACAATTCCAGATAATGCGCGCCGTTCGCCTCGCGAAGCGGTGCAATCTGCGGTGTGTCGAATTTCTTATCGTAGGCACTTTCAATGCAATATTTTAATTCTTCCTCAGTAAAATCGGTAAGAAACAGTTTCATTACCTCAAACGCCACCTGGCAGTAATCCATTTTTGCCATCTTATCAAACGGCACAGAAAATACTGGAATTGCTGTTGGCACAAACAGACCGCCGTCCGATGCCAGCCCCTTTAAAATCGCCTCGGATGCGGTTGCCCGCTCCTCTTTATTCCTTGTACTCTGATAAATAATTTCCATAACAAGCCTCCAATGTGTATTGTATCTGCCCGAACTTCGAATTTATTATACTTGAAAAGCCCCTACTTTGCAAGGTAATATTATCCCGGTAAAAGAAAAAACGGCATGGAGTGGAAAATCTCCTGCCGTTCTTTTATTACTTATATTTCTAATATTTTCTATTTATTCCCAAAAAATTCATGGCATCCATACTCGACAATCTTTTTTAGCGAGGTATCAAACCAATTTGCTTTCTTCTGTGACGTATATCTTCGCGCGAAGAAATACAATGCGCCATTTGAGTAATCCTCACCTTTTAATGCCCTTGCAACCGCCGCCTTTGTATGCTTGGAGACCTTTACGGTATAATACCGCCCGCCCTTGCGCACCGGCGAGAACTGATAGGTTTTCCCATTGTTTTGGAACACCACTTCCTTGACAGTATCCGGAAATTCTTCATTAAGCACGCGGTTTAATACTACGTTCGCAACCAAAATCTTCCCGTAAGCGTCCTCGTCCCCTGCCTCCGCCTCGACGATTTTCTCAAGCACCGCAAGCTGCTCATCGGAAAGTTTTAACGCCACATACCCTGCATTATATTGAAGGGCAAGCACAGTCGGAACCTTCTCCTGCGTTTTCGCCGCCTCTTTTACCTCTGTGGCAGTTTCCGCTTCTTTGTCCGCTTTCTCCTTAGCTTCCGTCTTAACAATCGGAAGTTGTATGCTCGCGCCCTCACCCGCAGCGGCAACTCGTATTCCCGCTCCGCCTATGGCAATGGAAGCTTTCGTCCCTTTTGTGCCGCTCTCCCCGTTCGCAGCAGTCGCCTTCGTCCCTGTCTCGCCCGCAGCAGGTGAAGCCTTTACCGCATGTTCTCCCACCACTGTCTGTGCGGGGGTGCCGATCTGTGCCGAACTTGTCTGATCAGGTGCCTGACCATCTTTTGTTATCTTTGCCAAATTTGAGTTATCCTCGCCATTTAACTCCAATAACTGCAGCTCGTCCATCTCCCCTAGAATACTTCCCGCCTTCTGCCTAAATTCCTGCAAGACATTTCTTGCTGCCTCCTCGTAAGTTTCCTTCTCGATTGATAGATCTTTTCTTGCCTCTTCATTTTCTGCAATCATTGCCGCAAGCAGCGCGTTATAGACCGCCTGATCCTCGTCCGGTCCGCCAATACTCTCCGTCACGGCTGCCAATGCAAAAACAGAAGGATCCGTTCCGAGGGGAGGCGCAAGTAAAGGAATCACCCCCGCCGCTGCCATGCCAAACATCGCCGTCTTTTTGCGGCGCGCCTTCTGTCTGCGACGCTGATCTTCCTGCGCAGTATTTTGGTCCTTTTTCTTTTGGAGAAACGTTTGCAATTCTGGCATAAAAAATTCCTCTCTTTTCCGAAAGCCTCTTCAATCAAACAGGTTTCTAAAATACTTTCTATGTCCCAAATTTTGGACAGGTCTCCCGTGATCCTGTGATGTATTATATCAAAGGATATAAAACTGTCAATAAGTTCCAATGTTTTTTGTTAGTTCTATACAATTATTATTTCTAAAAATTACCATAGAACATAATTTCGCACAATAAAAGTATATTTTATGCCTTAATTTTGCAGCACTTTGTTTATCTAAATATTAAGAAATTGTAAAGCGTCTGTAACATTTGCCACTTTATTTCTCTTAATTTCTCATGTTTAGAACGAAATTATACCTGTTTTTCCGGAAAAATCATGTAATATATTCGTAATAATCCTGTAATATTTTATCTTTTTCTTGCCATATCGACATCCTATGTGGTAAGCTATAAGTGCAGCTTCCTGATCCAAATCCAATTTGCTGCACAGAAAATAGAAAGGAGCTGTTTTATTGGAGTCTTCGTTTAGGCCAAATCTTCCCGGGGTTTTTTCCGCCAAAAAAAAGGATGGGACATATTACTACCGCTCTTCCATTACCTATCGCAGCAAACATATTAGTCTGGGCAGCTATTTAATAGCAGAGGAGGCGCATATTGCCTATCTTGCAGCATCAAAAATTCTCAACACGAAAGAAGCACCTTTTGCGCACTGTGCCGTGGAAGATTATGCCGTGCTTAATCCGCCGCTCCCCTTTGAAAAATGGGTATGTCTGCTCAATTTTCGCGACAACGGTATCTATTGTCATACGCCCATCTATCTAAAGAACCGTTTTTTTCTCTACTATTTAGATCTGTCCGTCCCGCTAAAATTCGATGCGGATGATCTTTTTTACTATATGCGCCGCAAGATTATGCAGCGCGGCAAACATCTTTTTGTGAGCGATTACGGGATGCAGGTTTCCCTTCTGTCCCGCTACGGTGTTCGCAGCCACGCAGTGGCGGGCAGGGATTACCGCTTTGTCAACGGGGATGAATTGGATTTCCGCTACAGCAATATTGAAATTATCAACCGCTACTATGGCGTTACAAAGCGGCTGCACCGGGGAAAAGATATTTTTACTGCGCGCATCCACATCAATGGCAATTTTCTGATCGGGCGTTATTTAACGGAACATGAAGCCGCGATCGCCTACAACAAAGCTGCTGATTTTCTAAACCGAAATGGATTTTCAAAGAATTTTCCGCGAAATTATATTGAAGAATTATCCGAGCGGGACTATGCAAAATTATATGCAAATATCAGAATTGGAAGAAAGATTCGGGAATACCCAGAAAAAAGAAATATTTTTTTTCAAAAATAATTTATATTTTTCTCAAAATGTGGTATAATAAGATTACATTTTTTCTTCTTCCATTTTTTATAGAGAGGGGCTGCACGCCAAAGGGATTATCCCCTGCGGCACTGCAGCCTTTTTCTGCGGTTTGGTTTTAACTGCCATGCTGATGCCGCCACCATAAGACCGGAGGCAAATGCCTGGCTTATCATACTTGCAGCAAACCAGTGCTGCGAGAGAAAATACATTACTCCCCCTTCGCTGCCGATGGAACTCATCAAAGTAATCCCGCGCCCCGCCTGGTCGCGCAGTATGGAAACAAAGGAGATTAATGGATTGAGCAATAACAGGATTGTTCGCTTGCCGCTGATCGAATTCATCACACTTCGTATATTCCAGTATCCCCCGCCGCTGAATGCTTCCAGAAATTCAAAGAAAAACAAAAGCAGTGGGAGCAAAAAGACCACGACAAACATTGCGAGGTACGCGCATACGGTCGCCCCCGTTGTCTTGCGGCAGCAGACGGAAAAAAAGATTCCAAAGCTTCCAATATAGATCGCGGTAACGACTAACAGGAGCAAAAAAGTAAACAAATCTGAGAGGGTAATTCCACCGATGCTGAACACAATCGAAAGGGTGGGCATGGAGGAGATAGCAAGCAAAATTACCATACTAATAGAAGCCGCGAGTTTTCCTGTCACAATATGAAACGGCGTGATCTTTGTGGAGAGCAGAATATCTAAGGTCTGCTTCTCCCTCTCCCCTGCCACTGCGCCCCCGGTGGAGGCGGGCACAATAAAGAGAATCATAACGAATTCCATCGCTGCCATAACGGAATAGAGTGTTAAAATACCGGAGTAGGCCACGCTCTCCCTCACGCGCCCCCCCTGGTCAAAAGTTAAATAAAATACCAAAAGTCCAAGCCCCGCAAGCAAAAAATTGTAGACCAGCAATAACACGATCGTCTTTTTTGTCCGCGCACTCTGCTTTAAGCCAATTTTATATACCGGGTTTAAATGTCTCATCCCACACTCCTCCTTATGGAATTGTCGTTACATCCAAAAACATCTTCTCAAGGCTGCCCTCCTCGCGGTAAAATGAGGTGATCTGCGCCCCGTGTGCAACTAGAGCGGAAAGCAGTGCTGCTGCCTCCTGTTGTGTCCCATCATAGGGGAAGGAAATGCTTGTGCCGCTGCTCGCAATATTTTTCACATGAGGATCGGATTTTAAAAGCTGCACTGCCTCCTCCGGAAAGGAGAGACAATGCAGGATATAGGGATTTTTCTCCTGCTGCTTACACAAAAGTGTCGGAACATCCCCCTGCATCACCAGCCGCCCTTTTGAGATCACCCCGATACTCGTACACATTTCTGCCAACTCATTCAAATTATGCGAGCTAATCAGAATGGTCTTTCCGTCCGCACACAATTCTTGCAGCAATTCTTTTAACTGCATACGATAGCGCGGCTCCATGCCCGATGCTGGCTCATCCAAGATCAGCAGATCCGGATTGTTGACCAATGCGCGCGCCACACAGAGTTTTTGCTTCATCCCCCGGCTCATACTATCCACCATCTCGTCCCGCCACTGTGTCATGCCGAGCATCTCTAAAAGCTGTTCTGTACGCCGCCTTGCCTCCCGCCCATCCATACCGTATAAAGATGCAAAAAATTCCAGATATTCCTGTATTCTCAGATCATCATAAACGCCGAAAAAATCAGGAACATACCCAATCTTCTCCCGAATCTGGTTGGTATTTCCAGAGAGCAGACGGTTGGCAATCATCACTTCCCCGGAGTCCGCGCACATCAACCCGGCAATAATCTTCATCGTCGTTGTCTTTCCCGCGCCGTTTGGACCCACAAAACCGAAGAGTTCGCCGGGGGCAATCTCCATGGTAAGCCCGCGCAGTGCCTGATAATTTCCATATGATTTTCTTAAATTCCGTATTCTTACCATGAGCAACCTCTCTTTTTTTTACAATCTATTCCACCTCATCTTCCACCCCCCAGACAAAAACTTGGATTCCATTGCTGCCTGGATTATCTACTATCGCCCCAAGAAGCCCGCTTTCCTCCTCTTTTGGCAATGCCAAAATATAAGTTTCCTCTTTATTTTCTATCACATATTCATAATATAATTGATTTAACATATTATACTCTATATAATTTCTCTCATTGGATGCATCAAACATTAACAAATAAAAATCCACCCCGTAATAGTCTTCCTCATCCTCCTTTACAATTTGTCTGCAATGTTCTAGTAAAATTTCCTCGCCCGCCCTGATCTCGCTCACACGCACAGCAAAAAACGGACTGCAAATATAAACTTCCCGAAAATCCTGGGCTGTCGTATTTTTGATTGTCCCAGCTACAATCTTATCCTTGGCAGTAATCTTAACCGAGAGTTTCCCCTCCTCCTTTTGTACCTGTCCCCACGCGTAAAATGAGGTGTTGGAAAATGCCCGGATCGTGTCCAGACAAAGCTTTGTTCCCTCCGGCAGAGCGCAGACTGCCGCCCGGTATTCCCTTGCTCTTGTAACATTTTCCTGCGGAAGATAATCATCTATCCAGCCTACCTCATATGCCCGAAATCTTGTCTCAGCAAGACGCACATTTGCTCCTCTCTCAAGCATAATTTCTGTCCCCTCATTAGTCGGTGCCGACAAGGAAAAGTACACGGATTCCCGGTTTTTTGTGTAATCCATAATATCAATATAAGTACAGTACGGCTGCGTGATCCTTGTCTGGCTCCCTGTGATATACACCGCTCCCATCACCGTAAAGGAAAGCAGGGGCAGAACTCCCCAGAGATATTTTGTTTTCTCAAAATGCCGCAGCAGCAAAAATACTGCCGGGATCAAAACAAGAATATAACCGAACAAAATCAAGATATAGGGAAAGACGGAAATTCCATCATTGCCCGCCCGGATATCGGGCAGCTGTGTATAGAGGCTGTAATTTGAATACCCATACATATCATTGTTCATCCGATCTATCTGTATCTGCGTTAAATGCTCCAAGACCATCTCGACCATGCGATAATAAAATAGCGGATAAGTCTTTGCAGGAGATACCGTGATCGGGACCGCAAAGACCAGCACATTTCCCCTGCCCACATGGTAACACCTAAGGATTTCTGCTCCCCTCTCCTGCCAGAGAACCTCATATGAAGCGTCGGAATTCCACCAGTGTTTTTCCGTCTCCACCCGCCTTACAGGTAAGCTAACTGCCCTGTCCGAAAGATCGTTTACCGATTGCCCTCCGGTCATCGAACCACCGATATAACAGGCGCGCGCTTCTTTTCCGTACTGCTTTTTTATCTCCTCATTCGTCGCAAGCACATTCTCCCTCGTTGCCTCGTAATTGCCGATATGCAGCACAAGCTCCTGCAAAACTTCTTTTTCCTGCAAGCCAAAATTTAACATCTCCTCCTCTGCCTCCACAGAACCTGCACCAACGACCAGGGTTTTCCCACCTCTAACCCATTCCTTTAAACTGGCTGACGCACTCTCCTTCTCTGTGAACTCAATGGCTTCTTTCTCCTCTAATTTTGCCAGAGCGGCTTCGTCAGTTACAATAATTTCCAGTGCGTCCATCGCCTGTGCGCCACACGCCATCTCCGATTCAGAAATTTCTACTAGCTGGTTTCCAAAGGAGGCAAAATGCTGATACATCTCCTCTCCCTGATCCTGGTCAAAGACTGCCGTCATCTCATACATCCCGTAATTTACGGTTTCTATTGGAACCGTCTGCTCTAAGAGGACTTCGCCTTCCTCGTTGGTCAGGGTCAGATAGAGTCCTGCAGTCATCAAATTCATCGGCAAAAGCATCTGACAAGAAATACTTTCCCCGGCAGCAAGGGCTTCGATCTGATGCTGATAAAGCACATGATTGCCCCCCTCATTCTGCATTAGCACATTCACATACCCGCGAAATTCTCTCGTCCGCGCTGTCACATTAAGACGGAGTGCAAAATCTCTATTTGCGCGCAATACAATTTTATTCTCATCCTTTTCGGATTCTTCCTGGTAGGAGAACGTCGCACTCAAAACAAATTCCTCACTCTCCCAGGACTCCTGCCGCTCTTTTGCTGATAATGGTGCGCGCTCCCAGAGCAGAAAAAAAAGCACGCACCAGATGATACATATTTGAATCTTTCCCATATCCGATTTTTTTCTGGCTATCTCCTCCATGAATTTGCCTCTTTTCCTTATGAAAACCGGTATTTTGCACAACTGACTTTCAATCCCCTCTCCGTTTTCCCCCTCCTCTTTTACTGGGAGAGGGGAAGTTCTACAATAAATTCTGTCCCGTTTAGATCACTTCTGACCATTATCGTTCCCTTATGCCGCTCAATAATGTTCTTTGCGATAGCAAGCCCTAACCCCGTGCCGCCTGCCTCCTCCGTGCGCGCTGCGTCCACGCGGTAAAAACGCTCAAAAATACGTTCCAGATCCTTTGCTGGGATCACCTCGCCAAAATTGACAAAATGAAAACAGACCATCCCCTGCACACTCCCCGACTCCATCAACAGGAAGATTCTCTTGCCATCTTTTCCGTACTTGATCGCATTTCCTAAAAGATTGGAAAACGCGCGCGCTAGTAAGGTGCCATCCGCTTCCACAATCGCCCGGTCAATCTTTTTTTCGACCACAAGCTCCAAATGATTTTCCGAAATAGAAGGGTATGCCTCCTCCGTTAGCTGTTCCACCATCTTTACTGCATCGATCGGTGCCAGAGTTAGAGTTAGTTCAGACGAACCATATTTTGTATAATTGAACAGATCGTCTGCCAGGCACTGTAAACGCTTTGCTTTGCGATAAGCCACAGAAATATAATGCTGTCTGGTTTCCTCGTTCACATCCTTTTGTGTCACCAGATCAAGGTATCCGATCACGGAGGTTAGCGGCGTGCGCAGATCATGAGCAATGCTTGTGATCAGGTCATTCTTTGCCCCCTCATTCCTCTTCTCCTCCATCTCAATCTCCTCAAGTTCCTCCGCCATCGCATTGAAACTTTCAGCGATCTGCGTCAGTTCATTGGATTGGCGCACCGCAATGCGGGCGGAGGACTCCCCCGCGGCAAACCTCCGGATTCCGGCGGTAATTTCCGCGAGGTAAGCGGTAAATTTGCGCGTGAACAGCAAAAAATACAGGACAAAGAAAAAAAGTGCAAGAAAGATGGCAAGCCCCGCAAGTGCCACAAACGTTCCATTTTTTATCCCATGTCCATCCGGCTGGTTTGGCTTCATTTTTATTTCCACCATATTTTCCGCTGCTATAGGCTTCTCTGTCTCCGTATCCGGACGGCTTAGATATCCCAGATAGTAGTCAAAATCCATTTCCTCTTTTTTTGTCTCGCTCTCCACCAGCACTAACATTCCGTACACTGCAAGCCCTAACACAAAGAGCGTGAGCGCGGTAAGTACCATGCTGGCTAAAGTGTAGGCAATCATCTGCAACTGGAAACCGAAATGTGTTTTCTTTTCTCTCTTAACGTTCAATGCGGTATCCTACCCCCCAGACTGTCTTGATAATCTCCGCATTTTTGGGGTCCATCTCAATCTTTTCCCGAAGTCTGCGGATATGCACCATAACCGTGTTATTTGCCTCATACATCTTCTCATTCCAGACGCGTTCAAAAATTTCGTCCGTCGAAAAGACTTTGCCCGGATTCGATGCCAAAAGATAGAGAATATCAAATTCAATAGGGGTAAGCTTTACGTCCCTCCCGTAGGAAGTCACGCACCTCGTCTCCCGGTTGATAGTAAGATCCCGCACGCTAACTTCCGTCTCAGGACCTTTCTTCGCCCCCGGATTTAAACTGGTATAGCGGCGCAGCTGCGATTTTACGCGCGCCGTCAGCTCCAATGGATTGAACGGCTTACTCACATAATCGTCCGCCCCGTTGCCAAGTCCCATAATCTTGTCGAGATCGGAGGATTTTGCACTCAGCATAATAATAGGAATATTACTCTTTTCCCGGATGCGCTGGCACAGCGTGATCCCACTCATCCCCGGCATCATAATATCAAGGATCGCAAGCATAATATTCTCTTTCTCCATCACGCGCAGTGCCTCATGCCCATCGTAGGCTTTAAACACCACAAAACCATCGCCCGCCAAATGGATCTCTACTAGTTCTGCAATCTCTTTATCGTCATCCACAACCAATATACTTACCTGTTCCACATCTTTTCCTCCCTCTCGCTTATTTTGTATCTGCATCCACTTGCAGCAAGTATATCATAGCCTTCCCGGTAAAGTCTTTAATATTTTCTTACAAAACACAAAAGCTTTTTTACAACAAAAAACTATACGCAAAAAAAGGAACTCCTAAATAGGAATCCCCTTTTTGTGAGCAGCACTGTAAGCCGGGTTCTGTATCTGATGACCATCTTTCTTGACTGTATGTCGCCATACAGCTCCTCCGCCTTGTAAGCGGAACGCGACCTACCGGGAAACACGACGGGCAGCCGTATTGTTCCCCCTGCCTTTAGGCATCTTTTGGTCTTGCTTCGAGTGGGGTTTACACAGCCTTTTCTGTTACCAAAAAAGCGGTGGTCTCTTACACCGCCATTCCACCCTTACCGAAAATTTCCGGCGGTTTCTTTTCTGTTGCACTAGCCTTAGGGTCGCCCCCACCGGACGTTATCCGGCACCCTGCCCTGCGAAGCCCGGACTTTCCTCACAAAAGAGGGCACCCCCTCCCCTGCGCGGTCATCTGTGCTGCTCACGGTTGTTTATTGTAACATAAGCACTCCCCGTTGTCAATTTGCTTTTTTATAAGTGATAAAAATTTTACCACAAAGACTTTTGTCTTTTATCTTCCTTCATCTCCTTTGCTAACTGCATCAGCCGACTTTTT
>CAJUCG010000095.1 GCA_910585065.1 uncultured Lachnospiraceae bacterium
GTTCATTGATGGCAGTAATATCCGTGAAATCCCCCCGCAAAAATAATTCCTCCACTTTCGGATAATCGGAAAGAAATGCAAGGTCAGTCTTTTTGTTCGCGTAGATTCGCAGAGAACAAACCTCGTCCGGCATAAGATCATGCAATTCTGTAATTATCTCCTTTTTCTCAATTTTAATTTCTCCATCCATAAATTTCACCCCCGATTTTAATTTCTTAATTTTAGGGATATTATAACACAGTTGACGAAATTTGTAATTATAATTATACAATTTTTAGTTATTTTTTCCACATCATAGAAATCATAACAAACCGACTGCTCTGCACTCTGCAAGTCAATAAAATTTAAGAACACTTGTATCGGCTTGCAGAGATATTAAAAACAAAAAGATAACAAGCACCGCTATGCCACTTCTTTAAACTGCGCCATATACAGCTCGTAGTACGCACCCTTCTTTGCAATCAGCTCCTTAGCACTGCCCTGCTCAACAATACCGCCCCCATCAATTACAAAAATCCGGTCAGCCTTCTGTATTGTAGAGAGCCGGTGCGCAATAACAAAAGAAGTTCTTCCAGAAAGCAGCGCGTCAATGCCCTTTTGCACCAGCCGCTCTGTATGCGTGTCAATGCTCGAAGTTGCCTCGTCAAGGATCAGAATCTTTGGCATCGAGAGCATGGTGCGCGCAAATGCCAGAAGCTGCCGCTGTCCGATGGAAAGCCCCGCACCGCGCTCTTTAAGTTCGGTATCGTACCCCTTTTCCATCTTCATAATAAATTCATGTGCATTTACCATTTTGGCAGCATCCATAATTTCCTCATCCGTCGCATCGAGCCTCCCATAGCGGATATTGTCCTTTATCGTGCCGGAAAACAGGAAGTTTTCCTGCGTCATAATTCCCATCTGCCGCCGCAGACTCTCAATTGATACCTCCCGGATATCCCGCCCGTCAATATAGACCGTGCCGCCCGTCACATCATAAAAACGGCTGATCAGGTTGACAATCGTGGTCTTGCCCGCACCCGTAGGTCCAACCAGCGCGATTGTTTCTCCGGGACGGATTTTAAAGCTTACATTGTCAAGCACCTGTGTATCCTTATCGTAGGCAAAGGACACATTTTTAAATTCCACCTCGCCCCGGATTTCCGGAAGTTCTGCCACCCCCTCGTGGTCAGCGATCTCCGGCTCAGTGTCAAGAATTTCAAAAACGCGCTCCGCACCCGCAATATTTGTGATCAACTGATTATAAAAATTGCTCAGATTCATAATCGGGTTCCAAAACATCGAAATATAAGTTCCGAATGCCATCAGCGTTCCGACCGGAGCTGCCTGTGTGCCAAGCATCTTTACCCCGACATAGTACATACAAAGTGTTCCAAGCCCCCAGCAAAAATCCACCACAGGTCCAAATGCGTCCGCAAATCGGCAGGCATTCACAAAGGATCCGCAATGTTCAAAAAGCAGCTCATCAAAAGTTTCCTCCGTCTCGTCCTCCGCAGAAAAGCTCTGAATCACTCGCATACCTGACACATCCTCATGGATAAAGGCATTTAAATTGGAACTCTTTTTGCGGTGAATCTGCCAGCGCGCATGGGATTTTGTCTGCACAAAAATCACCCCGGCAATCATTAACGGCAGAGAACTCATCGCCGCCAATGCAAGCTTCCAATTTTTTACAGCCATAATCAGGACAACCGCGCAGACGGTGATAAAATCCGGAATCAGGGTTGTCACGCTATTGGAAAGCACATCCTTTAGGGAATTTACATCACCGATAATGCGCGCGAGAATTTTCCCCGTCGGGCGGCTGTCAAAAAACGAGAAACTTAACGTCTGGATATGTTCATACAACTCACTGCGGATTTTCACAAGCACATCGTTCGACATTTTCGCCATCAAATACATACGCAGCTTAATCAGCAGAATCATTGCGACATTCATTACAAGTGCCGCCGCGCCCAGTTTGAGAAGCCCCCCTATATCATTATTTTTAATATTTACATTGATTGCGCGCTCAATAATCAGCGGATTAACTAGACTGATTCCCACCGTAAAAAGCATAATAAAAAGGACAAACGCAATCATTTTTTTGTACGAGAGCAAGTATCGAAACAGACGCAAAAGCGTCACGGTCTTGCCCGCCGTTTTTAAAGTTTCGTCCTCGCGGACAGTATTCACTGCCATAATTAAATCCCTTTCCTATTCTAAAATTTTATATATACCTCCGGTCATGCTGCGACCGCTTCTCAAAATCCCTTTGTCTTTTTTATGCCCCATTCACACTTAGCTGCGCAAGCGTCTCGCCGTACTGTGCCATATAGGTATCATAATACAGCCCTTTCTTTTCAAGCAGTTCCTCGTGCGTGCCGCGCTCTGCAATGCCGCCGTCCTCAAGTACTATAATTTCATCCGCGTGCCGGACAGCCGAGATCCGATGGGCAATCACAATCTTTGTTGTGCCCTTAACCTTTAAAAGATTCTCCTGAATCTGATGTTCTGTTTCCATATCAAGTGCTGAGGTCGAATCATCTAACACAAGAATCGGAGATTTCTTGGCAAATGCGCGCGCCATACTGATGCGCTGTTTCTGTCCGCCGGATAATCCCACACCCCGCTCCCCAATCTGCGTTTCGTACTGTTCTTCCATATTTTCGATAAATTCTTTTGCCTGTGCGCGTTCAAGTGCATTACGGACAAGATCATTGTGGGTACTTGCCCGCTTTCCAAGCTTTACGTTGGAATTGATCGTGTCCGAGAACAGGAAAACATCCTGCATCACTGGGGAAATGCTTTTGCGGAGCTGACGTAATGTCAGATCGCGAATTGGTACACCATCAAGTCTTATCTCTCCCTCCCCGACATCGTAAAAACGCTGTAGGAGCGTAATGATCGAGGATTTCCCAGAACCAGTTGCTCCCATAATTCCAATGGTTTTCCCTGCTGGCAGATCAAAGGAAATATTTTTTAAAATCTCTTTGCCGTCAAGCGAAAATGATACATGATCAAAGGTTATGCGACCCGAAACTTCCGGCAGCAGCACCGGATTTTCCTTTTCGATAATCGTTGTTTTCTCATTGTAAATCTTTTTCAATTTCTTGTTGGACGCAACTGCCGAGGCAAAGGAGTTTGACAGCCAGCCAAGCATTTCCATCGGCCAGATAATATTATTTGCGTACTCTGTAAACGCTGCCAATTCGCCCAGCGAAATCTCACCCTGAATTTTTAAATAGCCGCCGTAAATAATAACAAAGATTGGCAGCAGCCTTGTGATAAACTGTACAAGCGGCTGATAGCGGATAAATACCTTGCTCTGGCGCATATTCAGCTCATAATAACGCTTATTGTGCGAGAGAAATTTTGTGATCTCATGTTTTTCCCTGGCAAAAGCCTTGACTGTGCGCACACCCGCAAGATTTTCCTGTGCCACCGTATTTAATTTTGCGTTCTCATCGGAGATATCCTCATACACCTTGTCAAGTTTTTTCTCCATCAAAATCGCGAGCAATGCCACAACGGGCATCATCACCAGCGGCATAACCGCAAGTTTAACGCTGATATGGAGCATACAGTAAATAACAATAATCGTGTGAAATACTACCTCCAAAATCAACATACCAACATATCCAAGCCCAGCCCAGATATTGTCCACATCGTCCTTGACTCGCGACATCAATTCTCCCGTATTGGTATTGTCAAAATAGTTAATTGAAAGTCGTTGGATATGCCGAAACAAATTCCGGCGCATATTCATGCCAATTTTCGCACCGATGCAATCGAAAGTAAATTCTTTCATATAACCGAATACACAGCGTCCAAGACCAATCACAAGGATCATGAACAATAGCGGCATCAGCAGATCGACCGCACCCTCCCCGATTACATCGTCCACAATCCTTTTTGTTACCTGCGGCGCAAGCATATCCAGTCCCACCTGCAATAAAAGGCATACAATCGCAAACAGATAGGCATACCAGTAGTGCAGAATATAGCTTGACAGCTTTTTCATAACCTTCCTCCATTATTCTCTTTTTCTCATTTTTTTCAGGAAATCACCCGGATTTCACCATAATTTTATTCGGTTTATTTTTCCTGTCTTTGCATTTTACTATGCGATACGGAAATAATTTCCCTATCCATCACATAATCATCAGACTGATTTTCCCTTACCACGATTTTTTATTCTGGAAATCCTGGCACATCCCCCACAGGCAGGGCGGCCGCGATCTCTCTGCTATGCCCGCTACAGCACACCAGAGTTTTTAGAATTCACTGTACATCTTTAAAAGAACATTCTAAAATAGTGCCTATCTTTGCACCTGTTCCTAAATACAGCAAAAAAGCCGTGGTAAGATTACCACGGCTTCATAAAAGACAATAATAGATCTATTTATGAAAACATGATTTCGGTAATCTTACATGATTTCTTTGTTTTCAGTACAGATAAGTACTTTTCAAATTCAAACTCTGAATTTGCAGTTAATCCATAGAATCCAAAATTAGTAAACAGCACTGTAAACTTCATCATGTAAGCTACCTCCTTTCTGTTATTATGACAAAACGTGCGATCTTGCCATAATTAAATCCATCCTCAAGTGACAATTGCATTATACGACGGCAGGAATAAGATGTCAAGCTAAAATTTAGAAAATTTAAAAGTCAATAATCGCAGATATCCGCCTTTAGCATCTGCCTCGACCTTGTTATCATCAGCGGCAAGATCACTGCCAAATTACAAAGCATAACGCTAAACAGTGCCAGAGGGTGGAAATACCGCAGATATTTCCCCGCCGGATAAAGCACAAGATTATTAAAAAGATAAAGCCCCAAAAAGAAAATTCCCCCTCCTAAAAGCACTGCAATCCCGTCCATACAGAGCAGTTCTCCCACAATCTTTTTCACAATTTCCCCCTTTGATATGCCGATTGCGCGGTAAACGGCAAACTCAAAATGCCTGCGCTGATACATCCCTACAAAAGCCGCATTGACTGTTACCGCCATAATTACTGCAAGCAATATAACAATAAAGGTATAAATAATTTTTAAGGGTTTTATCTGACTGCTAATCTGCTCTTCAAAATCTTCCTGAAGGTATAAATTATACTTTTCTTTCAGACCATGCACAAAATCATAAATTTCCGTAGCTGTAACCCCCTCCTTGCAGATTAGTGTAGCACTTAAATTATAATCTTGCTCGTCGGTAATAAAATACAGAAGGTATCCATCCTCTTTTGTTATCGCATCCAGCGTGAATTCCCGCAAAATATTTTCATCGTAATCTTTACCTATTTTATCTCCGATTTTCAAATCGACATTCTTTGCAAAACGCTCGCTCATTATCATACTTCCCGATTTCAGATTTCCAAAATCACAGGCAATTCCCATTGCCTCACAGTAGGTTTTAAAATCCTGCACCGTAAGAAAAGTCAAGCTGACCTGCCCACTCTCAAATCCCATAATACTATTCCAGTTAAAAACATTGTACGAACCGTTTTTTAATACAACCGCCTTCCCGCTCTCCTCTACTTCCTCCAGAAAGCGCGCAAAGCTTTCTTCATCG
Source organism: uncultured Lachnospiraceae bacterium (assembly GCA_910585065.1). GTDB lineage: Bacteria > Bacillota > Clostridia > Lachnospirales > Lachnospiraceae > RGIG4057. The sequence goes on from CAJUCG010000095.1 coordinate 5,555, forward strand.
CCCGCAATATCATTCACCCTTGCAAGACGACGGTAATAAGCGATCGGAAGTTCCCAGTTATCGCCCGGATTAGTAACATAAAGCCCCCCTAAATATGCCACATAGCCTAAAAAAAGCATAAAGATAAGCAGGATACAGCGCGTCTTATTTTCCCTAATAAAATACATTGCCGAAAATGGTTTCATCATTCCTTCCCCCCACCGCTTTTTACCTCACTGATCTTCCCGTCCCACATCTCAATTACACTATCCGCACCGCCAAGTATGGAACGATCATGAGTTATAATAAGCACAAGATTTTTCTTTGAATAAGTTTTTAAAATGTCCATAACGGCAAAGGCATTTTCATGGTCGAGTGCCGCTGTCGGCTCATCGGTAAACAGCACATGAGGGTTATTGATCATCGCCCTTGCAATCGCTGTTCTCTGCCGCTGACCACCGGAAAGTTTCGCCGGGCGTTTGCCAAATTCCCGCTCGCCAAGACCAAAGCCTAAGAGCAGTTCTTTTGCATACTGTGTCACTGCATCTCCGCTCTCTGCCGCCGCTACAGTCACATTGTCGATGGCTGACATATACGGCACAAGAAAATGTCGTTGAAATACAAAGCCAAACTCCTTCCTGCGCAGGATTTCTCTCTCCGCATCTTTTAATTTTGTGAGATCTTTCCCATTGTACAAAATCTCTCCGTCCGTCGGCTTTTTAAGGGTGGACAAACAGTACATCAGCGTGGACTTTCCGGAGCCGGATGGTCCGATAATCCCGATAAGCCCCGTGTCCGGCAGTGTGAGATCAAATCCCCCAAGGGCATAGATCTTTTCAGTTTTTTCCATATCATAAATCATCGTGATATTCTTAATATTAAACATATTTACATACTCCTTATTATTAGTTCCGCATATATCTTTCCAGTACCCAATAGTCTAAGAATAAATTTTCGTTCGCTTTGCTCTCGCAAATTTATTCTGGGCACTGAAAAGACATACGCTGTTTATTAGTTCCGCATTTGTCTCCGCTTTAATATAGATCATCTTCAATTGCGTCAATGGTGCGGATTCTGCGGAGCGCGTACCGCACTGGAATTTGCAGGATACCGATTAAAAATACATAAGTACACAGAATTTCTGCCAAAGTTTCTGGGTGAAAAATTTTACACTGCAATCCCTGCGGCACCATTATCAGTCTTTTAAGCAGCACCGCTGCCAAAAGGCTGATTATTCCCCCCAATAGTACTGCTGCCCCAAAGGTAAAGATAAGCTCCCGCATAACAGCGAGATAAATATTTCCACGAGAATATCCGATGGAGCAATAAAGACACCATTCATTGTGCCGGTCGCGCAAATAAGTGGTATAGACAACGGTAAGGGAGATGAGAAGCAATATCACAATTCCTATATAAATAAGACTTGTGGAGTTGCCAATCACATTAAGTACTTCCTCTTTTAGAAATTTTTTTCCCCATTTCACATCCACTACCGTATCATAATTTTCTTTTACCTCAATTCCAATTTTTGACAATACTGCCGATATATCGTCAATGTCCTTAGAAAGTACGACAATCGCCGAACTTGTACTCCATTCCTCTGATGGGATACCACACCCAAAATAGGTATCGCACTCTATCACCCCGACAATTTTATAATGCTTATCATAATTTCGCTCATTAAAATATCCATTTAGTACATAATCACTGTTTTTCATTGACAGTTGGTCAAGCACAATTTCCCCAGGTTGTTCCGGCATTCTTCCCTGAATAAGTTCCGCGCCAAAATAATCTAATATTTCAGAAATCCTTTCTTTCTCTGCCAACGGCATTTCGTATGTGATCTGTCCGACGGCAGCCGTGATCATCCCGTAAACTATTTCGCCGTACCACGCATCTTTCACTCCCTCAACTTTTTTTAGTTCCTCCGCCAGCTCCCGATTTTTCTGCGCATATGCAATACCTATCTCCTCATCACTCATATGATCAGTATCGATGCGAAGTGTTGTTTTTCCCGCCAGCGTGATCACTTGGATTTTTCCAGTATTTCCCAGTAAAACGCGCTTAAAACTTTCCTCGGTTGCAGAAAGTACAAATTGTGTCAGATAAACCAATACAAAACAAAGTCCAAGGCTTACTATCAGCACAATCACACGACGCATATTATTTTTTATGTACTTCATTGCGGATAGTTTCTGCGGCATTTTATCACCACCTTTCTTTTGATAGGACTATTTTATCGCAGTTTTTGATAAAATAACAGTGACTATGGTTATATCCTAGATATTACCACAGTCACTTATTGCAGAACTTTATATTCTTCCCTGCATCGCCACAACAAGCTTTGCCCGGTCATGAATCCCTGTCTTGTCGTAGATCGAAGAAATATAATTTTTTACGGTCCCCTCAGAAATAAAGAGGGTTTCGGAAATCTGTTTGTTTGTGAGACCACGGGAAAGTAAAGTACAGATTTCCTTTTCGCGCTGCGTTATATCAGCGGGCAATTCAAGAATATTTGTATGCGGAACATCCTGCCCAGTTTTCGCACCGATCAGAAAAGACAGACGCTGCATAACCTTTGCATCAATCACATTTCTCCCGCCCATAATCTGATCGATCGCGCCTAAAATTGCCTCCTTGCCACTATCCTTTAACAAATATCCATCTGCTCCGCCCGCGATCGCCTGTGTAATACTTTTATCATCATAAAAGGTGGTGAGTACCAATATTTTTATATTGAAATATTCCGACTTCATCCTGGAGATCAGCTCAAGCCCTCCCATTCCCTTCATATTTAAATCCACCAGGGCAAGATCACATTCCTGTCCCTCTAATATTTTTAATGCTGCATTTCCATCAGAAGCCATCCCAACAATTTTCATTCCGTGAAAGCTTAGAATAATTTCAAGACTTTCTAATAGCAGCACTTCATCATCAACTAAAAGCACACGCAGATTTTCCATAATTCCTCCTGTTTTATCCGAAAATAGCCATATATGCTTCAATGCAGCTTTTACCCCAAACCATAGTTTCTATAAAAGTACAAATATACAAATCCCAAATTTTCAATTATCCCCCACATCTTTCTCCTTATATAATGGCAGTGTGATCATACAATAAAATCCGCCGTTATTCTCAAATACCGCACTGCCGCCGCACTTTTTCACAAAAGAAGATATCTTTTTTAGTCCATATCCATTTTCAATCCGCTCGCGGGAATTTTGCGGGGAAAAATCGCTTACTCCATTATCCGTTACGCTGAGGCGGATATGCGCGCTGTCCGCAACCACATGGATAACAAACCGATTGGCATTGCCATGGCGGACTCCGTTGGCAAGCAGCTCGGAAACCGCCCCGCAAAAGAATTCACCGTACTCGCGCGGAAGCGACAAGGGCATAATATCCGCAGCATTTATATGAATTTGCAGCGCGGTATCCATTCTAAAATTTTCTGCCAGTTCCCGCAGGGCATCAATAAAATCCTGTGCCGAAAGAAAACTTTCCTCCGTATCCAATATGCGAACCGCCTGCCTAATTGACTCAAGCCCTGTGTGGATACGCCGATTTGCCGCCCGAATCTTCTCCCTCGCCTTTTCAGGATCGGCAGTTAGGAGAAGTTCCGCCGCGTCCAACGCCACGATCGCAGCCGTCACGGAATGTCCTACGCTATTATGAATATTTCGGCTGATATTTTCTCTCTCCTCCAGGCGCGCAGTTTTATCCGCAAGATAATTTTTCATTACCAATTCCTGATTCAATTTTTTTTCGTACAGCTCAGCGAGTGCCGTTATACTTACCATCTGCTCTGCTTCGCGCTTTACAAAAATATAACTGACAACCAGATATTCAACAAGTGCTAATAGCAGAGTGGACACAAACAGGATAAACGTACCAAAAAGGGCGCGGGGCAGCCCATTTTCCGATGCCGGGTAAATACTGCCCGCATCTGGAAACTGAATGTCAAATAGAAAAGCCGCCAGATATGCGGCTGACGGTAAAATAAGGCGCAGAAATCTAAGCCGCCGCAGAGAAAAATTCACTCGGAATTCAAAAAATATCAGGTATGCTACCATATTTCCGGAAACCAGAATATAGGCGATGGAAAGCAAAAACTGTAAGATCAGAGTGCGCCAGATCATTTTTTCAGACAAACTGCGAAAGGTAATAAAAACCATAAAAAAACCGCCAATCAGCAAGACGGGGAAAAGATTGTCCGCCGTAAAAAGTGCGATTGCAGTTAAAATAATTAGCAATATGGAAGCCTGTGTAAATTCTGTTTCGTATATCATAACATCACCGTGAAATTCTAAAGAATATAGGTAATAAGGTTCTGCCAGAATTATAACATGAAAAAAATATATTTTCAACATGACCAAAGTAATAAAAACCGCCAGTTACCCGCGGCGGTTTTTATTGAATAGTTAAACTGCTTCCGTTTTTGCCTTTTCTGCCTTCTCCTCGCCCTTTTTCTCCGCATCGCGGTGAAAATATTTATCCAGTTCTTTTTTTCTCTCCTCCGGCATTTCCCTTTTTATTGGCAGAATGGCAGCATTCGCCATATCCTCTATCATATGGACAGCAAAGTCGACATTTCTCTGGAGTGCCTTATTACTGATTGTCGGAATCAGATCATGGATAGTATGTATCTCTGCCGTGCCTGTACCGCGCCCCAGACCAAGTGCGGGAATACCCCTATCGCAGAACGGTGCAGAATCGCTAGAATGCACTCCCTGTTTTGTCCTTGCGGAATAGCCAGTCAGTTTACAGTACTGATCTACAAAAGTTTCCAATTCTTTATTTCCTGTTATGATAATTCGGTTGGATCCAAGTGCCGTGCCGCACATATCAAAATTAAAGCAGAATTTAATTCGTTCAAGCATATCTTCATTCTGCTCCACATATGCCTTAGATCCGAGCAAACCCATCTCTTCACTTCCGCACCACAAAAAACGCAGGGTTCTTTTCGGCGGATTTGCTACAAAATAACGGTAAATTCCAAGAAGGGCAGCCGCGCCCGTCGCGTTATCCCACGAGCCAGTTCCAAGGGGAACAGAGTCATAGTGCGCGGTCAGCACAATCTCCTCCTCTTTTTTTTGTGTTCCCTCAATCACCGACAAGATATTTTGACTATCTCTTTCCACCTCCTCCTGCTTTAATACAAGATGGATGCTTTCTACTTCCTGTTTAACCAATGTCATGGCATCCGCCGCCGAAATAATAAAACCTGGAATTTTTCCATTGCGGGCAAAATGTGGTCTCAATCTTCTTGAATACAGGGAAGCTTCCCCCGCGGAATAATAATACTTCCCCTGCAATACCAAAAATGCGGCGGCATGGTGTTCTATCAGACGCTTAAATACATCCTCTTCCATAAGATTGTTCAACAAAACCGCAGTATCGCTAAGATCCCCGATCTCTGCAAAATCAATTTCCAAAGCGTCGTCCAGGTAGAGCAGTTTGCATTCCCTGTCAATATTTCCAGAACACAGATACGGCACACTTGCGATCTCCCTCCCTTGTGCCGTCACCAAACATTTCTCCACATTTGCACTCGGAATATGAAACGGCATAAACTCCCCGCAAATATTACTCCTTCCCGCTTCCCTGCCGGCAAGATTGATTTCCCGCAGAATTATTTCTGCCGCTTCCCTCTCCTTATCGCTTCCGCCAACTCGGGTAAAGCTGAGTTCTTCTACAAGTTCTAATAATGTTTCCAATTTCAATTTCCCCCTAATTTAATATTTATCTGCTCAGCATTTAGTATAGCACGTCCGGTAAAAAATACAAGAAAATTTTTGAACCGAATAATTTACAGTTGACAAAATTCTTTCCCTGTGCTAATCTTAGGGCACTAAAGCATTTAAGGAGTATATTGCGATGAAAGCTTTTGTTTTGTTTGCCACATACAGGGACGACGATCAAAAGCACTTGTAGCTGTCTATTACACAGGTACAAGTGCTCTTTGTTGTGCCTGTGTGGAAATTTGACTCCTTTGCGGATTATACTGTGCCCAGCCGCATATTAT
>CAJUCG010000096.1 GCA_910585065.1 uncultured Lachnospiraceae bacterium
CGAAAGAGGTGGTCACCTGCGCGGAGTATTCCGGGAAAAATAAAGACAGACAAGATTACACTAGATGGGCAGATACGGTAAAGTCCTATTTGATCCTGTGTGAGGATGGCTCTCTGATGCGTTTTCAATATGTGGATGCGAATGACGGCTATCTGGCAGAGTATTATGATGCCTCCTACCAGCTGCTTCGCGTAGAAAGGATCTCCCAGGAACTTCCGATATTTGGTGGATTTTATGCAAGTGAGGACAATTATTTTATTTTGACCGGACAGAAAAATAAAGAGGAGTCCGCCTCTGTGGAATGCTATCGGATCACAAAATATGATAAGAACTGGAAACGGCTTGGATCGGCGGGGCTGTACGATTGCAACACCACTGTGCCATTTGATGCAGGCTCTGCGAGGATGGCGGAGGCGGACAATTATTTGTTTATTCGCACCTGTCATAAAATGTATACTTCTTCGGATGGAAAAAATCATCAGGCAAATGTGACAATACAGTTAAATACTGATACAATGCAGATCACAAATTCCTATGTAAAGGTTGAATTTCATCCATATGGTTATGTCAGCCATTCTTTTAATCAATTTATTAAAAATGATAATGGAAAGATTGTTTCGGTAGATCATGGTGATGCTTATCCTCGCGCTGTAGTAATTACAGAAAGTGACAGTGATACAGGATATTCAACGGATTATACAGCACTGGAAATTCCTGGGGCGATAGGGGACAATGATACCGGAGTATCGATCGGAGGCTTCGAAATCTCGGATACGGCATGGATCATTGCCGGAAACAAGATTGATTTTAACCGTTCGGATAACACGAGAAATATTTTTATCTCCGCAGTATCTAAAGCGGATGGAGCGGTCACATTAAAACAGATTACAAGTTATGACACAGACGATAAAAGTGTGTCCACCCCACATCTTGTAAAAATAGATACAAATGAATTTATATTGCTGTGGACCCTTGAAGATTCTGTATTTTATACTAAGATCGATGGGGATGGAAATTCGGCAGGAAAAATCTATAAGTTTACCGGAGAACTTTCCGACTGTTTACCGTTAGTCTATAACGGGAAACTTGTGTGGTATACCTGGACTAACAGTACAGTAGATTTTTATGAGATTGATTTGTCAGATATTTCCAAAAACAAAAAAACTCTGGTGGAGAATGGACATGATTGGGAATGTAAGAAGGTAAAGAATCACATAGCTTTCCTGCAATGTCTTAAATGTGGAAAAAAGAAAAATATTGATACTCCGGCTTCCATAGTAGCTTGGTGGAGAAGGCAGGACAGTACGGACAAATATTATGTGTCAGCAATTGCTAACCCATTCAAGGTGGGAGATTACATAAATTACTGGGTTACACAGAAGCTTAAAGAGGAAACCTCAACCGAGGAACAATGCTTGGAGATTTTGTTGGAATGTTCAGATCCGGATGCGATGAAAATAGAGGAGAGTGCAAATTCTTATACGGAGAGAATGGGAATAATCCGTTTTCAAAAGCCGGGGCAGCATGTATTGACTATCCGTCATCTTTATGATGATTCCCTGACAAAGACTTATACCTTTGTGGTAAAGGGCGAGCCGGAAGTGATAGAGCTGAATAAGAACAGCATCACACTAAATCCGGGAAAGTCCCATACACTTAAGGTGAGTCCGACGGCGGAGGCAGCAGGAATCACTTATCTGTGGACAAGCAGCAATGAAAAAATAGCGACTGTGGAAAATGGCAAGGTAAAAGCAGTTGCTGTGGGAAAGGCAAAGATTACCGTAAAAACAACAAGCGGCAAAAAGGCAGTCTGCACAGTGACGGTCAAAAAACTTCCGGAAAAAGTCACATTATCAAAGACAAGCATTACACTTAAAAAAGGAAAAACTTATAGATTAAAGACAAGCTTTGAGCCGACAGATACTTATGCGATTTGTACTTGGACAAGCAGCGATGAGAAGGTGGCAACCGTAAAAAGCGGCAAGGTGACAGCGATTGCTGTGGGAAAGGCAAAGATTACCGTAAAGACAACGAATGGAAAAACTGCGGTTTGCACGGTGGTCGTAAAATAAATAGCGGTATTAGGAAAACAAAAGAGAGAATGGGGAATGATAACGCCACATAAAGAAGTACAACTTTATGGGCATTGCAAAGGCGAAAGACAGCATAAAAGGCAGAAATGCTTTTATGCTGTCCTTCTTTATGTTCAAAAATGAAATCGCACATTCGTTAAATTGAAATCCCTTTGGTACATACAAAAAGCAAGGGGATTATTTTATACCTGTTAAGCAAATGACAGAGTGTGAGGGTGTTACTGAACAGTTAAAAGCTGATAAGCAACTTGAACGGATGTGAATAACATTCGCGGTAGAGTGATGGAAGTTGTAAATACGGATTTAGTTTATACATAATAGACAAACTTTCACGCTTGCAGCAGCCAATACTTATTTGCCCCGCCACAACGGAAAAGCCCGCTTGTTGTAGGCGATGTCATCCGCCCATTATTTTAGGCATTGATTACACTTCCTTCATCCATTGATTTTCAGCAGCAATCCACTGCTCTGAAAACTCAGTTGCTTCTAACGTTGCCATGAATGGCTTTGCGAGAAACGTTTTTATTGTTTTCAGCACAGTGCTGTAATCATCGGTTTTAGTGTCAATTTTACGGATAAAAGCTTTCCATTTCTTCTGCATTGCCACATCCTCGTCAAAACTCATAACCTGTTCAAATTGCTTTGCTGTGAAATTGTGTTCACGGTTCGCAAAGGTTTTTCTGAGTGCTTCCGTCAGAATCTTACCGCCAAAATCAAACTTATTAACAAGATAATAAATATCATAATAGTCTTTCATGCGGCTAGAAAATTCCATCAGGCTGAGGATTGCATCAATTTTCTCAGCAATAGTCGTTTCAATAGAATAAGTATTGACTGTGGGTGCGGTAAAATCGTCAAGCTGGGTGGGAATTTTCCGCTTTTCTTGTTTCGGCACAATGACATCTCCAACGCCGAAATCAATGCCAAATGGTGTGCGTGTGTTTTTAATATGAGCAACTATCGAAGCACCTATACCAGCATATTTCTTCGCGACGGCAATAGGCGCAACATCTTTTATCTCAAAGGTCACAAAATCATTGCCGGTTTGAACTGCAATAATTTCCTCAAGGACACTCTTTAACTGTTCTGGTATATTGGGTATTTGCCGAAGCAAAAAATCCACGTCAACTGTTACTCGGCTATCAAAGTCAGTAAGGGAATAGAGGAATAAGCCGCCTTTCAACACGAGGTTATCAGCATACTTTGACTTTTCCAAACGGCGCAGAAATTCTTCCTGACAGAAGAGTTGCAGACAAAGCTGATAGCTTCGCCCGCTTTCTTTTGCTTTGTTTTTCAATTTTGCAAGCACAGATGCCGCCATATCAGCCATTAAGCAATACCTCCATTACATTCATAACCTTTGTATAAAGCTTCATTTCCTTTGCATACTTAGACAAATTTGCAAGGTTCTTTTTTTTATCAACAGCATAAGCATTGACAGCCTTATTAAAAATTTCGTTGTCAAGTTTTGTGCGGTACTTAAAGCAATCGCATATTGTTCGCTCACGGTCATACACAGGCAATACTATATTGTTAAAATTGCCTGTAGACTTACCTATATCTAAAAAGTCCCTTTGAATATAGTAGGCTCTCATCGGGAATTCTTCAATGTTCTTTACGGCACGGGTCGCTGTTCTCGGCACAGCAATTGACCATTTACGAGGGGAAAAATCACTATATCCGTAATGGAACAGAGCGGATTCTACACAAATAACTCCCTGCGGAAGGAGTTCTCGTATCAACTGCTCCTCCGGCGTGCTATTACTCTGTGGAAGCTGATAAAAGCCTCTGCGAATCCTTTTGATAATGCCTTCTTTACAGAAAGCTACTACTTCATATTTATCTATCCCGTTAGCGGCAAAATCTGAAGTTCTTGCAATGCCGTTGTTATTTTCAATTACTTTTTTTAAAATTTCCTTTTTATTCAAGCGGACACCAACTTTCAGCATACAAAAAATAAATAATGTACGCAATTATTATAGCATATAGTTTTGAAAATTGCAATAACCAGATACTTTGAGTCTTCTTATTTTTTTACTAAGTGTATTTTCTTTCCAATAAAATAAGAAATGCAAAAACACTGGATCTTTGTTATAATTGAATCACCACAAACAACTATACAAAGAAGTATTTTTGCATGATTAATTATAGCAGATTGGGGGATGAAATTAAACGGGATTTTACAAATTTTTCTGGGGAAAATTTCAAAAGACTTAAAACGTTCACGAGAGAAGTCCATACACCAAATGGTTTATGGCATCCTTGCCGGACACAAGCTGCACCTGAGTGAGATTGCCCGTTCCTTAAAAAATATTACTCTTAAGAAGACTATTGACTGGCTGTCAAAAAATCTAAACACCTCTGATGACAAGGATTCCCTTATGCACAGCTACCTTTCCTTTTTCCAGGGTCTGTTCTTTGCAAGCCATCCTTTTTCCTCCCAATATTTTCCATCGAGATATTCAGGATCGTCTTTATGTAGTGATTGTTGTATTTTGCGGCAGAAAAGGAATTTAATTTTTGTAATTGCCTTTACTCTTGCAGGGGCTTTATAATCGATGGCAGAAAGTTTTTCTGACAGGTGCTTTATTTTTTTCGTAAGGCTTACACGTTTTTTTTCGGTGAGGTTTTCCCATACCATATTATTTATAAGTCTGCCAGTAAAGATCTCAATTTCAGAAATACCCCACCAAGAAAGGCTGTGTTTTATGTCTTTTGCACTCGATCTTGCCCCCGCTCCAAGGCATTGCGTAATAATCACCGCACGTTTTGTAAATAGTTTGGGATCGGGGCGGTGAGGTATCCATAAATAGGCAAGGTGGTCAAGCAATGCTTTCATCGCGCCCGTCGCGTGCATTACATAAGCGGGGGAGGTCATCACAATCAGATCGCTCTCTAGCAGGGAGGTTACAATTTTTTGTATAAACGCGGCATCCCTGCACGTATGAGTACCCTTTAGTATGCAGTTTGCACATCCCATACAAAATGCGGGGCAATCTTTGGGCAGATAATATTCTGTGATTTCCGCATTTGCCCGGAAATTTTCCAGAAAGATTTCCTTTAGGCGATAAGTTACACCCTGTTTTTCTGTTCCGTTTATCACTGTAATTTTCATAGATCATACCTCCAAAAGATCATGTAATATTTTTGAGTGAAATGCCCTGCGCTGTCCTTCCTCTGTCAGATCAATTCCCAGAAGTTTAAGAATCATTTTATGGCGTAAAAATGATTGCTGCATAATTGTGATTAAAAGAAATGTTTTGCGCTGCGTCGTTTCTGTATCCCAGTCCGGACGACAGGCGGATACAAGCGGCAGGTAAGCAAGATAGGTTCTGTGTGTATTATCATCCTCCTTTGGTTCACTCATATCTCCAAGAATTGATATTTTTGATATTGTATAATGTTCGAACAAAAAGGTAAGTGTCAGATTTCCAAGGTAATCTAATTTGTCAAATGGGGTAAGTCCCTCTATTTTTTCCTGAATTGAGTGGAATTTGTCAACGATTCCATTGATAACGCGCTCGATACAGAGTTCAATTAGTTTTTCTTTGTGTCCGAAATGATAGTTGATAAGTCCCAGCCCTACATCTGCCCTTTTGCAGATCTCGCGCACGGTAATATCATTTAGATGTTCACCTTTTTCGACAATAAGTTCCATCGTGGTTTGAATAATGGTTTCTTTGCTGTCCATATCATTCTCCTTAAACATTGTTCAGGTTTTATTATACTGAACGATGTTCAAAAAATCAACAAAAAGATTGGAAATAAGAAATAAATTTTGTTTTTCCTTGACAAATTGCATAACCGATGTTATTCTATCATAAAGTTGCGGAAGGAAGCTTTCGCAGGGAATATAATAAAGGCAGAGAAAGAAAGAGTACGGAGTGAAAGCTTTTACAGAGAATTCCGCAGACGGTTATACTGTCTTGCTGAGAGCGGGAGAAGGGGAAATTTCGGAAAATGGTTCTGGAGCTGCGCAGTCGAGGATTGTCCCTTTCGGGTAAGCTTAGGCTGCGACGGATGCGTCCGTTAGCGCGATATGCTGTAGGTCATGATTATGATAGCAGCAGACGAGGCGTATTTTGTGAAAAATACGCGAAATAAAGTGGTACCACGGGAGATTACTCCTGTCTTTATCGGGAAAGATAGAGGCAGGAGTTTTTTTATGGAATTAAAAATCCTAACTAAAAATCTTAAAGGGGGTAAATTATGGAGAACAAACCTTACTACATCACAACGGCGATTGCTTACACTTCCGGGAAACCTCATATCGGCAACACTTACGAGGCAGTACTGGCGGACAGCATCGCGCGCTACAAGCGTTTGGAGGGCTATGATGTCTATTTTCAGACCGGCACGGATGAACACGGTCAAAAAATTGAGCAGAAGGCGGCGGAGCAAAATATCACACCAAAAGAATTTGTGGATGGTATTGCCGGAGAAATTCGCAGAATTTGGGATTTAATGAATACTTCCTACGATAAATTTATCCGCACGACGGATACGGATCACGAGAGAAAAGTGCAGAAAATCTTTAAAAAACTCTACGATCAGGGCGACATTTACAAAAGTTCCTATGAAGGGCTGTACTGCACGCCATGCGAATCTTTTTGGACGGAATCGCAGCTTGTGGACGGCAAATGTCCGGACTGCGGCAGGGAGGTAAAGCCGGCGAAGGAGGAGGCTTATTTCTTCCGTATGAGCAAGTACGCTGATCGTTTAATCGAGCATATTAATACGCACCCGGAATTTATTCAGCCGGTATCGCGCAAAAACGAGATGATGAATAATTTCCTTCTGCCGGGGCTGCAAGATCTCTGTGTGTCGCGCACCTCGTTTAAATGGGGAATTCCAGTAAATTTTGATGACAAGCATGTGATCTATGTATGGATTGACGCACTCTCGAATTATATTACTGGAATTGGCTATGATCCGGATGAACCATCATCAGAACAGTTTAAAAGATTCTGGCCTGCCGATTTGCATTTGATTGGCAAGGATATTTTGCGCTTCCATACCATCTACTGGCCGATTATGCTGATGGCACTTGATGTGCCGCTGCCAAAACAGATTTTTGGGCATCCGTGGCTGCTTCGCATGGACGAGAGCGGAAAGAGTGTAAAAATGAGCAAATCGCGCGGCAATGTTCTGTATGCGGATGATCTGGTAGAATTGTTTGGTGTGGATGCAGTGCGCTATTTTGTATTGCATGAAATGCCGTTTGACAATGATGGCGCAGTGAGCTGGGAACTTATGGTAGAGCGCGTCAATTCAGATCTGGCGAATACTTTAGGGAATTTAGTTAACCGCACAATCTCTATGTCAAACAAATATTTTGACGGCGCAGTGGAGGATGCGGGCGCAGCCGAGGAAGTGGATGCTGATTTAAAAGCCGTTGCAACAGGCACGGCAGAGCGCGTGGCAGACAAGATGAAGGAACTGCGCGTGGCGGACGCAATCACAGAGATTTTTGTCCTGTTTAAACGCTGCAATAAATATATTGATGAGACAATGCCATGGGCACTGGCAAAGGATGAGGCAAAACAGGCACGCCTAAAGACCGTGCTTTACAATTTGGTGGAGAGTATTGCCATCGGCTCCTCGCTTCTTGGGCCATTTATGCCGGAAACCACGGAGAAAATTTTGTTGCAGTTAAATGCAGAAAAAAGAAGCTTTGATGAGTGTAAAAAATTTGGCAGTTATGTTTCTGGGACAAAGGTAACAAAAACACCGGAAATTTTATTTGCGCGGCTTGAGATGAAGGAAGTGCAGGAGAAAGCAAGTCGGATTACCGAGGCACAAAAGGCAGAAGCGGCGGCAGAAGAAGCGGGAGGCAAAGCAAAAGACAACGGGGCAGGGGGTGTGGTGAATTCTGAAGACTGCGGGACAGGGCAGTCGGCGGCAGAAGCTACAGATACGCAGTCCGTTATTGATATTGAGCCAAAGCCGGAGATCACCTATGATGATTTTGCAAAACTTCAATTTCAGGTAGGCGAGATTATCGCGTGCGAGGAAGTAAAGAAATCAAAGAAACTTCTCTGTTCTCAGGTAAAGATTGGAAGCCAGGTAAAACAGATTGTTTCTGGTATCAAAGCGCATTATTCTGCGCAGGAAATGGTCGGAAAAAAAGTGATGGTACTAGTAAATCTAAAACCTGCAACCCTAGCGGGGATAGTTTCCGAGGGAATGCTTTTATGTGCGGAAGATGAGAATGGAGAGTTGGCATTGATGGTGCCGGAGAAGAAAATGCCATCCGGTGCGGAAATTTGCTAAAATGTATCTGAAAATATAAAGAATTATTCTGTTATTCTGCACATCACAATCTGCGAAAAATTTTTGGCAGAAAAGGGCGGTACGGCAAAATTGCACGCAGAATTTGCTGCAAGGATTACGCAAATTGGGATGTGCAGAGGGAAAGAATAAAAAAGAGGTATTTTGGAGGGGGACAATGAGTACAAAACTTTGGTACACTGAGCCAGCTTCCGATTGGAATGAGGCGTTGCCTATCGGCAGCGGAAGGCTTGGCGCGATGATTTTTGGCGGGGTTTATGAGGAGCATTTGCAGGTCAATGAGGATAGTGTCTGGTATGGCGGTCCGATGGATCGCAATAATCCGGACGCGTTAAAAAATTTGCCGAAAATTCGGGAATATATTATAAACGGGCAGATTCCGCAGGCGGAGGAACTGATGGTCAACGCTCTTTCTGGCACACCACAGAGCCAGCGTCCCTATCAGACACTCGGCGATATTCACTTGTATTTTTCAGGACTTGGCGGCGAAGTGACGGACTACAAAAGAGAACTTGAACTGGCGGATGCTATACATACGGTAAGTTTTAAAATCAATGGCTATAGGCATCAGCGCGAGATTTTTGCAACCGCAGCGGACGATGTGATTGTGATGCACTTTGAGACAGATGATCCGGCGGGAATGAATTTAAATACATTGATGACAAGGCATAAATTTTATGACTATACCGGAAAATACGCGGATGATACCATTATGCTTGGTGCGAAACTGGGCGGGGACGGGCTTGATTTGAATATGATGCTGCGCGGGCGCATTGTAGCCGCAAGCAATGCTGCAAGTATTCAGGGAATTGGAGAGCGACTAATTATTCATGGGGCAAAGGAAATTACATTGCTGTTTTGCGCAGGCACAACTTTCCGGTTCTGGAATTTAAAAGAGAGTATATGGAAAAAACTGGAAGATGCAATGCAGTATTCTTTTGTACAATTAAAGGAGCGTCATACTGCGGATTACAAAGCACTTTTTGAGCGTGTAAAACTTGATTTGTGCGCGGAGCCCGCTTTTGATGCAATTCCTACAAATAGACGGCTTAAGGAGATAAAACCGGAGGATCGCGGACTTACGGAATTGTATTTTAATTTCGGGCGTTATCTCTTAATTTCGTGCAGCCGTCCGGGGACGTTACCAGCGACTTTGCAGGGTCTTTGGAACAAGGATATGCTCCCGCCTTGGGACTGCAAATACACCATCAATATCAATACGGAAATGAATTACTGGATCGCGGAAAATGGAAATCTTTCCGAGTGCCATCTGCCGCTGTTTGATCACTTAAAACGGATGCTTCCAAATGGGCGGGAAACAGCGCGGAAAATGTATGGGTGCCGTGGATTTGTGGCGCATCATAATACCGATCTCTGGGGTGATACTGCGGTGCAGGATCTGTGGGTGCCGGGTTCATACTGGGTGATGGGGGCAGCATGGCTGTGTACACATCTCTGGACACATTATGAGTACACAGGGGACAGGGAATTTCTGCGTGAATATTACCCCGTGATGAGGGAGGCAGCATTGTTTTTCCTTGATTTTATGATAGAGCATGAAGGATATTTAAAGACCTGCCCGTCAGTTTCCCCGGAAAATACCTATATTCTTCCAAGCGGTGTGCGCGGTGCGTGTGGCATGGGGGTCACGATGGACAATCAAATTCTGCGCGATCTGTTTACGCAGTGTATCAAGGCAGCAGGACTTCTTGGAATTGAAGATGAGCTGACCGCGCGGTTTGATGAGGCGAGAAGCAGATTAGTGCCAATGCAGATTGGAAGCAGAGGACAGATTCTTGAGTGGGATAAAGAGTACGAGGAGGCGGAGCCAGGGCACAGGCATATCTCGCATTTGTACGGACTGCACCCGTCCGACCAGATCACAGTGGATGGGACACCAAAGCTTGCGGAGGCGGCACGCATAACGCTAGAGGAGAGGCTCTCACACGGCGGCGGGCATACCGGATGGAGCCGTGCATGGATTATCAATCATTATGCAAAGCTCTGGGACGGGGAAAAGGCATATGAAAATCTGCTCGCGCTCTATCAGCGTTCCACCCTGCCAAATCTGTTCGACAATCATCCGCCGTTCCAGATTGACGGAAATTTTGGCGGGGCAGCGGGAATTGCTGAGATGTTAGTGCAGAGTACAAGCAAGCGCGTGGTGTTATTGCCAGCCATCCCAAAGGCATTTGCTTCCGGCAGGGCAGATGGACTCTGTGTGCGCGGCGGGGCGGAAGTTGATTTAGTCTGGAGGGACGGCGATCTAGAAGAATTTACTGTGCGCGCAAAGGCAGAGTTTAATACAAGATTTGTATACCAGGAAAAAGAAATGGAGATCTGTCTTCCGGCGGGCGGGATAAAGACGGTGCGGGCAGAATCCTGGCATAATAAAACAAATTTATAATAAAAATAGCACAATAACAAAATATAAATATTAAGAAAATAAGTGATAAATAATGAAAATATATAGTTTTGGGGGACATGATGAAAAAGGAATTTATTACAGGGGAAAATAAAAAAGTCAGACCTCTTGGCAGGATTTTATATCATGATGGGATCTGCTACCTTGGATACTCCGCCTCGGAAATTGGCTTTTATTACAGCGGCGATCGGA
The DNA here is from genome assembly GCA_910585065.1 of uncultured Lachnospiraceae bacterium. Lineage (GTDB taxonomy): Bacteria > Bacillota > Clostridia > Lachnospirales > Lachnospiraceae > RGIG4057. The sequence continues at coordinate 11,002 of CAJUCG010000096.1, forward strand.
TTGTGGCGGATATCGTGACGGATGACTGGCGAAAAGAGGAAGGAAGAGAAGGCTGGGCGGGGGTATTTGTCGGGGACGATGAGAAGCCGTTTTGCCGTTTTCCGCTAAAGGAGGAAGAAAAAGAGTACGAGCTATTTGATCGCGCAGCATACGCAGCGGCAAAAGGGGTGACGGCGGACCTGCTGCCCGGTGAACTTGCCATTCACATTGTAAAATACTCTGAGGTGGCATTCGGCGCGATGGGAATTCGCTATCTGCTTGTCGATGATGGGGCAGAACTCCGTCCATTGCCGGAGAAAAAACGGAAATTGGAATTTATTGGGGATTCTATTACCTGTGGCTACGGGATCGAGGGAGTCTGGAATGTGGATGTATTTAACACCCCGCAGGAAAATCCATTTAAAAATTACGCGCTGCGCACAGCAAAGGCACTTGACGCGGATTATCAGCTTGTTTCCTGGAGCGGTATAGGCTTAATTTCGGATTGGATTCCACCGGAGCGCGAAGAGCC
>CAJUCG010000097.1 GCA_910585065.1 uncultured Lachnospiraceae bacterium
CGGAGAAAGGAAAATATTTTTTTGAGCAGGAAACAGTTAATCATATTGTATTGACCGGAATGCTCTTAGAAAGCATCTACCAGTTTGAAAATGAGAGGGGATTGATCCGTGATGCCTGGAACAATTTCTGGAACAATACAGAGGTAAAAGACGGCGACCAGCGTTCCTTTTACTATTTCGCTTTCAACTGTTTTGACCGCGAGATCGATCATTATTTCACCCCCGACGAAATCACGGAGATTGTGATTGACTATACTATTAACCAATACAAATTTAAAGGCGCGCAAAAAGACTATAAAGAGGCAGAACTTACAAGAACGGAAAAAAAAATTCAGCGCGTCACGCCGGAAACGATCGAAGTCAATGCATACCGCGATTATAACAGCAATGACAGCCCCTACATATACAATACGATCTACAAGTTGAGCGAAGTCGAACTAAAGGAAAATGCGGATGACAAAAACAACAAAATGTCAAATGCCAATACCCTCTCCACCGCAAAACAGGCGGGGTACGACTGGGTAGTTCATTTCGGGGACACTAACGGCTATCGCTACTGTGAAAGTTACACCAACAGCCTTTTTTCCGATTCCTGCGAGATCGACTATACCCTGGTGGAAGACTTTTCTGCTGTCAGCATGAAGTACAAGTATCAGGGCAAAAAATATTCCGTACAGACGGATACACTGGTGGATATGGAAGTGCTTGCACAGAGGGAAAAAGACCGGACGGAAAGCCTGTTTAAGCAGACTGCGGATTCTCTCTCTTTCACACTTGAATCCCTTGGAACAATGGTTTCCGGCGCAGTTTCGACAGCAACTGGTTTTGTGGGAAACCTGTTTGCTGGAATTTTTAAGGAACTTCCCCTGCCTTTAAAAGCGATTGTGATTGTGCTGATTATCGTGACTGTGCTTTGTGTCGCACAGCGCATCTGCCTAATCATAAAAAAGCTGCTGCCCGCCCACAAACCCCAAAAATAAAAACAGTAAAATCTCTTTTAGTACCTGGAGGGATTTTACGGAATTTTAAATAGGAGGAATTCCCTGATGAAGTGTAAAATTAAGTATTTTAAGAAAAAATCCTACCATTCTCCCTGCACCAAAAAAGTCTGTTTCCTTCTTTTAACTGCCGCACTCGGACTCGGTCTTAGTGCCTGTGGGAACAGAGAAGCATCAGCTAATTCCCCTGAGACGGATGGGAAAACTCCCCCGACAAATACAAACAGTCCGATAAATACCAGTCCCTCCGCCGCTCCCTCCTCCACCCCCGTTCCAACACCCACACCCGCACCAGTTTACCACGCGGTCATCTATGACAATCTCTCCAAGGGCACCCGCGTGGAACTAGATCTTTTTGAAGGGCAGACACTGGATTTAAATTCATTCACCCAGCTTTTGGGATATGATTTTATTGGCTGTTATGACAAGCAGAGCGATGGCGGGGAACAATATATTGATATTTCCGGAAAAGTATGCACAGAACTTGTATCCGATTTAGTTTTGTATGCGTGGTATGAACCAAAAAATTATATTCTAAACTTTACCTGCAACGGTGAGAGCGGAAGTCAGTACGGTATTCAAAATATCAATCTCTCCTATGATACTGATCTGCTGGAAGCACTTCCTCTAGGAAAAATTGTAAATGAAAATGAACTGATCTACTCCGTTTCCTATGGGGATCTCTCTCTGGCTGATCTCGCTTCCAAAGACAAAGTACTCTTAAACGAGGCGACTTTCCGGGACTCCGATATTTTTGCCAACAGCTCGAAAATCATGCTGGAACTAAAAACTCTTCCCATCAGCGCGAAGGCAAATTTAAATGAGCAGGAGGTATGTATTCATGATGATTTAAGTCCGTTTGAACAGAGATTTAAGGATGAATATATCTGCGATAGCCTCTCTCTAAAGAAATTTGATTTTGAACTGTTAGAAAAATTTGGATACAATACTGCTCTGCTTGAGATAAATTGCAAGGTCAGAGAAAAGGACGATGGAAACCAGGAAATTTACGTCTATCATACTGCCTACGAGAACAATGAAAATGATAGCAAAAAGGAAAAAAAGAAAAAGGCAAAGGCAATGGAGGATTTTCTTCTTATGGAAAAATCCCATGACTGCAAAGAAGTGGATGTGACAGAAACTGTATTGCTCACGACAAGTATTCCTATCTCCAAATTAAAATCATCGGATGGAATTTACATTTACTATGGGGCAAGCGGTTTTGGCGAGGACGATTGGTACCGCGTTTCCACGGATATTAAACTTGAATTTTTATCCATTTCGTCCCCGTAAATCATAGAGAACTCTTCCTATTTTTCGATGCCTTATCTGCGGTCGCCTCGATAACTTATTTCTCTCAATAAAATTGTAGGCGTGCGAATCCGTTCTGCTAATTCGCACGCCCATCCATAGAAAAATTATCTCCCTTATCGCTTTATTGTAGAATTTACTCAATCCGAATTTTCTTTGATATCCCCGTTCCGATATGCCCGAAGCAGTTCGTTCAAATCCTCAACGCGCTCCAAAAGCTCCGCGCCCTTATCTGTATCCGAAATATTTGCGCGGCTTCCAAGTTTTTCCACTACTCGGATCATCGGAGTTTCTTTATTATCTCCCTGCACAAAAGGTTTGTGTTCGGCAAGACTTAAACTGTGAGAATCATAGATCAGTGTATAACCTGCAATTCCCGTGGTCTTTTGATATGCCTTTGAGATTCCCCCATCAATCACAAAAAGCTTGCCATCCGCCTTCACCGGACTTTCCCCATCCTTAATTTTCACAGGAACATGACCGTTAATAATATGTCCTCTTTCCTCATTGATGGAGAAATGGCGCAAAATTTTCTTGCAGACTTCAGAGTCCTCGATATATTTATAATAATCATTATAATACTCTCTGCTGCATTCCTCTTCCCCTATAAAATACTGCTCAAAAAAAGCTAACTTATCTTTGCCATAGAGGGGAGACCCCGCACCGCACCAGAGATACCACATAAAATCCCGCTCGTAGTCCGCACTTTCATCCTTCGTAAAATAAGCCCGGTTCACCATCAGATTGATCTCATCCAAAAGTGCCCTTCCGCAAAATCTTTTTTCTCCGATATTCACACACATTAATTCCCCGGAAGAATCCATGGGGATACAGCCATGAAAAAGTAAATTTCCATTGCAGATCTTGTAGGTCGCTCCCTTTGAGAGCAGAAACCGGATATGCTTGCGAAGCTTTCCGCTGTGTCCGAACGAATTGATTAAAATGGTCATCAGTTCCTTCTCCGCATCCGAAAGTTTTGATGGATCATTTGGATCCACGGTAGGAAAATATCTGTCGCGAAGCAGATATTTTTTTTCATTAACCTCCACTGTACCAGTCAAAAAATCTACATTTCCAAAAAGATCGCGGTTCTCCATCCCCCACTCCGGATGGCGGTGAATTAACTGCGTCTCAAGTTTTAGCTGGATCACGGCGATCGCCTTGTGAATTTTCGCTGCCAGGTGCGCATCGATCGGATCGTAAATATTGTCGTCGTATGTTTGCGGGTAATACAGGGTACACGCATCTTCCTTGTAGGTCTCGCCTGCAAAGACAGCCAATGCCCTTAAATTAAGCCCATATCCATCCTCCAACAAATCAAAATTATTGTATTTGACCGAAATCCGGATCACATTGGCAACCAATGCCGCATTCCCCGCTGCCGCACCGATCCAGGAAATATCATGATTTCCCCACTGTATATCCACATCATGCATTAGGAGCAGCTCTTCCATAATAATATCCGGGCGCGGTCCCCTATCAAAAATATCGCCGATAATATGCAGCTTGTCGATGGCAAGCGAATGGATCAGACGGCACAGGGAAGTGACAAAACTATCCACGATATCCGTCTCAATAATTGTATTGATAATTTTTTCAAAATAATAGTCCTTATTTACATCGTCCGTGACATTTAAAAGCTCATCTACAATATAGACAAGCCCTTTAGGGATCTTTTTGCGCACGCGCGATCGCGTATATTTTGCCGAGATCACTTCACAGACAAGAATCAGCCGGTAAATGGTCAAACGCTTCCACTCATCCGTAATTGCCTCCGCCTGTTTTAAACGCTTTAATTCCTTTTCCGGATCATAGATCAAATTTGCAAGTGCTTCCCGCTCTGCACTTGATACGGTCTTGCCAAGTGTTAAATCAATTTTTCGGCGGATAATGCCCGATGCACTCTTAATCATATAAAGAAAAGCCTCATACTCCCCGTGCAGATCACTGAAAAAATATTCCGTTCCCTTGGGGAGACTTCGAATGGCAGAGAGATTTACCATCTCGCTTGCCGCGCTTTCAATATTTGGATATTCTTTTGCGAGGAGCGTTAAATATTTTTTATCCATAACCTCTTCCTTTACTTTTAAAAATTATTGGAAATTCTTTTTATATCTTGCCCACATATCCAAAATATCCCGTTTTTGACGCAGTTTTCACCCCCGGAAATCCAATTTTTATCGATTCTCCCGGCACAGCCACCCCCCTGCTTTTCGTGACAGGAAGTTTCTGCCAGGACTGAAATCCAATGTTCTCTCCATGTTTTAAGACTACATTATGATAAATAATATAATTTGTAAGTGCCAGCAAAAAATCATCCAATTCCTGCTCACTGGCTGTACTGTTAAGTACCTCAACTTCATCATACCCAAACTGACTCAGCCCAAAAGTATAGCCGCAAAGTCCCTTCTTTCCATTATAGCGTCCAAACCATACCAGATTTTGAACGGGGAAAACTCCCGCGCGTGCCATACCGGAAAAATGTTTGTACTGCTCCACCTGATAAACTGTCCCGTTCGCATACACGCCGAGAACTCCCGGCAAAGAACAGCATGCTGCCACGGTCTTCACCAGCAGTATACCGCTCTCAATCGACGGAAGTTTTCCATGTTTCACCATTACGGACAGATATGCACGATGGCGTTTAACAGCGGAAGATGCACTGCGCCAGGTATGATTTTTCCTCGCGCCATAGTCCACCTCATCCCCCGAAATTCTTGTTGGCACCATCTCCACAGTAACTGTCGCTCCCCGAAAGCCAAAACGATAGAGATTTTCCTCCTCGGACACAAAATCCTTTTTGTCTGTAATCTTCCATTTTTCTTCCAGTTCTTTTTTTAAGATTTTCTTGTTCCACTCGGTATCCTCAAGCAATACAAGATTTACAAAATCTCCCGGTCTCTTTTTCTGTTCTTCCTCCATTTTCTCCTGTTCCTCCCAATAACTGCGCACATGTTTGACCAGCCGGGCGGCTCGCTTTGATACATCCTCCTCGCCGTATTCTTCCTGCTCACTAAAGACATATCCGCAATTTTCTAACGCTTCCCCCTCAAATCCTCCACAGACCCCTAATGTCCACTTGTCGGGAAGCTGTCTTTTATACCGGAACACATAATAGCGCATCCCCTGCAATTCAAATTTCCCCGCACATTCAATCTGTGCAGGCTCTCTGCCAAACTCTTTCGAATTACAAAGCCAGCGCACCATCTCCTGCTGCGCAGCATTTCTTTGTTCTGTACTCATACTGCCCTCCCTGTTGCATCTTTTTGGGCTATTGCCTTCTTATAGTATAGCCCAAAGTTCATTTATCTGCAATGGTTTTATTGGAGAACAGCAAGGTCATTTTGTCGCAATTGACAAAATTTTCTATCTGTTTTTCTCCTCCCTCAGCTCCCCTTTTCTTAGCCGCAGTATCACATCCGCCGATCCTGCCAACTCCCCGGAATGTGTGACCACGATAACACATTTATTCATCTTATGGGCGCACTCTTTCAGTATCCTTGTAATCTCCCCCGCTGTTTGCTCATCGAGATTTCCGGTGGGCTCATCCGCAGGAAGTTATAACCAAAGCAGAATGCAGCACATGAAATTTAACCAAAATAAAAAATCAAGATTGACAAACCATTTTTAATGCTCTATAATAGAGCGTATGATTTAGAACGCCTGTTATAAAACAGGCAGAAAGGAATGTATTATGCCGCCGAAAGCAAAATTTACACAGGAAGAGATTATAAAAGCCGCTATGCAGATTGTCCGTGAGCAGGGAATGGAGGCTGTGACCTCAAGGGAGATTGGCAGACGGCTTAACAGTTCTGCCTGCCCGATCTTTACGGTCTTCCAAAATATGGACGAGGTAAATGCCGCTCTTATCGCCGCTATCCGCTCACTCTACCGTGAATATATCAGGGAGGGACTTTCACAGCAGCTTGCCTTTCAGGGAGTCGGCACCGCCTATATTAAATTTGCCCAAAATGAGCCAAAATTTTTTCAATTATTATTTATGACGGAGTTGGAAAACCTGACTGGTATCGACCATATACTGGCAGTTATCGATGAGAATTATAATGAGATCTCGCGCTCGGTAAAAGAACCCTACAATCTGACCAAAGAGGAAGCGGACAGACTCTACCAGCATCTCTGGGTGTACACCCATGGGATTGCCACGCTGTGCGCAACCAAGGTCTGCACCTTTACCGACAAAGAGATCAGGGAGCGGATGAAGGAAATATTTATCTCTCTACTAAAAAATATAAAAGGGGCATAGGGGGAAATAAAATGATAGAAGTAGAAAATGTCCAAAAGACCTATGGGTCTCCAAGTAACCGCACCAAAGTGCTAAAAGGAATTTCCCTTACAATCAGCGACAGCGATTTTTTCGTTATCCTTGGCGCGTCCGGCTCTGGCAAATCCACGCTGTTAAATATCATCTCCGGTTTAGAATATCCGGACAGCGGAAAAATCCTATACGACAAGACCGATATCGCCGCGCTTTCCGACGATGAGCGGACAAATTTTCGCAAAGAAAAAACCGCCTTTATCTTCCAGCAATATTATTTATTGCCCCATCTAAATGTGGAGAAAAATGTAAAAATGGGTGCTGACCTCGCCAAAAACCATGACTACATAAAAACTATTGAGGCGGTGGGACTCGCTGAAAAACGCCTGAACTACCCGCATGAACTTTCCGGCGGAGAACAGCAGCGCGCAGCGATCGCCCGGGCACTTGCAAAAAAGCCCGAAGTTTTGTTTCTTGATGAGCCTACCGGCGCACTCGATGAGACAACCGGGCGGCAGGTACTCGACTATATTTCCAGACTGCAAAAAGAATTAAACTTTACTGTTATTATGGTAACACACAATACCAATATCGCGGATATGGCGGGGACAGTAATCTGTATGAACAGCGGAAAAATCGTGCAGACCTGGCAGAATAAAACAAGGAAAACAGCATATGAGATTGGATGGTGAATTATGGTAGCGAAACAGGACATATTCAAATTCTTTGGCATTATTATTATCTCTTTTTGTGCGGTTTTTGTATGTACACCTTTTCTAAATTATAATATCGACTTAAAATATATCGAAGGTGGGATTTTACAAGATGAGGTAAGAAAACTTTATAATGCACAAGTAATGACCGGAAAAATGGTCAGTGCCCTCTCCGGCGGCTGCCTGTTACTTACCTCAGCGATTATGCTCTGCTTTTATATTGGGCATTATGTGGATACCCACACAAAGATACTTGGAATTTTAAAAGCATTGGGGTATCCAAATCTTAAAATTGCCCGGAGATTTGCGGGCTTTGGGTTAAGTGTATTTGTCGGTGCCGGGGCGGGCTATATTGGGGCACATATAATAATGCCCCTGTTTTACCGCACACAAAATGCTGAAGGGGGGCTGCCGGAAATCAGTATAGGTTTTCATCCGACTCTCTTTCTCTGTCTTGTGATCTTACCGACAATCGCTTTTTGCCTGCTCTCCGTGCTATACGGATATTTCCGGCTAAAAACCCCAGTTCTGGATTTATTAAAAGGCAAAGCTGCCAAAAAAATAAATTTTACAAAAAATTCCAAATATTCCATCCCAATGGCAAAACAAAAATCTGACTTGCCATTTTTACGGGAACTGAAACAATCCACTCTCCGCCAGCGAAAATCCCTTGTATTTTTTGTTGGTTTCGCGTCATTTTGTTATGCCTCGATGATGCAGATGTCCTTTGATATGGAAGAATTGGCAAGCTGGATGATGGCACTGATGATCTTTTTGATCGGGGTGATTTTATCCTTTGTCATCCTCTTTATTGCCATAACTTCCGCCGTAAAAGCCAATTTAAAGACGCTCGCCCTAATGCGGGCATTTGGGTATCCACATAGGGAGTGCAGCCGCAATATTCTTGGCGGCTATGTCCCTCCCGCCCTTATCGGCTTTATGCTCGGCACCATCTACCAGTACGCCCTTCTTAAAATCGCGGTCACGGTAGTTTTTGCAGGGATTGAAAATGTGCCAAAATTTCATTTTGATATCCCAGCATTTATTATCACACTTATCTCTTTTGCAATATTGTATCAGTTAATTTTATATATTTATGCAAGAAAAATTAAACAAATGTCCATCCGGGAAGTAATGATGGATACGGAATAAATCGCGGTTACTCTTCTCTTTTTCCCTTTCCTCTGCCCCATCCATGACCGTGTCCATATCCGTGTCCCTTTGTATCCGGCGGCATCTCTTCTGTGCCGCCGGAGGAGAGATACTCTGCCAAATCACGAATCTCCCGCATTGTCATCCCCTTTACCTCCTCCGCCGTAATCTCCGGGTCAAGTTCCTGCAACTCCAAAAACGCCCTGTATTTACCATAGGAAAGCCCAACCTCATGCGCCTGGTCAACCTCCTTTGTGGAAGCATAGTAACAATACGTATTCCTCCGTCCTGCTGTACATGCTTCAATCCCCAAAAATATCTCCTCGGACTGCACCAGATTGTCCCCCGTAACCGTAATGGTCATAATCTCGTCCCCCGCCAAAAGAACTTTAATTCTTTTATTTATAAATATTTGTTCTATTGCATCACTGTAATTTAAAAATTTTATATTAAGCGCGTCCAACAATTCCCGCCCGTCATTATTATATCCATCCATTGAAATCACCCTGCCAAAACGATTGATATTTAACTCTATCGATGGATTTATATCTATACTGATCTTTGTTGTCGGAATAAAATAAAGCCAGCGTCCCCCAAATACTAAAAACAGGAAACATAGGCACACAGCAGCCAAAATGCCATAGTGCTTTCCCATTCTCCCCCCCGTATACCCCTTAGTCTTCTCTTTGATAAAATCCCTCGTACTCTTTTTTAATTCCTCTTCCGCCTGTATCTGACCAAAGATTTCTTTCAGCTTCAATTTTTCATTCATATTCGCTCCCCCCTAGCTTCTCCCGTAATATTTGTTTGGAACGCGTCAGGAGTGTATAAACTGTATTTACATTTTTCCCCAAAATATTACTAATCTGTGGAGCCGTATAATCTTCAAAATAATGCAGATAAATCACATCCCTATATTTTTGCGGAAGGGAATATACCGCTTCCAAAACTTCCCTGTAATCCGGCGGCATTTGCGCTGCCTGCTCCATCACTTCGTCCAGCGAAACCGTGCGGCTTCGAAAAAAATTTCTGAGCAGATCCTTACAGGAATTGATTGTAACCCGAATAAACCATGCTTTCTCATGCTCTTCATTTTCAAACGGCACAGAGCTAAGGACATACTTCAAAAACACCGTCTGAAATATGTCCTCGGTATCAGCATAATTTTTTAAATATATCATGCAAAGCCGTCGAATCGTATCGGAATACCGCTCGATTGCTCTGTTTACCTCCTGCTCGCCCCGCATACTCTTATCCTTTATCTGTTGCGACCGCCTCCAAAGCGTCCGCCGCCACAATTTCTTCTTCCTCTCCCCCTGCCTCTTCTCGGGCAGTCAGTTACATAATCACAGACTCCATCGCCGTCCTCATCAACAAAATATCTGCCATTTTCTCCTAGATAATTGCCATGGGTCACACCGCAGTTATCGCAGATTCCATCGCCATCCTCATCGACAAAATATCCGCCGTTTCCGCCTGGACAATTCCCATGAGCCACACTGCAGTTGTCACAGATCCCATCGCCGTCCTCATCAACGTAGCCGCAGACTCCCCAGTTGTCACAGACCCCGTCACCGTCCACATCAACATAGTTTCGTCCCATCCCACGCCCCGCCGCACTGACACTTGTCGTCCCGACAGAAAACACCATTACCGCTGCAAGTAAACCAGCAAATACCTTTTTCATTATAGATCCTCCATTATTTTTGGTAGCCGTTAATCGACTTCACCTATAATACGAATGACATAGGATAATCCATTCAAAATTTTTAAAATTTTTTTAATGCAGTGCAAATTTATTATTTTTAAATTTCTCCCATCACCACCCTCTTATTTACGCGTTCAACAAACCTTGCGACCGCCTCCATATCCGGCTGATCCGGAAGTTTCGTATTTCGCACTGCTGATTCTAAACGTTTTTCATAATCCGACAAAATTTGATAAAACTCCGGGGAAAAATTTTTATCTTCCTGCTGAAAATCCCCGCGCCTTATCGCTTGAAGCAGATCATGTTCCGCTGCCCGGTGCGTCTTTATCTCCCCTTTTTCTAAGATATCGACCGCCATCATAAACAGGCGAATCAGATGCATTGCATGTTTGTTTAAATGATTATCATCCTTCTTTTTATTGCGCTTGCCAATTCGATCGTAATCCCTGATTACACTGTTCATCGTGTCAAGCATATTTTCATAATCTCTTAGCGGAAGATGCTTATATTCCACATCAAGAAAAATCTCCGTTGTAAATTCCGGGCGATCCGAAGGTGCGATATAGATCTCTGCCTTTCCCGCCGCGATCCTTTTATTCTTTCGCTTAAAATCCTCCATCGCGTGCTGCACGGAGCGGTAGATGTGTTTCTCCCGCTCCGGCTGCGGCATATGATCCCTTGCAACCGCATTTTGCAGGCGGCGAAGCTGTGCATCCGCATACCCGCCAAACGATCGCGCTGCAAGTTTTGATAGAAATAAGTTTCGGTTATCCAAAATTTCCTGCCCGATCGGAGTTTTGATAAAATACTGATCCTCGTCCAGCCCAAGAATCTCAATTGTATTTGGGTTGCAGCTTAAAAAAAGTTTTATTATTTTGTTGAAGGAATAAATTACGGTATCTGTGTTTTTGTCTTCATACTGCTCAAATTCGGTCAAACCAATTAGATCCGAAGGCAAATTTAAGACGATCCCGCGAAAATCAATATCGCTATTTTCATTGTTGGTTCCATAAGCATAACTGCCGCCAAGCCCCAGCAAAATAATGCGGTTTTTCAAGCGCGGTTCTGTCCTGAGGAAATCATATTCTGCGGAACCTAATAATTTGTAAAAATCCATGGATATTTCCTTTCCATAATTTAAGAGGAAAGTTCAGCAAACTCTCTTGGCTTTACCATCCCTTCCACCGCCCATGTATACTTTCCCTTCATACATAAGCTTACCGTTGAATTG
>CAJUCG010000098.1:0-6665 GCA_910585065.1 uncultured Lachnospiraceae bacterium
TTATCATCATACAACAAGTATTATCGGGAATGGTGTAGCTTTAAATATTCCATATTTGTGTAGTGAAATTGAGTCCCTGGTAAACCGGGGAGTACCAAAGCCGAATATTTTGGTTTCTGACCGTGCGCAGATTATGATGCCGTATCATATTTTGTTTGATGAATATGAGGAGGAACGTCTGGGAAAAAAATCCTTTGGTTCCACCAAATCGGGGATCGCACCTTTTTATTCGGATAAATATGCAAAAATTGGATTTCAGGTTTCGGAACTTTTTGATGAGGCACGATTAAAAGAGAAGGTGGAGCGGGTATTAGAGCAGAAGAATATTCTTTTGGAGCATATGTACCACAAGCCGAAACTTGCAGTGGATGACCTTTATAAAACATTGCTTGACTACCGCAATATGGTAGCACCATATGTGGCAGATACCGCACTTTTTATTCACAACGCGCTAAAGGAAGGAAAGACGGTACTTCTTGAAGGACAGCTTGGCACATTAAAAGATCCGGACTTCGGCATTTATCCGATGGTAACTTCCTCGTCCACGCTTGCCGCTTACGGCGCGATCGGCGCGGGCATTCCGCCATATGAAATTAAGGATATTATCTGTGTGGTAAAAGCATATTCTTCCGCTGTGGGCGCGGGCGAATTTGTCAGTGAAATCTTCGGCGATGAGGCGGACGAATTAAGAAAGCGCGGCGGTGATGCGGGCGAATTTGGCGCGACTACGGGACGACCAAGGAGAATGGGATGGTTTGATGCAGTGGCAACCCGCTACGGCTGCCGTATGCAGGGTGCGACAGAGGCAGCACTGACTGTGCTTGACGTACTTGGTTATTTGGACGAGCTTCCGGTATGCGTCGGCTATGAAATCGATGGCAAAGTGACAAAGGATTTTCCGGTTACAGCAAAACTTGCAAAGGCAAAGCCGGTTTATGAGACGCTTCCAGGCTGGAAATGCGAGATTCGCGGCATAAAGAATTATGCAGATCTGCCGGAGAACTGCCGCAGATACATTGAATTTATCGAGAAGGAAATTGAGACACCGATCACTATGGTATCAAATGGTCCGGCAAGAGAAGAAATTATTAGACGGTAAGGTGAATTCCCAGTTTTTCCTTGCATTTTTTTAATTTGTATTTTATAATAGGACAGGTATCGGTTCCGGGAGGAGTGCGGCTTGCCGTATTGTCAGTGTCCAGGTTCAACAATTGTAAATCCCGTGGAACACATGACAGCCGATACCGGAAAATTTGTAAAGATAAAGAAAAATAATTGTAATAAAAGGAGGCTTAAATCATGAAGGAGAAAGTAATTCTCGCGTATTCGGGCGGACTTGATACCACTGCTATCATCCCGTGGCTAAAGGAGAATTATGATTATGAGGTTGTCTGCTGCTGCATCGATGTTGGACAGGGCAATGAACTTGACGGTCTGGAGGAGCGCGCAAAACTTTCCGGTGCATCAAAGCTGTATATTGAACATATTACGGATGAATTTGTGGACGAGTATGTACTTCCATGCGTAAAGGCAGGCGCAGTATATGAGAATAAATATTTGCTCGGCACATCGATGGCGCGACCGGTAATTGCGAAGAAACTTGTTGAGATTGCGCGCAAGGAAGGAGCTAGTGCTATCTGCCACGGCGCGACCGGAAAGGGCAATGATCAGGTGCGCTTTGAACTTGGCATCAAAGCACTCGCCCCGGATCTAAAGATTATCGCACCTTGGCGTTGCAATGATACTTGGAAGATGCAATCGAGAGAGGACGAGATTGCCTACTGCAAGGCACACGGTATTGACCTGCCATTTGATGCGAGCCACAGCTACAGCCGCGACCGCAATCTCTGGCATATCAGCCACGAGGGACTTGAGTTAGAAGATCCGGCAAACGCGCCGAATTACGATCATCTCCTAGTACTTGGCGTATCCCCGGAAAAAGCACCGGAGCAGGGCGAGGTAATTTCTTTGACCTTTAAAGAGGGCGCGCCAGTTGCACTAAATGGCGAGGAAATGAAAGCCTCCGAAATTATTGCCAAACTCAACGAGATCGGCGGCAGGAACGGCATTGGTATTGTGGATATCGTGGAAAACCGCGTAGTTGGCATGAAATCGCGCGGTGTGTACGAGACACCGGGCGGAACGATCCTGATGGAGGCGCACACACAGCTTGAAGAGTTGATTCTTGACCGCGATACCTTAGCTTACAAAAAAGGTATTGGCGATAAATTTGCAGATGTGGTGTACGAGGGCAAATGGTTCACCCCATTGCGCGAGGCATTGCAGGCATTTGTGGAGTCCACCCAAAAATATGTGACCGGCGAGGTAAAAGTAAAGCTTTATAAGGGCAATATTATTAAGCAGGGAACCACTTCCCCGTATTCTCTCTACAATGAGAGCATCGCCTCGTTTACCACCGGAGAACTCTATGACCACCATGATGCGGAAGGTTTTATCAACCTGTTCGGATTATCGCTCAAAGTGCGTGCGATGATGATGGAAACAAAAAAAGAGAAGTAGGAAAAGGTTTTTAAATAAATGGAAAAATAAAAATGTAAAATTTTGTAAAAATGGCTGCCATTTCGGGGATGTATAATGAAATGGCGGCCTTTTTTATCTCTAGTAAATAGAATATAAAATACATAAAAAATAAAGGAGTAAACCTTGACAGAAAGAAAAAAGCATGGTACTTTTAAACGGAAAGTATCTTAATTGTTCATGATGTTTATTTTTTGCTTATTATGGGCTGCCGCACGAAGAAATATTGTATTATCTCTTCTTTGTGTGACAGCCCTTCCAGAAATTTAAAAGGGAGAAATAAAGTTTGGATAATAATTGATATAATCACCTTTTCTTCCTACGAGATAAGACTTTTGCAAATGGAAAAGAAAGAATGAGGAATATTTTATGTTTCAGCAGCTAATTTTAGCATCCGCCTCCCCAAGGCGGCGGGAAATTCTAGCGCAGGCGGGGATTCCCTTTACTGTGCAGGTGGCGGATTTTGATGAGGAGAGAGTGAGAGAGGAACTTGCACAAAACGATAAGAAGAAAGAAAAAACAGAAAACACAGATTTTCCTGAACTCTATGTCAAGGCTCTGGCACTGGGAAAGGCAAAAACAGTTTTAGCAAAAAATACGGATACCCCAGAAGTTATGATATTGGGCGCGGATACGGTTGTTGTACATCGCGGGGAAATTTTAAATAAGCCTGCAAATATCGCTGATGCAGGGAGGATGCTTTCGCGCTTGCAGGGCGATGTTCATGCGGTCTACACTGGTGTGGCACTGTGTTATAAGAGAGGGGACTCGGATATTTCTCCCGTTTTTTCGAATTTTGCTGTGCGCACTGAAGTTGTTTTTTATCCGATGAATAAGAAGGAAATCGAGGAGTATCTGATGTGCGGTGAGTATATGGACAAGGCAGGAGCCTATGCAATCCAGGGAAAGATGGCAGCCTATATCAAAGAGATTCACGGGGATTATTACAATGTGGTCGGGCTTCCGCTGTCAGCAGTTGTGCAGGAATTAAAAAGATTGAAAGAAAATGTATAAATATTCTTGATGATGTATAAAAATAGAGTGGAATTTCAGAGAGAATTTATATTTGGCAAAAAATAATCCTGTATATACCGGGAAAATTGTGCAAAATTTTGCTTGCATAGTATGCAGAGTAGATGTATAATTATAAACACTTGGCAAAAAATTACCAGGGAGAGCAGAGTGGGAGAATAAAGATGGTGTATTTTAATGGAAAATATTTCTAAAAATAGCACAAGAATGCCGCTAAGCGGCAGAAAGGGAAGAGGATATGGTAAAGGCAGGAATTATTGGGTCAACGGGATATGCGGGGCAGGAGCTAGTAAGGCTTTTATTGCAGCACCCGGAGGCGGAGATTGTCTGGTATGGTTCGAAAAGCTACATAGACAAAAGATACGATGAAGTTTTCGGAAATATGTTTGAGATTGTGGATGCAAAATGCATGGACGACAATATGGAGGAGTTAGCAGAAAGAGCGGATGTGATTTTCACGGCGACTCCGCAGGGACTGTGCGCATCGCTTGTAAATGAAGAGATATTGTCAAAGGTGAAAATTATCGATCTCTCAGCAGATTTCCGTATTAAGGATGTCTCAGTATATGAACAATGGTACGGGCTCAAGCATATGAGTCCGCAGTTTATCAGCGAGGCAGTTTACGGACTGTGTGAGATTAATAGGGAACAGATAAAATCGGCAAGGCTCTTGGCTAATCCGGGCTGCTATACCACCTGTTCTATCCTGACGCTCTATCCGCTTGTAAAAGAGGGGATAATTGATCCGGATACGATTATTATTGATGCAAAATCTGGTACCTCTGGTGCGGGACGCTCGGCAAAGGTGCAAAATCTTTATTGTGAAGTCAATGAAAATATTAAGGCTTACGGGGTTGCAAGCCATCGCCATACGCCGGAGATTGAGGAGCAGTTAGGCTACGCAGCAGGAAAGCCATTAGTATTAAATTTTACACCACATCTGGTTCCGATGAACCGGGGGATTTTGGTGACCGCTTATGCTTCGCTTGTTAAGGGGGTGACGGATGAAGAAATCCGCGCTGCCTACGAGAAGTATTATAGGGCGGAAAGATTTGTCCGTGTGCTTGATACTGGGATTTGTCCGGAAACACGCTTTGTGGAGGGCAGCAATTATGTGGATGTGAATTTTAAGACGGACCCTCGCACGGGACGCGCGATTATGATGGGGGCAACGGATAATCTGGTAAAGGGTGCGGCTGGTCAGGCGGTACAGAATATGAACTTGATGTTTGGTCTTCCGGAGGAGATGGGGCTTTTGCTTGTGCCAGTATTTCCGTAAAAAATAATTATGATGAATGAAAAAATGGGAAAGTAAAAAGAGGTAAAATATGGAAATACGTGTAATGACAATTGAGGATTATCCCAAGGTATACGCGCTGTGGATGAGTATTCATGGTTTTGGGATTCGTAGTGTGGATGACTCCCATGAAGGTGTGGAAAAATTTTTAAAGCGAAATCCTACGACCAGTGTGGTAGCAGTGGAAGATAACCGGATAATTGGAGCAATTCTATGTGGGCATGATGGGAGGAGAGGATGTTTTTATCATGTCTGTGTGGCGGAGGATAAAAGACAGAGAGGAATCGGCAAACAGATGGCAACTTTTGCTATGCGTGCATTGAAAGAAGAGGGGATCAATAAAGTATCACTAATTGCATTTAAATCAAATATAGTGGGGAACCATTTCTGGCGCAGTGTTGGCTGGACATACCGCGATGATTTGAATTATTATGATTTTACGTTAAATGAAGCAAATATCACAAAATTCAACCAATAAAATGCGAAATAATAAGGAGAATTAATATGGAGATTATTACAGGCGGCGTAACGGCTGCACAGGGATTTCTTGCAGCGTGTACCGCTGCGGGAATCAAGTATCAAAACCGAGTGGATATGGCAATGGTTTATAGCAAAGTGCCATGCAAATGTGCAGGAACTTTCACCAGTAATGTGGTAAAAGCTGCGCCCGTTCTCTGGGATCGGGATATCGTGGAAAAATCAGCATTTGCCCAGGCGGTTGTTGTCAATGCGGGAATTGCAAATGCCTGCACCGGAGCGGAGGGGCTTTCCTACTGTGCCAAAACAGCAGAAGCGGCGGGGGAATGTCTTGGTATTCCCGCAGATGCAGTTTTTGTGGCATCGACGGGAGTAATTGGAAAGCAGCTTCCTATTGAGCGGATTATCGCCGGAACAAAAGCAATGGTACCACAGCTTTCCGAAAGTTTAGAAGCAGGTACTTCAGCCTCAAAAGCGATTATGACAACAGATACTGTAAACAAAGAGATTGCGGTAACTTTTATGGTGGGAGGCAAAAAGGCAACACTTGGCGGTATGACTAAAGGTTCGGGCATGATTCATCCAAATATGTGTACAATGCTTGCCTTTCTTACCACGGATCTTTCTATCAGCAAAGAACTTTTGCAGGAGGCACTCTCTGAGGATATCAAGGATACTTACAATATGATCTCGGTGGATGGGGATACCTCAACAAATGATACTGTGCTGCTTTTGGCAAACGGTCTTGCAGGAAATCCGGAAATCACCGAGAAAAATGCAGACTATGAGGAATTCAAGAAGGCACTGCGCACAGTGAATGAATTTTTGGCAAAATGTATGGCGGGCGATGGTGAAGGAGCAACAAAGCTTTTTGAGGTAAGAGTAGTCCATGCGAGGGAAAAAGTGCAGGCGGTAACACTTGCAAAATCAGTTGCGTGTTCGAGTCTAGTAAAAGCAATGGTATATGGAAATGATGCAAACTGGGGTAGGGTTCTCTGTGCGATGGGGTATTCCGGCGCGTCGTTCGACCCGGAGAAAGTAGATCTTTTTATTGAGTCGGAACTGGGGAAACTCCAGCTTGTAGCAAATGGTATGGCAACGGACTATTCGGAAGAATTGGCAACAAAGATTTTTTCTGCAAAGGAAGTCACAGCAATTGCGGACATAAAACAGGGAGAGGCATCAGCAACCGCATGGGGATGCGATCTGACCTACGATTATGTAAAAATCAACGCGGATTATCGATCATAAAAAAACGCATATTTAGGAATCTGCGGAACTAGAAATAAAAACTAAAAACAGCAGACTCCCGAAACAGTGC
>CAJUCG010000098.1:6765-11339 GCA_910585065.1 uncultured Lachnospiraceae bacterium
ATAAAATTCCTTCCAGTATAAGGCACTGTGTAGGGAATCTGCGGAACTAGAAATAAAAACTAAAAACAGCAGACTCCCGAAACAGTGCCGGAAGAAATTTTAAGAGCGAAGCGAATAAAATTCCTTCCAGTATAAGGCACTGTGTAGGGAATCTGCGGAACTAGAAATAGGAGCTAAGAAATTATGGAAAAGGGAATGGAACAGACAATTGCAAAGGCACAGACGCTTATTGAGGCACTGCCTTATATTCAAAAATTTAGCAATAAAAAAGTAGTGGTAAAATACGGCGGCAGTGCGATGCTTGATCCGGAATTAGAGATGAGCGTAATTAAGGATGTAGCACTGTTAAAATTAGTTGGTATGCAGCCGATTATCGTCCATGGCGGCGGCAAGGAAATTACGAAGTGGGTCGGACTTTTGGGGCATGAGTCCAGATTTATCGAGGGGCTTCGCGTAACTGACGAGGTGACAATGGAAGTTGCGGAGATGGTGCTTAGCAAGGTAAACAAAAATCTTGTGCAGATGCTGGAGCAGCTTGGCGTAAAGGCGGCGGGAATCTGTGGCAAGGACGGCAAAACACTCCTAGTAGAAAAAAAGACAGCGGGCGGACAAGATATCGGCTATGTCGGTAATGTAACACATGTTACAACAGATCTGATTGACACACTGATTGCAAATGACTATATCCCTGTAATTGCACCGATCGGACTGGGTGAGGAGGATTCTCATGCTTACAATATCAATGCAGATGATGCGGCATGTGCAATTGCGCGGGCGGTCGGCGCGGAAAAGCTTGCATTTCTGACGGATATTGAAGGAGTATACCGCGATCCGGCAGATAAATCCTCACTGATTTCCGTACTGACACTCCCTGCGGCGGACAAACTGATCGAGGAGGGATTTATTGGCGGCGGTATGCTTCCAAAATTGAAAAATTGTATTGACGCAGTAAAAAATGGCGTTTCCCGCGTGCATATCTTAGATGGCAGGCTGGCGCATTGTCTGCTGCTTGAATTCTTTACCAACAAGGGAATTGGAACAGCGATTATCAATGATGAGTCCATTTTGTATGATAATGAAGCAGGCACAACAATAAACTAATATACTTGAAAAGAAATATACTGAACCGAAAAAGCTTAAAAACAGCATATTCCCAGACAACGCCGGGAAGAGGTTTATGAAGCAAAGCAAAAGAAAACTCTTCCATAATAAAGAGTGTTACAAGGGAATATGCGGAACTATAAATAGGAGGTTAGGATGGATTCAAAACAGTGGATCGAAGCGGCGGATCAGGTATTGATGCATACTTATGGGCGTTTCCCAGTGGTACTTGAGCGCGGCGAGGGTGTGTATCTGTACGATCTGGACGGAAAAAAATATCTGGATTTTGGCGCGGGCATTGCAGTTTTCGCGATCGGTTACAATAATAAGGAATATAATGATGCATTAAAAGAACAGATTGACAAACTTCTTCATACTTCAAATTACTTTTATAATGTTCCGGCGATCAAGGCGTGTGAGAAAATTACGCAGATGACCGGACTTGACCGTGTGTTTTTGACCAACAGCGGCACAGAGGCGGTGGAAGGTGCGATTAAGCTGGCACGCAAGTTGTATTATTTGAAACATGGGACAGCGGACGGCGAGATTATCGCGATGAATCATTCATTTCACGGCAGAAGCATGGGGGCACTTTCCGTAACGGGCACGCAAAAATACCGCGAACCATTCGGCACTCTTTCCGATATTGTATTTGCCGATTACAATAATTATGAGGATGTCGCGTTAAAGGTAACAGAAAAAACCTGTGCAATTATTATGGAAACTGTACAGGGAGAAGGCGGACTTTACCCTGCCAGTCCAGAATTTTTAAAAAAGGTGCGCACGCTTTGTGATGAGAAAGGAATCTTGTTAATTTTAGATGAAATTCAGTGCGGTATGGGACGGACTGGCACGATGATGGCCTATGAACAGTACGGGATAAAGCCGGATGTGGTAACGCTTGCCAAGGCACTTGGCTGCGGGGTACCAGTGGGAGCTTTTGCAGCGAAGGAGGATGTGGCAGCAGCTCTTGTGCCGGGGGATCACGGCAGTACCTACGGCGGCAATCCATTTGCAGCAGCGGCAATCTGCAAGGTTTTCGAACTCTTTGAAAAATATCAAGTTCTTGAAAATGTGCGCGAAGTATCGGCGTATCTGGAAGAAAAACTGGATATGCTGACAAAAAAATATCAATGTGTAAAAGAGCGTCGGGGCAGGGGACTGATGCAGGGGCTTGAGTTTGACCGCCCAGTAAAGGAAATAATTAGAAAATCAATGGATGCAGGATTAATTACCTTTTCGGCGGGAGAGAGGATTATCCGTTTTGTGCCGCCGCTTGTAATAAAAAGAGAACATATCGATGAGATGATGGGAATTTTAGAATCGGTGATCGCGGCGGAAAATTAATTTAATGGATGGAATGATAATCCGAAGAAACAGCTGAAGAATTTTTAGCTGAAACTACCAGTATATGGAATAGAGTTAATCTTACATTAGATAATGGTACTTGATTTTTTTTCTAAAATGCAATAAACTGTTTTATATTGTGGCAAGCGCTGTCTGCCGCAGAAAAGAATGGGATTTTTAAGTCTAAATTATCACGAGTGCAGCGCAGAAAAGAGGGGCGATATGCAGGAATTTAAGCCGGTAAAAGAGGGGAAGGTTCGCGAGATTTATGATATCGGGGAGAACCTGGTGATTGTGGCGACCGATCGCATTAGTTGTTTTGATGTGATCTTAAACAACAAGGTGGAGAAAAAGGGGACGGTGCTGACACAGATGTCAAAGTTTTGGTTTGATATGACAAGGGATATTCTGCCAAACCATATGATTTCTGTCGAGGTGAAGGATATGCCGGAGTTTTTCAGACAGGAGAAGTTTGACGGCAATAGTATGCTTTGTAAAAAGCTTGAAATGCTTCCGGTGGAGTGCATTGTGCGCGGATATATTACGGGCAGCGGCTGGGCAAGTTACAAGGAGAATGGAACTGTCTGCGGGATAAAGCTGCCAGAGGGGTTAAGAGAGTCCGATAAGCTTTCAGAACCTATTTACACGCCGTCTACCAAGGCAGAATTAGGGGATCACGACGAAAATATTTCATTTGAGCAGAGCGTGGAGTATCTGGAGAAACGCTATCCGGGCAAGGGGCGTGAATACGCTGAAAAAATGCGCGATTATACAATCGCGCTCTATAAAAAATGTGCAGAGTATGCGTTTACGCGCGGGATTATTATTGCGGATACAAAATTTGAGTTTGGATTGGATAAAGAGGGAAACCTTGTACTTGGCGATGAGATGTTAACTCCGGACAGCTCCCGTTTTTGGCCGTTAGAAGGGTATGAACCGGGGCATGGGCAGCCTTCTTTTGACAAGCAGTTTGCGCGCGACTGGTTAAAGGCGAATCCGGGAAATGATTGGACCTTGCCGCAGGATATTCTTGAAAAGACAATTGGAAAATATTTACAGGGATATGAACTCCTGACAGGCAGACCGTTAAGATAATATTGCAGGAAGAAGGGATTGAAATGATTAAAGAACGACTGGCAAAACTGCGCGCACTTATGGAGCGGGAGGGACTTGATGCCTATTTGATCCTGACGCAAGACTTTCATGGCTCGGAGTATGTCGGAGAGTATTTTAAATGTCGTAAATTTATGTCCGGTTTTACAGGTTCGGCGGGAAGCCTTCTTGTGATGAGGGATATGGCGGGGCTGTGGACGGACGGACGCTATTTTTTGCAGGCGGAAAAGGAGCTTGCAGACACTTCCATCACGCTGTTTAAAATGCAGGAGGAGGGCGTGCCGAAACTCTTTGACTTTCTGGCAGATAAGCTGCCGGATGGCGGAAAGCTTGGATTTGACGGGCGCGCTTTCAATTATAAAGGGGCACAAAATCTTCTAAAGGAGTTTGAAAAGAGAGAAAAGAAGATCACTTTGGTTTACGATAAAGATTTAATTGGAAAAATTTGGGAGGATCGCCCGGCACTCTCCGCCGAGCCAGTAATGCTCCTTGATCTTTTCTGCACGGGCAAATCCAGAAAGGATAAGCTCTCCGATATTCGCAGGGCGATGGCAGAGAAAAAGGCAGATTATTTTGTGCTTTCTTCGCTGGATGATATTGCATGGCTGTTAAATATCCGGGGCGGGGATGTAATCTGTAATCCCGTGGTACTTTCTTACCTTGCGATGACACAGGAATCCCTCACACTCTTTATCAATGAAAAGGTTTTGTCTGATTCAGTGAGAGAGGCACTTGCTATTGACGGTGTGACTTTCGCGCCGTACAATGCCGTGTACGACTATGTGAAGCAGATTCCAGAGGGAAAATCCCTCTATGTGGATGACAAAAAAACTAATTATGCAATTATGATGAACCGTGCAGAGGGAGTAAAGCTTTTGACTGGTGACAATTTCACCCTGCTGCCAAAGTGCATAAAAAATGAGACCGAAGTGAAAAATGAGCGCGAAGTGCATATCCGGGACGGCGTGGCAGTTACGAAATTAATCTATTGGTTAAAGAAAAATATCGGGAAA
>CAJUCG010000099.1 GCA_910585065.1 uncultured Lachnospiraceae bacterium
AAAGGATTTTTTCATGATTTTTATGTTTTCTATCTTTTGCTCAAATTTCCATTCAATTTTTTTCGTGCCATTTGTCGTATTTGACAATAGGACAATTCAAGAATGCCGGAGGCGGGAGTCCTCCCACATCTGATTTACATTTTCTTCATAAATACATCAAGCTGATGGAATGGAATTGTGATATGTTGCTCATCAAAGGTATATTTGATCTCCTCGAGCAAGTCGGAGCGCGTTGTCCAGTAATCTTCCTTTTTCACCCAGACGCGGAACGCGATCTCAACAGCGTCGTCTCCGAAATCACTGACCATAACCACTATATCATGATCCTGCAAGATCCGCTCTGTATGATGGTCGGCGATGGAGAGAAGGAGTGCCTTCACCCTGCGGATATCGTCCTCGTATCCGATCGGCACAATCAGATCAAGCCTCCTCGTCGGCTCGTGGGTTACATTGACAATATTGCCGTTGGAGAGCGAACCATTTGGCAGTACTATCGTGCGGTTGTCCACGGTCAGAACGGTTGTATAAAAGATATCAATCTTTGTCACTGTACCCTCAAGCCCCTGTGCCACAATATAATCCCCGACAATAAATGGTTTTAACACCAGCAAAAGTACACCGCCCGCAAAATTGGATAAGCTGCCCTGAAGTGCCAAACCAACGGTTAGTCCGACCGAACCAACTAAAGCTACTGCCGAAGTCGTGGCGATCCCCACTACATTTGCAATAATCATAATCAGCAAGAAGTAGAGAACTACATTTAATACGGAGCCGATAAAACCGGACACACCCTCGTCCACCTTTGTCCGCTCAAAGCCTTTCTTTACTAGACTTAAAAGAAGATTGATCAATTTTTTGCCGACAAAGAAAATTATCAGCACTAGCACAAGTTTTCCAAGAAAACTCAGCGCGAGCGGCCAAAACCAATTCCAAAATTTAGAAAATTTGCTTTGAACCTGGAAAAGCTCCATAACTGAATCATCAAGGGTAAAATTAAAAAAATTCATCGCCTATTTTATTCCTTTCGTGGTTTTTTTACTGGATTTTTTTGTTTTGCAGATGAGGTTTTCTTTTTCTCTGCGGGTTCAGAAGATTTTACCCTCTTTGCTGCCTTCTTTTTTTCTGTTTCCTCCGCTGAAAAAACGACAAAGCCAAATGGCGGCAGCGCGATCTCGATATACTGATCCTGTCCGTCTACCTCGCCCTCCTTCGCCTGTTTCACGCGCGGATTTACCATGCCGCTTCCGCCAAATTCCGCCGCCTCACTGTTGAAAATTTCTTTATATTTTCCCCAGAATGGCACTGCTGCCTTGTAGCCCTGATATTCGACCGGAGTAAAATTGCAGATAACAAAAAGCTTTTCTGTGGATTTTTTGGAGTAGCGCGCAAAGCTGACTAAGCTGTGATCAGCATCCTGGCAGCTCACCCAGGAAAAGCCTTTCGGGTCGTAGTCCATCTCATACAGTGCCGGATGTCTGCGGTAGAAATCATTTAATTTTGCCGAGTAATTCTGCATCTGATAATGCTTCTCATAGGAGAGCAAATCCCAGTCAAGACTGCGCTCTTCACTCCACTCTCTTGTCTGACCAAACTCCTGTCCCATAAACAAAAGTTTCTTGCCCGGATGCGTCATCATAAAACCGTAGGCCAATCTAAGATTCGCAAATTTCTGCTCCATGGAACCTGGCATCTTATAGAGCATCGAAGCCTTTCCATGCACTACTTCATCGTGCGAGAAAACAAGGACGAACTTCTCGCTGTATGCGTACATCATCCCAAAGGTAAGTGCCCCGTGACAGCCCTTGCGAAAGAGCGGGTCCTGCTTCATATAGCCCGTAAAATCATTCATCCAGCCCATATTCCACTTAAAATCAAAGCCGAGACCGCCATTTTTGACATTGCCCGTCACTTCTGGCCATGCCGTGGACTCTTCTGCAATCAAAACTGCGCCGTCTTCGCGCTTATGGAAAACAGAGTTTAGGTGATGGAACAACTCGATCGCGTCCAGATTTTCATGTCCGCCATATTCATTTGCCACCCACTCCCCTGCATTTTTGCCATAATCAAGGTAGAGCATCGAGGCCACCGCATCCATGCGAATCCCGTCCGCATGGAATTTCTCCACCCAGAACAATGCATTCGCAATCAAGAAATTTGATACCTGAGGGCGCGCATAATTATAAATCAATGTTCCCCAGTGAGGATGCGCACCTTTTCGCGGATCTTGGTGTTCATACAGACAAGTTCCATCAAAATTTGACAATCCAAATGTATCGCGCGGAAAATGTGCAGGAACCCAGTCAAGAATAACACCAATGCCTTGTTCATGCATATAATTCATAAAATACATAAAATCCTGTGGGGTGCCATAGCGCGCCGTCGCTGCATAATATCCTGTTACCTGATAGCCCCAGGAGCCGTCAAACGGATGCTCCATCACTGGCATTAGCTCAATATGTGTATAGCCCATCTTTTTTACATACTCCGCCAACATCACAGCAAGTTCGCGGTAATTGTAAAAACTGCCGTTCTTCTCCTCCGGTTTCTTAAAAGATCCGAGATGCACCTCGTAGATGGACATTGGTGCTTCCTCAAGATTTGTCTGTCTGCGCGCCTCCATCCATTTTTTATCCGTCCAGCAAAACTCGGAGAGATCCGTGACAATAGAGGCGTTTGCCGGGCGCAGTTCCGCAGCGTTCGCATAGGGATCAGCCTTTAAATATGTCAGACCGCCCTTCGCCTTGATCTCAAATTTATAGACTTCACCCTGCTTAACCCCCGGAATAAAGATCTCAAAGATCCCCGAATCGCCAAGTCTTTGCATCTGATGTCTTCTGCCATCCCAATTGTTGAAATTTCCGACCACGCTCACGCGCATGGCATTTGGTGCCCAGACAGCAAA
Organism: uncultured Lachnospiraceae bacterium; assembly: GCA_910585065.1. GTDB lineage: Bacteria > Bacillota > Clostridia > Lachnospirales > Lachnospiraceae > RGIG4057. The sequence continues at coordinate 2,903 of CAJUCG010000099.1, forward strand.
ATGCGTGCCGGTAACCTCCATCTTACCCAAGGATCTCCTCTTTAGGATATGTGCGCCGAGTTTCTCATAGATCGTGTAGTGAATTCCCTGCGAAAATTTCTCGCAGTCCTCTTTTGAAATATAGGGTTCAAACGCATAGGGATCGACATATCCTTCGATATGCCCATCTCTGTGCTGCGCCCGCAGCGTGTAGGCAGGAATCTTTTTGCTGGGGATCAACGCCGCAAAATATCCCGCCTCATCCTCCTTCACCATCGGGTACTCTTCCCCCTTTTCAAGCACAAGCACCATGCTCTGTGCCTCCGGCATAAACCCACAGATCAGCACGCCGTCCTCGGTTAATCTCGGTCCTAAGATCTCATGCGGCATATCCGCCTCCGAATATACTACGGCCTCGATTGCCGCCCAATCCATCAGATCGTAAATTTTTTGCTCTTCCATATCAACCTCCTAAAATTTTTTATTCTAAATACCATAAATCCTTTTTCTCGCCATCCTCACCTTCCGATACAACATCATTTTCTGTGATAAGCGTGCCGTCCGCTGCCGCCGTTTTCTCCGGCTTTGGCATATATCGCTTAAAGACATGCTCGATCAGAAAGGAGGAAAAGAGTGCGCAGACCGCAGGCATAAAGAATACTGCGGGCAAAATAACATACATTGCAACCACTGTCAACGCCACAATCACAAGAATTCCCGCCGTGTGCAGGATATGGCGGAATGCCATATAGACCGCCGTCTTAAAAAGCTGTTTTACCCCCATGGTAAATCTTGAGAGTACCGGGAACAAAAACATCAATGTTCCCGAAAGCACAAAACAGATCGCAAGCGTCACGACCAAAAGCACACGTCCCATCATATCCTCCGAAGCGGTCACCGCTGCATAGGAATACTGTAAATTAAAGCTTAAAAGCGTGACTAACGCGCCCAAAACCGCACCGGAAATCGCACCCACTTTAAAATTCAGCTTGAATGCGTACACAAATTCATGGAAGACATAGCCGCGATCCCTGCGGATCACCTTCATGCACACATAGTAGATGGCTGAAGTTGCAGGACCTATCGGCACCATACAGACCGCGTCGATCGCCATATAGATAAAAAGTTGTATCGGGTCGCTCAATGTGCTTGTGACCAGCGTGATCATAAAATATCCCGGAAGGCTGCAGACCGCCCACAAAATACTTACAAATAACATATCCCAGAGTTTTGACATTCCCCGGAAAAAAGTATTGTCCGGATTAAAAAGTCCTCCCATAAATCATTACTTCCTCTCTCTTTCACTCGAAACAACACAGGAGGTAATTAACATCATATCCCCCGAAAGCCGATAAGTACCATAATTCGCAGGAAGCAGAAAATGATCGCCTTTTTTAAGGTTTACTCCATCGAGTACTCCCCCGCCCTCTACCACACTGAAGATGCGGAAAGGCTCCGAGAGAAAGAACTCTGCCTCCCCCTTAACTTCAAGCTTGTCCACCGAGTAGTAATCACAGGAGATCAAATGTTCTCTTAAAACGCCCCCGATCTGCTCCTTTGCGCACTCCGCCCCCACATCCCGATGTGGACAGCCAATCACATCAATGCTTTTTTCAATATGGAGTTCGCGCGGCTTGCCATTCTGCAGGCGATCATAATCGTAAAGACGGTAGGTGATATCACTGTTTTGCTGCGTCTCTAAAATAAGTGTCCCCCCTTTGATGGCATGTACTGTCCCCGGTACAATCTGGAAAAAATCCCCTTTTTTGATCGGAATAACACGGATCAGCTCGTCCCATCGTTTATGTTCTATCATCTGCCGCAGTTCTTCCTTACTTTTTGCATGGTGCCCAATCACAATCTTTGCGTCCTTGTCACAGTCTAAAATATACCAGCACTCCGTCTTGCCAAGCGAACCATTCTCATGCTCTTTTGCGTAAGCGTCGTCGGGATGCACCTGGATGCTTAGATCCTCCTTCGCGTCAATAATCTTGATAAGCAGCGGGAATACCTCGCCCTCTATCCCGCCAAAAAGCTCTCTCTCTTTCGCAAAGAGTTCGCTTAAATGCCTTCCGTCAAAGCGTCCTCCCCTGATGCGGCAGTCGCCGTTTTTATGCGCGCTGACCGCCCAGCATTCCCCTGTCTTCTCACTTGGAATATTGTAGCCAAAGTCTTTAGAAAGCCGGTTTCCGCCCCAGATCATCTCCTTAAAAACAGGTTCTAAAAAAATCGCTTCATGCATAATCTACCTCGCTTACAAATTATTTGTGTCCGCAGAAAATCAAAAAAGTCTTCGTTACGGACACATTCCTTTTGTCTTTAGTATAACACGTTTTTTTTTTTTTGTCCACGCTTTTCAGACATCTTCCGCACAAAGGAAAAAAGTGCGGTTAACAGGATCAAAAGGAATCAAAAAGAAAAGCAGATTCGCCCTTTTCGACTTTTTACCGAGAAGGGCAAACCTGCTTTTGCTTTAAGAATGCCATAATATTTTCTTTTTTTAGTTTAATATATAAAAATCTATAATATCCTGTGTTTTTAATATACATTACTTATATAAAATACTTTATCACAGATAACATTGAAGATTCCTGCGCAGTTTTTCCTCCGATTCAATCAATCTTCCCGTCAGCTTTACTACACTTTCCTCCGCGTTTTGGTACTGGTTTAAATAGCGGTGCAAAGACTTAATTCCCATATCGCAGCCGTCAGTAAGCAGATCCGCCACCGTCGCATCGCTCTCCTGCACGGTTAGCTTTACGCCCGTCTTCATCGCAGACATCATTTTTGCCACTGGATGCGGGTCCTTCCCCTCCTCATGGTATTTCAAAAGAATCGCGTGGGTCTCATCCCCTAACTTTTCATGTTCTTTCTTTGCCGCTTTTAAAATTTCGCGCAGATCATTTGCCTGCACTTTATCTAATACATCATCTAAGGAATTCACTCCCATCTTGATCCCGGAATTGCACTCTTTTAAAAGTGCTATCGTATCATTTTCCATTACTTTCACCATCCTTTCCGGTATTTATTATCCGCGTTTTTATAAGCTTTATCCCGGAAGAATTCGAATTACAGAAATTGTAACTTTCACTGGTCTGGACTTTTTTTCCTTGTCGTGATATGATAAAAAAAATGCATCCGCGCAGACAGCTTTACAAGGCTTGTGAATACCGCCGCGCGGGAAAACTAAAAAAAGGAATAGAGAATTATTATGGCAGAATTTACAGTAATCATCAAAAATCAAGAATTAAAATTTAAAACAGATAAGATGGTATTTTCACCGAAAGCACTTGACTTAGGCACCGCCGCCATGCTCTCCGTAGCAGAATTCTCACCGGGAGATAAAGTGCTAGATCTTGGCTGCGGCTACGGTCCGGTCGGAATTCTCGCCGCCAAATTTATTGATCCTGACCGGGTAGTAATGTGTGATATCTCGGAGGATGCCGTGCAGCTTGCACGGGCAAATGCGGCACAAAATGGGGGGACGGAGGTTATGCGCATAGTAAAGAGCGACGGTTTTTCTAACATCCCCGACAAGGATTTTACAAAAATTTTTAGTAATCCTCCCTACCACACGGATTTTTCTGTCGCAAAAAAATTTATCGAAGATGGCTTTTTGCATCTGGTGACAGGCGGGATAATGTATATGGTCACAAAACGGCGCGAATGGTACAAAAACAAGCTGATCGCGGTTTTCGGCGGGGTACATATTGATGAAATTGACGGATACTATGTATTTACCGCGGAAAAGAGAGAGAAAAAACCAAGAACAGAAAATACATCAAAAAATAACTTGGAAGAAAAAGATAAAAAAAGGGAAAAATCGTTAAAACTTTCTAAAAAATTAGCAAGAAAAGAGGCACGAAAGCACAGATAGGCAAACTCGTCCATATAATCTATACAAATTTTTACTCATGTGAAATAAAGAAGTAAAAGAAGTGTAAAAAATTTTGCCGTTCCCTATCCGGCTGACTGCCGGACGGGTCGGGCTTTAGTCGGGCAGCTCTACCTTGCCGACAAAAGAGTAACAGGCTTGACTTGATGTGTCCTATGGTCTGTTCGCTTACTATCCAGCTTTCTGGAGCTGCTTTGTTGCATTTCAACAAAAACTGCTCATGGTATTTTTTCGCTATCCCTACAAACAGCCTGCGAATTTGTCAACTTTCTAGCTGGACTTTTGCGTAAATTCCCCCTAACCTCTACAACACTATACAAATGAGAATTTAAAGACAAAGAACACAAAAAAGCAGCAAATCTTTTTCAGACTTACTGCTTCTATGTGCCATTATAATAGAGTAATAATTATTTAATTTTTATTTGGCTACAATTCTACAAACCAGAATTACCTGCTGTTTATTTCACTTATTAAAATTTAAACTCTTGTAAAAAATGTTGGAATATCTGTTCTCTATCTCTTGCAGTTTCAAAATAAGGCAGCTTGTATTTTTGACATTGCTCTTTCATATAAATGCTTTGCTCCACAATATATTCTGCGCCTTCCCGAAGCTCTTCGTCCGATTTGTAAAAGGTATAATCTTTTTCCGTATCATACCGCTTTTGAATTGCGAACCGCTCCTCCGGCGTTACATCAGATGTAATAAAATAAGCAATTTCACAATTCGCCCCACAGATATATTTCATATAATCCTCTGGCAAAAGCTGATAAATATCCAACACCATGCCTGGCTCAAACTCATCGTACTCACCACTGTCCAGCATTGCCCGGACAAAAGGTGCTATCTTACCGCTAATCAGGTGCAATGTATCCATAGAGGACAATCCAGCATAAGTATTTACCCCCGTTTCAGGGAAGCATTTCTCAAATCCCGCTATGATTGAATCCATACTAATATGCTGATATCCATATTGCCTAGCCAACCGATGAGAGACTGTACTTTTTCCAGCTCTTGGAACACCCGCAATAATAATGTTGTTTTTCATCTTACAACCTTTCAAAATACCATTTCCCCCTTATCCCATAATTTCACAGCCAAACAGGAATTGTCACGCTGCTGAATGCCATTCCTGTTCCATTTTATTGCTGTTTTATAACCGAGTTTTTCTACTTCTTTCTCTTGTTTTCGGCTGCCTGCTTCTTTACCGCACAGACAAAAAATCCTATTTTGTCATTGCTTCTTTGATCGCTCCCATCAGTTCCTCATAGGTTTCGTAGGCGGCAAGTTCCGGATGTTCCGCCTTGATCTTTTCTGTGCTTCTAAACAGAAATCCTGCCTTGCTCGCCTTAATCATTGCAAGATCATTGTAGCTATCCCCGCTTGCAATGGTCTCGTATCCGATCGACTGCAATGCTTTTACTGTAGCTAATTTTGAGTTTTCAATGCGCATCTTAAATCCGGTAATCTCCCCGTTTTCTGCAACGGTGAGAGAATTACAAAAAATTGTTGGCCATCCAAGTTTTTTCATTAGAGGCGTTGCAAACTGCGTAAATGTATCGCTGATAATAATTACCTGGCAAAAACTGCGCAGCTCATCCAAAAATTCTTTCGCGCCGGCAAGTGGTTCGATCGCGGCGATCGTATCCTGAATTTCCTTTAACCCAAGCTCATGCTCTTTTAAAATGCCGATGCGCCAGCGCATTAACTTATCGTAATCCGGTTCATCCCGCGTTGTACGCTTTAGTTCCGGAATACCACTTGCCTTAGCAAACGCAATCCAGATCTCTGGCACAAGCACGCCCTCCAAATCCAAACATACTATATCCATACTAATCCTTCCTCATCCAATATAAATTTTTGGTTCTACACCATTTAGATCTCTCTAAAATACCTTTAGAATATCCGCAGGCTCCTTGCGCTTTGGCTTCTCCGGACTCTGCGCGGCCTTTCCCACGGCAATCACGGCAACGATCGTCTCCGTCTCCGGGATGGAAAGCAGTTCACGCAGCTTTTTTGCATCGCGAATTCCCATAATCAGTGTAGAGAGTCCCATATTGGTCGCCTGCAATACAAAGTTCTCATTATGTAAGCCGAGATCATAATAGCCCCATCCGTTTCCGCACTCGTTTGTCGGATTCCCGTCACGCTCAAAGCCGGAACGATTTGCAACAAAAGTCGTAACGACTAATGCCGCTCCCTTCGCACTCGCCGAATTAAATGCGGGCAGACACTCGGAAACTTTCTCTATCATCCCATCCGAGAGCGCGGCATAGTAACGCGCTGTCTGCGAATTTTTCCAGGATGGTGCCTGAATCGCCGCATAGACAAGTTTGTTTACCTCCTCCTCTGACACTTTGTACGACGCGTCAAACGCGCGGACACTTCTTCTCTCCTCAATTAAATTTTCAAACTGCATCGCATCCTCCATTTCTGCCGGGGACTTTCCCCGCACCATATCATTATCTCTAAAGGTATCCACCTGTACATCTATTTTAAGTATATCGGAAAATGCCGGAAAATACAAGTGATTTTTGCGCGATCAGGTAAGAGGCGGTTTTCCTCCTACTCGCTGCGCGGGGCACGCGCTGCGTTAGCAGTTATCTTCCATTCGCGCCCCTGCGCATAAAAAAAGTACCACAACCCCTAAGGATTGTGGTACTTCCAGACTTTTCTAGAAACGATTTTCATCCGCCGCTTCCTGCACTGCAACAGCAACTGCAACAGTCGCGCCAACCATCGGATTATTTCCCATACCGATCAGACCCATCATCTCAACATGAGCCGGCACGGAAGATGAGCCAGCAAACTGTGCGTCAGAATGCATACGGCCAAGTGTATCAGTAAATCCATAGGAAGCTGGACCCGCTGCCATATTGTCCGGGTGCAGAGTGCGTCCTGTGCCGCCGCCGGATGCAACGGAGAAATACTTCTTGCCCGCCTCGACGCGCTCTTTCTTGTAAGTGCCTGCCACCGGATGCTGGAATCTTGTCGGATTGGTGGAATTTCCGGTAATGGATACATCCACATTTTCTTTCCACATAATCGCAACACCCTCGGAAACGCTGTTTGCGCCGTAGCAGTTTACCTTTGCGCGAAGACCCTCAGAGTAAGGAACGCGCTCAATCTCCTTCACCGTATTAGTGTACGGATCGTATTCGGTCTCCACAAAAGTAAAACCATTGATGCGGGAGATAATCTTTGCCGCGTCCTTGCCAAGACCATTTAAGATAACGCGCAGCGGTTTCTGGCGCACTTTGTTCGCCTTCTCCGCAATCCCGATCGCACCCTCTGCTGCCGCGAAGGACTCATGACCTGCAAGGAAGCAGAAGCAGTCTGTCTCCTCCTCAAGGAGCATCTTGCCAAGATTGCCATGACCAAGACCAACCTTTCTGGTATCCGCAACAGAACCCGGAATACAGAAAGCCTGTAAACCCTCACCGATCGCCGCCGCAGCATCCGCTGCCTTTCTGCATCCCTTCTTGATCGCGATCGCTGCGCCAACGGTATAAGCCCAGCACGCATTCTCAAAGCAGATCGGCTGAATCTTCTTCACCTGCTCATATACATCAAGCCCAGCATCTTTGGTGATCTTCTCCGCCTCCTCGATCGAAGTGATACCATAGCTGTTTAATACCGAATTGATCTTGTCAATTCTTCTCTCATAAGATTCGAATAATGCCATGATCTATTTCCCCCTTACTGTGTGATTTCTTTGTCAGTTCTTGGATCAATGAGCTTTACCGCATCGGCAACGCGCCCGTACTGGCCAGTCGATTTCTCATATGCAGTCGTTGGGTTGTCGCCTTTCTTTATGTAATCGGTCATCTTGCCAAGATTTACGAACCTGTAACCAATAATCTCATTGTTCTTATCCAGTGCGATCGCGGTTACATAGCCCTCTGCCATCTCCAGATAACGAGGTCCTTTCTTTAATGTGCCATACATCGTCCCAACCTGACTGCGCAGTCCCTTGCCAAGATCTTCCAGACCGGCACCTACAGGAAGTCCATCCTCAGAGAAGGCACTCTGTGTTCTGCCGTAGACAATCTGTAAGAAAAGTTCGCGCATCGCAGTGTTGATCGCGTCGCAGACAAGATCGGTGTTAAGTGCTTCAAGCACGGTAAGACCCGGAAGGATCTCCGCCGCCATCGCTGCGGAATGCGTCATGCCAGAGCAGCCGATCGTCTCGACGAGTGCCTCCTGAATAATCCCCTCCTTGACATTGAGCGTCAGCTTGCAGGCACCCTGCTGCGGCGCGCACCAGCCAATGCCGTGTGTCAAACCGGAAATATCCTTCACTTCTTTGGCCTGTACCCACCTTGCCTCTTCCGGAATCGGCGCAGCACCATGATGAACACCCTGGGCTACGGTACACATGTTTTCTACTTCGCGTGAATAAATCATGTTGAAACTCCTTTCAATCATTCCATATTTGTAACCGGGACTTTAAATTTTGCAAAGCCCCGGCTGCATTCATTTTTATTTTCTCATAAAATACTGAATTAGTCCAGACTTTTTTTCAAAAAAAGGCATTTATTTTACCTCG
>CAJUCG010000100.1 GCA_910585065.1 uncultured Lachnospiraceae bacterium
TGTGGATGATGGCAGTGATTCTTATCACGTCCATTACCGGATATTTTGTCAGTCGGTATGCGAGCGGCTATGAATATCGGCACCGTGATGAATTGTCGGACTATGTGAGGAAACAATGGTATGTAAATAGCAGGGCAAAGGATTATAGTGCGGCGAAAGATATCCGGATTTTTGGAATGCGGCCGTGGCTCACAGAACTTGGAGACCGGGCGATGGATACTTATATGGCATTTCGGAGAAAGGCGGAGGGAGCTTATATTTGGGCGGAAATCACAGATCTTATTCTCGCCTTTCTGCGCAATGGCATTGCATATTTTTACTTGATCCGGCTTGTCGTATCGGGGGAGATCGCGGCAGCAGAATTTTTGCTGTACTTTTCCGCAGTGGGCGGATTTACGGAGTGGGTGTGCGGAATTTTAAGAGGGCTTACCACACTGCACCGGCAAAGTCTTGATCTGTCGACGGTAAGGGAATGCTTAGAATATCCGGAATGCTTTTTGTTCGAGGAGGGAAAAGCTTTGCCGTCCGATCCATCTGCAAAATATGAGATCCGTCTGGAGAATGTTTCATTTTGTTATCCGGGGCAGAATGAGGAAATACTCTCAGGGATTAATCTTGTACTGCATCCGGGAGAAAAGCTTGCCATTGTGGGGGTGAATGGAGCTGGCAAAACAACGCTTGTGCGTCTGATCTGTGGGATGTATGACCCGACCGCGGGGAGGGTACTTTTAAATGGCAGGGATATCAGGGAGTATAACCGGCGTGATTATTATGCTCTTTTTTCCGCAGTATTTCAGAATTTCAGCATTTTAGCGGCAAGTATTGCCGCCAATGTCGCCCAGATGGAGGATGGAATTGATAGGGGGCGGGTAAGAGAATGTGTGGAGAAATCGGGGATAAAGAATAAGATTGAGAGTCTTGACGGACAATATGATACGATGTTAAACCGCAAGGTATTTGAGGAAGCTGCCGATTTGTCCGGGGGTGAGATGCAGCGGCTGATGCTTGCCAGAGCATTGTACAAGGACGCGCCGATTATTCTGCTGGATGAGCCAACAGCAGCACTTGACCCGATTGCCGAATCGGAAATGTATCAGAGCTATAATGAGATAACAAAAGGGCGGCTCTCGATCTATATTTCGCATCGTCTTGCGTCCACAAGATTCTGTGACCGAATTATTTTGCTGGAGGGAAAACGGATCGCAGAGGAGGGGACGCATGAGGAATTGCTTGCGAAAAATGGGCGTTATACCGAACTGTTTACCGTGCAGAGCAAGTATTATCAGGAGGGGGAGTGGAAGGATGAAGGGGAACGATAAAAATAAATTTTTATGGAAAGAAGTTTGCAGTTTAAATGGCAGGGGATTCCGAATGATCTATAAAAAATATCCTCAGATGCTTCTTTCTCGTTTTATGTGCATTGTATGGGATGTACTTACCCCATATGTAAGTATCTATCTTTCGGCACGAATTATCGGAGAACTTGCCGGAGCAAGGGATGTGGGGCGGCTGCGGGAATTGGTGCTTATCACACTTGGCATGGAGGCATTTTTGGCATTCGGAAAAGCTTTGCTTAACAAATGGAAAAATTATGTAAATTCCGCATCGTATCTGATGATGGAGCAGTTCTATGTGGAAAAAATGCTGGAAATGGATTTTATTGATATTGATGACAGCAAAACGCATGATTTGTATTATAAAATCCAGCAATTTCGAAGCGGAGGGGATTGGGGACTTCCGCGTGTACTGCAAATTTTTGAGGAGTTCGTCTCCGCATTATTTACGATCCTCGGCGGCAGTATGCTGACAGTTTCACTTTTTACCAGCAGGGTGCCGGGGAGTGCGGGGGCTTATATGGTGCTGAATCATCCTCTTTTCCTTGTGGCTGTGCTTGCGGTTATGTTTGCAACTATTTATCTTGCACCCGCACTGTCTACGAAGGCGGATCAGTTTTGGGCGAAAAATTCGGATAAACGCATGGAAGGAAACCGCTTCTTTTGTTTTAAACTTGATTTTATGAGCTACAAAACCGATCTGGCGGCAGATGTGCGCATATACCGTCAGGATCGATTTATGGAGAAATATAATAATGATAAAGGTGGAGCTTTTTTCTCAAAAGGATTGTTTGCAAGATATGCTGCTGGGCTGGGTGGGTTTTATCATGCGGCATCGGCGGCGGTGTCAGTCACATTTACGGGTGCTGCCTATGCGTTTGTCTGTCTGAAAGCGTGGGCGGGCGCGTTCGCAATCGGTGAGGTGACGCAATACATTGCCTCGATCACAAAAATTTCCGGCGGAGTTTCCGCGCTGGTTCGAGTTGTGGGGGATCTTTGCAATAATGCCCCATTTTTAAAAGAAAATTTCCGTTTTCTCGATATTCCAAATACAATGTATCAGGGGAGTTTGACCGTGGAAAAAAGGAAGGACTGCGATTATGAGGTGGAATTTAAGAATGTTTCGTTTCGCTATCCGGGCAGTGGTGTGTGGGCATTAAAGAACATCAATATGAAATTTTCCATTGGAAAACGGCTTGCAGTGGTGGGGATGAACGGCAGCGGCAAGACTACCTTTATCAAGCTTCTCTGCCGTCTTTATGATCCGACGGAGGGGGAGATTTTACTAAACGGGATCAATATCCGCAAATATAATTATCTGGATTATATGTCCATTTTTTCCGTAGTATTTCAGGATTTCCGGCTTTTTGCGTTTCCGCTCGGACAAAATGTAGCGGCGGGAGTGAATTACAATGGGAAACGTGCTAAAAATTGTCTGATAAAGGCGGGTTTTGGTGAGAGACTGTCAGCAATGCCGGAGGGACTTGAAACCTATCTGTATCAAGATTTCAGTGACAGCGGTGTAAATATTTCAGGTGGTGAGGCACAAAAGATTGCTATTGCGCGCGCACTGTATAAAAATTCACCGTTTATTATCCTGGATGAGCCAACGGCGGCACTTGACCCGGTTGCAGAGGCAGAGATTTATAGTAAATTTAGTGAGATTGTGGAGGATAAGACTGCGATCTATATTAGCCACCGACTTTCCTCGTGTCGGTTCTGCGATGATATTGTAGTGTTTGATGCGGGGGAGATTGTGCAGCAGGGCAGCCATGAGAAACTTGTTGCGGATAGGGACGGAAAATATTATGAATTGTGGCACGCGCAGGCGCAGTATTATGCGTAGAGGATGCAGGGCAATAGCTACAACAATTTCTTTTTATGCTTGTTTCTTTTTTCGTTCATTGTTTTTTTAGAAAACAGCGGGGAGATGATAGAAATTTAATGGAAATTAGTGGGAGAACATGGTATAATATCTAACGATATTATACCTGCGCCAGTTCACGTCCGACCGCAGGGAGGACAATTTCCTTTATGAACTGTGCGGATCCGCCGGAGGCATCATGTTCGGAGAACATGGTATAATTAGAAAAAAACCAAAGGGAGGAATCTTTAAGATGAGAGAAAAATGGAAACGGCTTCGTATGGGGGCGGCTGCGACCTGTATTTGTATGTTTGTGCTGGGAATTGTGCTGGTTATCTGGCCGGGCATATCTGTTTTGACCGCCTGTATGCTTCTAGGAATTTTTTGTATTGTCGCCGGACTTTATGAAATTGCGCGCTACTTTAAGCTGGGGACTGCCGGCGTATTTTTCCGGTACGATTTTTCATCCGGTATTTTTAGTATCCTGGCGGGAATTTTCCTTTTGCTGCACCCGCATGGGTTGGCAATGCTTTTACCAATTGCGGCGGGGCTCTATATCCTGACTCGGAGCATCCAGGATTTGCAGACGGCATTTGAGATGCGAAGGGGGCATATCGGCAACTGGATTATCGTGCTTTTTCTTGGGGTAGCAGATCTGATCTTCGCACTTTTGCTTCTGTTTAATCCTTTTGGCGGAGCGAAGACTCTGACCATTTTCCTTGGGATCGCGTTAATTGTAAACAGCTTGCGGAGCTTATATTTAATTTACGGTATCTCGAAGGCAGTAAAGGAGAGCAAAAACGATGATGTAATTGATGTGGAGTGGAAATCTCTTGACTGATCAATCTGTCCGAGAAATGCCAGATGGAAAAAATTTTGCGGATATTGTTTTTTATCGTTTTCCGCTGCAAAAAAGCCCGCGTAAGATAGTCTGGACGCTTTTTGTCAGAGTATCGGGGCGTACCATTCCATCAGACAGTATTCCCCATTGTATTCGTTCGTATCAATTTTTTCAAGGTGGATGCTGCCATCAACGGTGGGGTTGGCGGTGGAACTGTAAATATTTTTTCGGATAATACGGTACATTTGTTTTGCGGTTTGCTGGGAGAGTTCGCGGTAATGATGTTTGCCGATATAGTGAAATTTTATGCAGAAAACTCCGCCAAAGCTCGCGGTGGCAGGTATGTCCGCCGCGATCGGGGTGAATGCGGCAGAGGGTGGGAGAAAATTGTGACAAGCATTTGTTTCAATGGCGGTAAGGTAATGGGAATAATCAACCATTTCCCTGCCGTTTTTATTTTGGTTTGGATGGTGTGTCAGACCATAAAATACAGTGGCATTCTCCCCGCCAGGAAATTCTTTGTGGTGTTCCCAAAAGTCAAGTGCTGCTTTGGGTGCAAGCTTTGTGGAATTGCGGTACGGGATTTTATGCCATATTCCCAGAAGATGAATCTCCGGAAAAAGAACCGTTTCCGGACCAAACAGACGGTTTTTATCACTGCCGCAGGGGATGCCGAAATCGGGGATCGGCAATAAAACCGGAAGTTCTGGACGAGTGCTGCGATATTTTCCAGGAGTTAGCCCAAATTCTGCAAAAAAAGCGCGCGTAAAGGACTGCTCGTGAGAAAACCCAAAGTGCAGAGCAATTTCTAATACAGTTTTATCAGTTTCCTGCAAGAGGCGCAGACTTTCGGAAAGTTTGCGCTTGCGGATATATTCCGCGGGGGTGATGCCGTAGGCAAAGGAGAACAGGCGCGTTGTGTGTACGGGAGAAAGAAAAATTGTGCGTGAAGCATCCTCGATATTGATTTTTTTGTGAAGGTTTGTTTCAATATATTGAAAAAGCGGGGCAAAAAGTGGGGTGGACATAAAATATCTCCTTAGGATTGACTTTTGTTTGTGGTTATATGGATAAAAGAGTTCTGAATTTTTTTAACTCCTTTTTAAAGGTTCTTTTACATATGTCATAATATCCTCATAGATTGCGCGGTAGCCGTCCTCATTGATATGCAGCCCTTCTATAGTGTATTCGGCTTTTAAGCGGCCCTGTTCGTCCATAAGGTTTTTATTGATATCAATATAATGTTCTTCGTGTTTTTTAGCAAGCATTTTAACTTTTGTGTTAGCAACACGGATTTTTTCGTTGGTTCGAATTCTCAGGCATTCTTTCATGTTTTCTGCGGCAGCTTCGTAATTGACTGGGTAGTATGCCATAAGATAAATTTCTGTTTGAGGAAGTTTTGCCTTAATTTCAGAAATTATTTTATCATAATTTTCTATCAGTTCAGAAATTGGGATACGGCTGTCACTTAAATCATTTGTGCCGATATTGATAAATACTTTTGAGGGTTTTAAATCGATTGCACACACATCAATTACTTTTAAAAGTTCATGTGAAACAAAACCTCCAATCCCGCGATTATATATAATGGTACTGTCACCATGCTCCGTTAACAATTTATTGATTGGAAACATTTCCATTAGTGATGAACCTGTAAAGACGGTCTGTCCGGGGATAGCAGTTTTATTTTCTTGGCGGTAACGCTGAATTTTCAATTCTTTGTCATTCATCTTATAAATTCTCCTTTATTTATTTTGGATCAGCAGCAGTTAATGATAAAAATAGTCCTAGGCAATCCCCGCATATGTCCGCCGCTGTTCCGGAGAGGGTGGATAGCTTTAAAGACGGCGTGGATGGCACTTGGACTACGGATAAATAATTTATTATCTGACTCTGTTTGACTTATTATATTATGTTATCGGAAGGAAGTCAATAAGGGATAACTCACATAAAATTTTATATTTATCTTTGATGGCGGAAAACATGGAACGATTTGGGATAGTATATAACTGGATAAGTACATTCTCGATATTTTCGTGGACTTCCTCAATTTTTGTTTTGCCTGTCATAGTATCAATCCCCCTTATGTCCTTATGTTTTTCGGTCAATATGCCTTCACCGTTATTTTGTCCATGTTGTATTCTGATGTCAGATGTTTCACGGAGGAATTGCAATAAAGTATTTTTCTCTAAATCCTTGAAATTTACCAGAATTTTAGTTATTATTAAATAAATTATATAGCTGGCTTAAAATAAAAATTTTGGATTTATTTTTTGCCAGGGACTATCGCAGGAGGGAATTTTTATGGAACTGACAAATGAACAGCGTCGCTGCCTTGGGCTTCTTGAAGTGGAGCCTTACTGGAAGCGCGTTGAGATGGAGAGGGGAAATATCCTGTATTTTAATGAGGATGTGATTAGAAAGTGGATTGTTGACAGGGAGGGAGTGCTTGAAGAGTATACTTACTGGGTCAGAACTTCCCCGGATAGAACAAAGCTCCTCCCAAAGACTAAGAGGGGGAAAGAGAAAAAATTTACCTTCGCAAATTTGCAGAGAATGGGGGATGAGGGCGTTTATTTTTCGTTTAACGGGTATCTTTACATCGGCAATAAGGCAAACCAGCGCACTTTGTATTCCTCCTATACGGCGGGGCTTGATTCGATGCCGAAAGCGGAATTAGGGGACTTTTTAGCGCGCTGGGTAGAGGAGACAGACGATGCACAGATGGCAAAGATAAAGGAGTTTGCACGGGGAGAAAGAAAGCATTGCAAATATGAGGAGGGAGATTTTTTCCGGTTCGCGCTTGACCGCACCCATTATGGGTATGGGAGAATTTTACTGGATGTGGTGAAGCGGCGAAATCTAGGGGAAAAAGACTGGGAAATTTTGATGGGGAAACCCCTAATTGTAAAGGTTTATCATATTGTGACAACTGATCCGGGTGTATCTCCGGAGATATTGGAAAACTATACAGCCTGCCCTGCACAGTATATTATGGATAATCGATTTTATTATGGGGATTACGAGATCGTGGGCAATCGGTCAATCCGAAAGGAAGTGGAAGAAGAATATCCAGTAATGTACGGGCGCAGTATCGATGGGAGAGATCGGGATAAGATTATGTTGCAGATTGGTTCTTTCTATCGGGAATTGCCGCTTGAAAAAAATCAGGTGATTTTTGGAAATCGGGTAGTTCCCGGAATCTCAAGGAATAACGGGATCGGATTTGAGCTTTTAACAGACAAGCGATTGCTTGAATCCTGCATTGCTGCCGGGTCAAACGCGCCGTACTGGGAGCGGGATGCGGGGTATGCAGAGAGTGATATCAGAAATCCAAAGAACCGGGAAATTTTGCGGGCGGTGCTTTTGCAGTTTGGGATAGAAGGGCAGTATCCGCAGTGGATGGGAGATTTTTAGGGCGGAAAAATTCCGCCCTATTTGTGTAGTTTATCTCTTTTGATATTCTTTTTTTAGACAGTCAAGCAATCCGAAATTTCCTAAGTGATTGTACTCTTCCTCTTCTAAAACACAGCAGCCGATAGTGATGGCAAGATCGGAAGATGTGGGATTGGAAATAATGAGAATCCGATCTTCTTTTTCCTTTTGACATTCAGAAGGAAAAAGACCATGATAAATGCTAAAATAATCGTGCGTTTTGATATCTTTCTTCCATGGAATTTTTGCTGAAATTATTATAAAGTAATGAGGGGTTGCTTTTGCACTCTTCCATATGGATTAAGGTAAGCGCGTAGGAAGTTTTGGAAGATTCTCCCAATTGTGAGAGTGCCTCCCCGTCGCAGGTTAGTTTAATATCCCGGTTAAAAAGAATATACATTATCCAGACCATCGGATTAAACCAGTGGATGCAGAGTACCAGGATAAAGATCAATTTTGTTAGGGTGTCTTGCCGCCGGATATGGGCATATTCGTGAGCTAGAATATATTTTAGTTCAGCATCCTGCCAAACTGTGGACTTTGGTATCAGGGCATGGCAGATAAAATTCGGGTCTTGCCGCTCAATCGCGCCCTTTTTAATACAGCGTTTAATTAGGGTGTAGGTTGTATTGACATTCCATCCCACTTCCTCTTTTTGCTGTTTTGCAATATTTTTTGCTGCCATATCACCTTCCTGCCAGAGGATATTCATGATCTTTAATTCCGAGTCGAACAGTTTAATGTCCACCTGAGTTCCTCTCCTTTCTATCTAATAAGGATTTTGAAAAAATGCGCATAAAAATAGCGCGGAAAGTGTTGCCGCTTTCCGCGCTATTTTTGTATAAAAAATTAGTTTAGCTCGTCCACCAGTTTCTTCAATGCCGCGAGTGCTTCATCCGGAAGTTTGTCGTAGCCTTCCTTCTTTGTCGCGAAATCCTCAACCGCCTTTACGCGGGTCTGCATTGCAGCTTTAAGCTGTGCCTTGTAGTCCGCATCGTCAAGATTCGGTGTGAAGTTGTCGGAGGTCTTGCCGTCCCAGTTGTACATGATCTCGATATCCTCGAACGGTCCCCACTTCTCGAAGTTTGCTCTGCCTTCTACGATCGTCTCAAGGATGCCTAAAGTATCCGCAGGCTTTACCTTCTGTCCCATAAAGTCGCCAGTGTTGACGATATAGCATGCAACATTCTTCTCCTCAACGAGCTTCTTGAACTTCTCGTAGTCGTTTACAAGAGGATAGGTGCGGAATGGGTTTGCGTACGGCACGATGCGGATCGCATTTAAGTCAGTGCCTGCGGCAACACGCTCCGCAGTTGAGGTCTTTGTCGCGAGCGTAGCACCCATAACGGAGGCGAGTGCGGAACCTTTGAGTTTTACTACCGGCGGGATGGTCGGATCTTTCATAATCCAGAAGATCGCATTTACTGGCGCGTCAATCTTATCCACGCGGTTTGGAGACCAGAGCTTGGACTTGATCGCACGGCCGTTGCCATTGCGAATATCCTCAGTGACAAGCTGAATCTTGCCGTCTTCGTCCATCGTGCAGGAGCAGTTTTGTGCGGAGAGCAGATAAGCATTGTCCGGGCAGCCCGTCGGGTAGTCCGCCGTCTTGTCGAAATAGGTCGGCTCCAATGCGATGGATGCGCAGGTATCGGAGTTGATGATGAATGCATCATCGTGGAGAACCTTGATGCCGCCGTCCTTATCGTACTTGCCATTATGCTTTGCATGGGTCAGTGTGGACTTGCCGGAGCCGGACAGACCGTATACGGAAGCGACAAATTTCTTGCCGTCCGGAAGCGAGTATTCTTTCTGTCCGCCATGGCAGGATGCATAGCCGTTGCGGTTTGCGATCGCCCAAGCCATTGTGAGCGTCCCTTTCTTATGCTCGCCGAAATACCTCATTCCGAGGATGGCAGCACAGTTCTGGTTCGTGTCAAAATAGCAGAGAGTAAGCGGATCGGAAAGGCAGCTATAGTCCACATCCGGGCGGTTGCCAGGAATCCACTGCGGGTCGGAGAAGATATAGATATCCGGCTCATTGCCGTCGCCGACTGGCTTGGAAGCCTTGTACATCTTCACATATTCATCGGACATATACTGGAAGTTGATCATCCAGTTGTAGAGCAGATTCTCTTCGCCTTCCGGAATAAGAAGGTGAGCTTTTACCATAAATTCAGGGTCAAGGCCGACAAAGCACTCTGCATGGTACATCGTCTTCCAGCGAGTTTCGTAAACGGCATCCATAACCACTTTGTCAAGTTTTGCGTCATCAACGCCAGGTTCGCCCTTGATGCGGCGCGCCGCAGCGTAGCGTCCAGTAACAGCACCGTCGTTGAAAAGAAGAACTTTCGCGTCCTTCTCAAGACCGAATTCTTCGCCGCGCAGTACTGGCATATCGGTAATAATGGTTCCTGGGGAATTCTTTGCCAGATCATAAGCTTCCTTTAAGGTGTTTACCTTTACGACATTATTGCCGTAGAAGGCCGCCTCGATGATGGAGCGAGTCTTGGAAAAGCCGACCTTGCCAGCTCCGATCTCGCCCTGCTTGTAATAAGCCTTTGTAGACATAATCAAATCCTCCTGTTAATCTATTTTCCATTTATTTTGTAAATAAACGGGTTCGCTTTAAGTATAATTATCCGGAATGTAAATGTCAATACGCGAACCATGAAAAAAAGATAAAATTTGCTTGATTATCTAGTTCTTTCCTTTGCTTGGAGGGACATTTATATTTTGCAGATATTCGCCGCGGGTCGCTGTTAATTTTGACTCGCTCACCGATGTGCGAAACGACATTGTTTTTATTATGCTGCCGTTTGTATTGTCAATTATTGCAATCTGAACATCTGCGGCATTGTCCTCCAACAAGTATTTGGCATCTCCGATCGACAGCGAGTGAGTGCCGTCAGGTTCCATGCCATAGTGGATGGACGCGGGGGAGGACTCAGAATTTCCGGTATCGTCGCCGACACATTCAAAGAAGGTTTCGTTTCGGTTGTCGGCAAACAGAAAATATTCTTCTTCTCTTTCTGCTGCCAGATTAAGTTTTTCAAGATTCTTTCCCGCGGAGATATTGTTTATCAGCGCGAGGATGCGTGCATCGTTAAAGAGCGCGGAACCTTCGCGAATGTAGATGCAGCTGCTGTATTTTTTATTGGAGAGCAGCAATAGATTGCTGTCCAAACTTTTTTGCCAGGAAAAGCGGTTGGTGGTGGTCTGTGCGTACTGAAGGTAATCCTTATCCCACTGTTCGTAAGCTTTATCCCCCTTGTGACTGGAAAAATGAAAATTGTCCACGAGGTACTGTCCAAGGTAGGAAGTAATCTTGCACGCACCGGAAAAATTCAGGTGATCCGCATCCTTTAAATCGGTGTGGAAATTGATAATATTTTCCATTTTAAGGAAATTTAAGTAAGGAATTCCGTATTCTTCTGCGATATCCGCAGCAAGGTTTGCCTCCTTTTGCTTTGTGGAGGAAGCTGGGAATGGCAGATAGGTAAGTACGACCTCAATCCCCTGACTCTGGCAGAGTTCGATTGCCCTGCGAAGGTAAATCACGCCGTTCGTGTTCTTGTCCGATTTATCCTCGTCGGAGATCGGAACGAATTTTTTTGGAACTGCTACCGTAAAGTAGGGAATCGCGCCGTGGTTAACCGAGTAAGTTACATTGAAGTCCTCCTTGGTCAGCTCATTCCAACGGTTGTGATAAATACTTAATTTCCATAAAAATTCTAGTCGTTCTTCCGGCTCAAAAATATCCTCTATCGCCAGCCATTTATTCTTAGTAAGGGGGAAGGCATCCCAAATGCCATGCGCCTGTTGGATGGTAGTAT
>CAJUCG010000101.1 GCA_910585065.1 uncultured Lachnospiraceae bacterium
GTTCTTGCAGCAAGTAAATACTATGGGTTTGCTTTTGATCCGAGGGAAAAGATAAAGGATCTTTCCCCTGAGGCAAAGGCATTTCTCTATTACGGCAGCGATGATCCCCGCTTTACAAAATATTATCCCAATCGGGCAGGAGCGGGCGAAAAAAAATATTTGTTTATGGGATTTATAAACGATATGGAAAGCAGATATGAGCAATTATTAGATAACGAGGACTGGACGGGGCGTTTTGGCAAGTTTATGACTCAGGCAGAGTGTCCACAATGCAATGGCAGCAGGGTGGCAAAAGACCTTGAGATGGTGGAAGTTTATGGTGTATCAATAAATCAGTTGATGCTATATTCCCTTGAGGAAATACAAAACTGGATATTGGGTTACAAAGAATACAGTAAAAATCGCATGGAGTATCAGATTGTCGGAGAAATTGCAGAGGTAATTATAGGGAAGCTAAATGAGCTAATTGGATTGGGTTTGGGGTATTTATCCTTGTCAAGATCTATTATTTCCCTCTCGTTTGGCGAACATCAAAGACTGCGTTTGGCGAATATTTTAGGTTCTGATTTAACAGAAATGATCTATATTTTTGATGAGCCGACCATAGGATTGCATCCTTCTGACAATCATATGATTATCCGTGCCATCAACGCATTAAAAAATAAAGGCAACACAATCATTATTATCGAACATGATGTGGATTTAATCAGAAAAGCCGATTATATTGTGGAAATTGGACCAGAGGCAGGAACGAACGGTGGACAATTGCTGTTTGCCGGAACAATGGAAGAGTTTTTAAAATCAGAAAATTCCATAATGAAAAACTATCTGCTAAAGAAATATAATCCTTTAAAAGAAATAGATTCTGCGCAGGGGGACTGCATAAAAATAAAAAATGCCAAAAAGCATAATCTACAAAATATCAGCGTCAATATTGTATTAAATAATATCAATGTGATAACAGGTGTTTCCGGGAGCGGAAAATCCTCTCTGATTTTTGATGTGCTTGTAGAAGCACTTGAAAATTACGATAAAAAGGGGGTTAAAGACGAAAATATTGAAGGATATGAGAAAATTGACAATGTTATTTGTATGTCACAAAAGCCAATCAGTAAGAGGGCAAGATCGAATATCGCAACCTATACTGATATCTACACGGATATCCGGAAGCTTTTTGAAAAACAGCCGAAAGCCAAATTGTTAGGATTGGATAAGAAGGATTTCTCGTTTAATGTTCGGGGCGGACGCTGTGAACACTGCGAGGGGCAGGGAATGGTTGAACTAAATATGGTATTGATGCCGACGATGGAAATTTTATGTCCGGTATGCAAGGGAAAGCGTTTTAATAAAAACGTTCTTGAGGTAAAATATCAAGATAAAAATATTACAGATATCTTAAATACCACCTGTGATAACGCACTGCCCTTATTTTGCGGTGTACCCAGTATATACAGGGTGCTGAAAGCAATGAGTGATATCGGACTGGGCTATTTGGCGATAGGACATCAATTAAATCAATTGTCCGGCGGAGAATGTCAGAGAATCCGGCTTGTCAGGGAACTTTCCCAAAATAAAAGGGGCAAGAATCTGTATGTGTTTGATGAACCTACTACGGGGTTGCATCCGAGGGATATTGAAAAATTGGTTTTGATAATGAAAAGATTAAAGCGGAATGGGCATACACTGGTTGTGATAGAACATAACCTTGATCTTATGCTGGAGGCTGATCATATTATTGATTTGGGGACTGGCGGGGGAACAAAAGGCGGCAGGTTAATTTATCAGGGAAGTATTGGCGGTTTGCTGATGAAGTGGGAATCGCGTACAGGCCGCTGTATCAAGGAATATATTTCGCAAAGTTGAAAGTAAAAAAAACTTTATACTAGTATACCACCTTTTCGAAAAGTGCTATAATGGATTTATTCCATATGATTTTTCATAGAGGTGGTTTTCTCGGGGAAAATATGCCACCCGGCGCACGATTAGGGGAAAAGTTTTTCCCCTGCCTGATAAAAAACAGAGATGATTAAATATTAGAAAAGGGGGTTTTAAGATGAATATTCAGGAGGCAAAACAATATTTAAAAAATCATAAAGAAAGGCGGCTTACTGGTGGGATCAGCGGGGCAAAGGTATATGATATCGCAGGGAAATATGTGCTGAAATGCGTATCCAGAGCGGATCTTGAAAATGATGAACAATATGATGCTTACCAGAGGGAAGCGATCTGGTATAAATGTGCCAACAGCGGGAAAAAAGGTTTTCGTTTAAGTTATTTGCCGGAGATCCTTGATCTCTATTGTACGGAGGAGGAAACCGCAGTTTTGATGAAGCACTATCTGCCGATCCCGCAAAAATTTGATACCGAATTACTAAAAAAGATTATGGGGGCACTTGCCGCTGTGCATACCACCGATATTCCGGAATTTTTGGGGCAGATCCAGCGCGGACGGGCAAATTTACTTTCAGAGGATCAAATTTCTGCCTCTCTTTCGGGCTGGCGTAGTGTGCTTGACGAACATTCCGGCATTTTTTTAGAGACTCCATTAGAGCAGCTTGCTAAGAAAATCAATTATATTATTTCGTGGCATGAACAGGAGGAGTCTGTGTTAAATCACGGTGATTTCCATAGGGATAATCTACTTTTAGATGGGAATGGAAATATCCTTATCTGTGACTGGCAGGGGATTAGTGTGGGCGCGGCATCGGGCGATCTAAGTTTCTTTTTCAGCAGACTGAGTGCGGACAGCATTTATTTAGATGAAAAGCAGGCGGTCAGGTTTTATGTGCAGGAGGTTCGGCGGCTTTCCGGGAAAATTCTTTTGCCGGAGGAGATCTGTCGCCATATGGATGCGGCGGATATTATCACTTCCTTTGTGTTCTGGCATGAGTATCTGCATGGAAATGATGTGGACAGAGTGCGTGGAATTTATGGGAAAATGGTGGATAAGTTTCAGAGATTTGTGGATAAATAAATTTTTTCTTGTATTTTTTGCTGTAATGTGTTATCTTTAAAAGCAAAATCAGAGAGGGTGGGTACAATGGATTCGGAGAATATGGAAAATAATTCCAAAATACAACTGCGTAAACCAAGGGTGCAGGATGCGGATCAGATCATGTCACTTAAAGCTGAAATTTTGGCAGCGGATCGCGGTGAGGATGCTTTTGCGGGCTGCGGGGAGCTAAGAGAAGCTGCCACAATGGAGGAATGGCTGGATATTTTAGGGGGAAGGGAGGACGAGAAAACTGTGCCGGAGGGCAGGGTTCCCTCCATTTCTTATGTTGCCGTGCGGGAGAATGATGGGCGCATTGTTGGAATTATTGATCTGCGCTATCATATCAACCATCCTATTTTGGGACTTTGGGGCGGGCATATGGGTTATACCGTGCGCCCCTCCGAGCGCGGCAAGGGCTACGCAAAGGAGATGCTGCGGCAAAATCTGATCCATTGCCGGATGCGGGGATTAAAAAAAGTTATGGTGACCTGCTCTGAAACCAATAGTGCAAGTGAGAAAGTGATCCTTGCAAATGGGGGAGTTTATGAGAAAACTGTGGAAGTGGACGGGGAGAAGATAAAGAGATATTGGATGCAGATTGCTTAACATAAGGAGCGAAATATGATATTAGAAGAATTTGATGAAAATAAGCGGGCAGTGATCAATCCGGATAATCTGATCGCACCTGTGGAGGGAATGCCCAAAACAGCAGTTACCTGTTTTTCCAGCGAAACTTTTCGGCGTATACTTGAGAGTTTTGGGAGTGAGAAGATCGCAAAAACTATGGTTGCCAATATGGAGATCCCCGTTTATAAGATAAGCTACAAGGGTGTGGAATTAGCACTTTTTATGTCCGATGTGGGCGCGCCTGCTTGTATTGCTGCGCTGGAAGATGTCTTTGTGATGGGTGTGGAAAAGATTGTGATGTTTGGAACCTGCGGTGTACTTGATTCAGCGATAGAGGACTGTTCCATTATTATCCCGGATGCCGCCGTCCGTGACGAGGGGACAAGTTTCCACTACGCGCCGCCGTCCGATGAGATTGCGGTCAACACAAAATATATCGGGGCATTTCGGGAAATGCTTGATAGGATCGGATGCAGTTATACGGTCGGAAAAACCTGGACAACGGACGGTGTGTACCGTGAGACAAGGGCGAAAGTGGCAAAGCGCAAGGAGGCGGGCTGCGTCTGTGTGGATATGGAATGCTCCGCTGTGGCGGCACTGGCACAGTTTCGGGGGAGGGAAGTGTTTCAATTTTTCTATGCCGCCGACAATCTGGACGGAGAAAACTGGGATATGCGAAGCCTTGGCAATTTAGAAAAGCTTTCTGAGAAGGATAAGGTGGCACTATTGGCGATGGATTTTGCGGCGGCATTAATAAGGAAAGAGAAAAAATAGAGCGGAATAAATGGTTTTAGAAAATTCACTGGCAAGTGAGTTGATAAAATAGAGGAGTAGATATTTTAAAAATGGAGGCAATTACAATGAAAACTGAAAAAATCCCTTACAAAATCTATCTTAATGAAAATGAAATGCCGACTGCATGGTACAATCTGCGCGCGGATATGAAGCAGAAGCCGGCACCGCTTTTAAATCCTGGCACACATCAGCCGATGAAGGCAGAGGAGCTTGCGGGTGTTTTCTGCGAGGAGTTAGTTGCGCAGGAATTGGATGATACCACCCCATTTTTTGAGATTCCAGAGGAAATCCGCAATTTTTACAAAATGTATCGCCCATCCCCGTTAGTTCGGGCTTACTGTCTGGAAGAAAAACTTGGCACGCCCGCAAAGATCTATTATAAGTTTGAGGGAAACAATACCAGCGGCAGCCACAAATTAAATTCTGCCATCGCCCAGGCATATTATGCAAAGAAGCAGGGACTAAAGGGTGTGACTACCGAGACCGGAGCCGGACAGTGGGGAACAGCCCTCTCCATGGCATGCTCCTATTTTGGGCTGGACTGTAAAGTCTATATGGTTAAATGCTCCTATGAGCAAAAGCCTTTCCGCCGTGAAGTAATGCGCACTTACGGCGCGTCCGTAACCCCGTCGCCGTCGATGGAAACTGAGGTGGGAAGAAAAATTCTCGCTGAACATCCGGGGACGAGCGGAAGCCTTGGCTGTGCTATTTCCGAGGCAGTGGAAAGGGCAGTGTCGAGCGAGGGCTATCGCTATGTATTGGGCAGTGTACTTAACCAGGTACTTCTCCATCAGACAGTGATCGGTCTGGAAACTAAGGCGGCTATGGATAAGTATGATATTAAACCGGATCTTATTATTGGCTGTGCCGGGGGAGGATCAAATCTCGGCGGTCTGATCGCGCCATTTATGGGCGAAAAACTTCGCAGAGAAGCGGACTACCGGATTATTGCGGTTGAGCCTGCCTCCTGTCCAAGTCTTACCAGAGGCGTATATGCCTACGATTTCTGCGATACAGGAATGGTTTGCCCGCTTGCTAAGATGTATACACTTGGGAGCGATTTTATTCCTTCTGCCAATCATGCGGGAGGACTGCGCTACCATGGAATGAGTTCCACACTGTCCGAACTGTATCATCAGGGATTGATGGAGGCGATCAGTGTAAAGCAGACTGAGGTATTCGAGGCGGCAGAATATTTTGCGAGAGTGGAAGGTATTCTGCCTGCGCCGGAAAGTTCACATGCGATCCGTGTTGCGATAGATGAGGCGGTTAAGTGCAAAGAAACTGGCGAGGAAAAAACTATTCTCTTCGGTCTGACCGGCACAGGTTATTTTGATATGGTAGCATATGAAAAATTCCATAATGGCGAGATGAGCGATTATGTTCCTACGGACAAGGAGCTTGCAGTTTACCGCGATAAACTTCCAAAAATTAGATAAATTGGGAGTGCCGTCTTAAAGAGGAACGGACAGGATGTCGAGATGAATTAAAAATAAAAGACTGTGAAATGATATAGTATAAAAAGCTGTATTATTTTACAGTTTTTTTGTGCTTTTTTTCAAAGAGAAAAAGTCTGAGCAGAAAAATGTAAACTTTTTTGAAAGTGACAGGATGTGTCAATATTAAAGAGTATAATGGAGAGGGAAGAAAAAAGTTGGGAAAAGATTTGCATAAAAGTTTCTTATTAGTTGATTTTATTTCCTATAATATCGTCCTCTTCGCTTGTCTTTTCTCCCCCCAACTTCTATAATAGAGTCAAGGATGAATTCTCCAAAACAAAATTAACGGTTTTAACTTTGTCCGGTTACAGACGGACTTTTCAGAGGAAAGGAATCAGGAAATAGAAAATGGACGATCTTAATTTTGCTCAAAATATTACGGCCCTTCGCCGCAAATATGGAATTACGCAGGAGGCTCTTGCGGATTTTATCGGGGTGACGAAGGCTTCTGTCTCTAAATGGGAAACTGGACAGAGTTTTCCGGATATTCAAACTTTACTTTTGCTAGCTACTTATTATGATGTAACTTTGGATGAATTGATTGATTATCGTCCGAATTTGTCGAAAAAGCAAATACGAAGTCTCTATCGGGAGCTGGCAAAGAATTTTACCACTAAGCCCTTTGAGGAAGTTTTTGCAAGATCGCAGAGCATGGTGAAAAGCTATTATTCCTGCTACCGTTTTTTGTTGCAGATCTGTATTCTGTGGCTAAATCATTTTATGCTTGCCGCGCCTGAGCGGCGGGGAGAAATATTAGAAGAAATTCGTAAGCTCTGCGTTCGGATCTATAAAAATTCCGGAGAAAATGGTCTGTGCAGCGATGCGATTGTGCTTGAAGCGATGGTGAAATTGCAGCAGGAAAAAGCGGAGGAAGTGATCGCGACAATGGAGGAGGTCTGCAATCCTTATCGGTTTGCAAAAAATGCGGATTCTCTATTAGTTCAGGCATATATGCAGGTGGGGGATATCCGCAGGGCGGATGCGCATACACAGATCTATTTTTTTGAATCGGCACTTGCACTTTTAAGCAGTGCAAATAATTATCTTTTCGTGCATATGGGAGAACTGGAAAAATGTGAGATAATGATTGCCAAAATGGATGCATTGTTTGTGCAGGGCATACCGGGAAAGCCGGGAGAAAATGGAGAGGCACAGTTTCACTACACGGCAGCGATAGTGTACGGCACACATAAAAGGATACCGCAAGGCTTAGAGCGTCTGTGGCGGTTTGTACAGATTGTAAAACAGATGAAGCAAAGGGGAATGCGGCTGTGCAGCGATGCGTTTTTTGATCAGCTAGAAGAATGGTTTGAGGAAAATGAACTTGGTGCGGATGCAGTCAGGGACAGCGCGCTTGTAATGGAAAGTGCTGGAAAAGCAATTGATCATCCCGCATTTTCCTGTCTTCCCAAGGAAGAATTAATAAAGCTGAAAAAGGAATTGGAGAGTGACTGATTTATCATTTGCAATAGGATGCGGACAGGGAAGATCCCTTATCAATATTTTGCTAATTGGAGGAGGAGAAAATTATGGATCAAATCAAAGAATTTTTACCGTTTTTAGTTCCCCTTGTAATTGTACAATTTGGGCTTTTGGCATATACCTTACATCATATTTTAACACACGACCATTATCAGCGAGGGAGCCGTGGGCTTTGGGTTTTGGTCGCGCTTGTGGGGATGCAGTTTTGGGGATCTATTCTATATTTTGTGCTTGGAAAGCAGGGGGACGAATAAATGCTTGAATTGTCGCATATTACCAAGCGTTTTGGCACGCGCACAGTGGTGGATGATCTGTGCCTTACGGTGCCGGAACATAGTATATTTGGCTTTGTAGGAGAAAACGGTGCCGGCAAGACAACGACGATGAAGATGATCTTAGGTCTGCTTCGCGCGGATAAGGGAGAAATCAGGGTAAATGGGGAGGAGGTTTGTTTCGGGAAGAGCCGCACTAACCGCTTTGTCGGATATCTCCCGGATGTGCCGGAGTTTTACGGTTTTCTGACACCGGAAGAATATTTACTTTTGTGTGGGGAAATCTCCGGAATTTCGAAAAAAGAGGGGAGGCAGAAGGTGAGGGATCTGCTTGCACTTGTAGGGCTTGCGGGGACTAAGCAGCGCGTTCAGGGTTTTTCGCGGGGAATGAAACAAAGACTTGGGATTGCGCAGGCACTGCTTGGAAATCCAAAGCTGCTTATCTGCGACGAGCCAACTTCTGCACTTGACCCGGCGGGGCGAAAGGAAATTTTGGAACTTTTGTATTCGCTAAAGGGGCATACGACCGTATTATTTTCAACACATATTCTCTCGGATGTGGAGCGGATCTGTGATGAGTGTGCCATATTGCATAAGGGGCGGCTGGTAAAGCAAGGGAAAATACAAAAGCTAAAGGATGCGGACGGCACACAGGGATTTTTGATTGAATTTTTGCGCGTGGAAGATGTGGAGAAATTTATGGGGATAATGTCCGGCGGGGAACGCATAGATATGTTAACTCTTGCCTATGGAGGGACAAAAAATACTTTCGCGCCGGAAATTATGATGGCGATGGAATTGCTAGTCAAAGAGGGAATTACTGTGTGCCGCATTGAGCGAAGAGAGCGGACATTGGAGGAAATGTTCTGCGATGTACTCTCATCGTCAGAAAGTGAGGGGAAATAAAATGAAATCTGAATTTTTGGCATTTTTTAAAAAGGAGTGGATGCAGCTATGGCGGAGCGGAAAATTTATGGTTTTACTGATGATTTTTGTTCTGTTCGGGGTGATGAACCCGGCGATCGCACGCTTAACTCCCTGGCTGATGGAACAGATGGCGGAGGAATTGGAGGGAACCGGGCTGTCGGTTTCTGCGGTTACAGTGGATGCCTCCATGTCCTTTGCACAGTTTTTTAAAAATATCCCGATAGTATTGATCTTGTTTATTTTTTTATTTGGTGGGAGTCTGACAGGTGAGTTGGAGAAAGGAACATTGATTCCGCTGCTGACAAGGGGACTTTCAAGATCTGTGGTGGTGACAGTAAAAACTGCGGTTATGGTGTTTTTGTGGACGGCGGGTTACTGGCTCTGTTTTGGGATTACTTTAGGTTACAGTTTATATTTTTGGAGCGGGGAGAAAATGGCGCGCTATGCGTTGGCAGCAGTATTTCCCTATCTGTTCGGGCTCTGGCTGATTATAATGCTGCTTTTATTTTCTGTGGCGGCAAAAAGTGCGACGGGGGTATTAACAGGGCTTGCTGTGCTTGTGGTAATCTGTTATCTGGCAGGAATGCTGCCGAGGGTGGGACAGTGGCTTCCAACATATCTCATGTCCGCGCAGACTCTTGTTTCTGAGCGCGGGGAGGTTGCGGGATTTGCCCACACCGCGGTCGCTGCGGGAATCAGCGGCGCGGCGGGGTATCTTGGAGCAGTATTTGGATTTGAGCGCGAGATGATCTAGGACATATGGGCAGAAAAAAATTTTAGGATTTTTAGCCTATTTTTTGCAGCATTAGATGAATGATTTCCCGGTCGGTTTCCTTCATCCCTTCTCTTGCAAGCTCGCCGACATTGCGGATGGTATTTTCTACACCCTTGGTTACAATGCCGTCGCCGTCCTTAAACTGGCTTCCATGCAAAAACATTTGCATTCCTAAAAGTCCAGCTTCCACGGAGGAGGCGATCTTTGCGGCGCAGCTTGCTTTTGCGCCGTCACAGATCACACCAGAATTGATGGCGATGGCATTGACAATGGTGTGGGAGATCTCGCGGAAACGCCCGCCATAAAGATAGGTGATGCCCGCCCCTGCCCCGCATCCTGCACTGGTTGCCCCGCAGTAGGCGGAAAGTCTGCCAATTCCTGTTTTTAAATGGATAGTAACGAGGTTAGCTATAACTAATGCACGGTGGAGCAATTCTTCCGTCGCGCCAAGTTCCTTCGCGTACACGATAACAGGCAGGGAGGCAGTCATGCCCTGGTTGCCGCTGCCGGAATTGATCACAACGGGAAGTTCACAGCCGTTCATGCGCGCGTCCGAACCGGCAGCCGCCATCGCTTTGGCACGGTTCTGCACACCGTCGCCGTAGGAGGAAAGTAAGATCCTGCCAATTTGGGCACCGTAGGCATTTCTTAACCCTTCCTCAGCGATGGCAGTATTGTATGCAATCTGCCGATGGATTGTGTCGTGAATCAGACTAAGATCCACTTCGTCCGCAAAGTGAACAATATTTTCTACAGTAAGCAGATTCCGATCTGCTTTTTTTCTGCTCTGCCCGCAGGCGGTATTTTCGGAAAAAGAATCCTGATAATCGATGTAAAATAGTACTGTGCCGTCCTTCTCAATGCGCACAATATTTGTGTGATGCCCCGCAATCCGCACAGCGGCACTGTGTTCGCCGCAAAAGACGCGGATTTCGATATCGAAAATACAGCCGGAATTGGATTCTGTTATGGTGCAGGGCGTTTTTTCGAGGTATTCTTTAATCTGCGGAATTTGTTCTGGGGTAACGTCCGCGATGACCTCCAGTTTTTTGTCGGCATTGCCTGCAATAATTCCAGCGGCAACGGAGGCGGCAAGACCTTTTAGTCCGCCCGTGTGCGGCACAACAACACTTTTTACATTTTTTACAATATTTCCACTGACTAACAGCGTGATCCGATCGGGCAGTGCGCCGAGGGTATCGCGCGCAGTCGCTGCGGCAAGAGCGACGGCAATCGGTTCAGTGCAGCCCATCGCAGGCAGTAATTCTTCCCTTAATATCTCTATGTATGAATCGTATAATTCTTTTTCCATCTACAGAAACCTCCTAATTTTAGTTCCGCAAGCACCCTTCCAATACCCACAACCTAGAAGAAGTTCCCTGTTCGCTTTGCTCTCCGGAAACTTCTTCGGGTACTGTCCGGGTGCTTGCTGATTTTAGTTCCGCAAGCTGGTATTATTATAGTCGAATTTTTGTACCTTGTAAAGGAGCGGAAATAAATTGGATGATTTTTTGGTGAACCGTCAAAGGATGGTACTTATATCCAGAATCCGGAAAATTATTTTAGCACTTTGCTGTAGGATAAAAGCAGAGGGAAGTCAGGGGATTACCAAATTTGGAAGTTGTACAATGATTATTCTGAGTATTAGCAATATGTAAAGCAGATTTTATGTATCAAAAAAGTTAAGAGAAAACAGATTGTGAATTCTGCTTGTAATTGGTGAAAAAACTAAGTATAATAAATTTGCAATACTGTCCGTTATATTTGTTTAATAAAATACAAATTTCATATAGTAAAATTTTACTGTCAAGTCAAAGAGGGATTCTATGGGAAAAAGAAAGAGGGGAGATAATATTAAGTTATTGAAAATATAGACAAATAGGTTTATAT
>CAJUCG010000102.1 GCA_910585065.1 uncultured Lachnospiraceae bacterium
AAGGAAGCGCAGGTGCAGGAGTATGTGGATGCGCTTGCAAAAGAGCCGGAAGGGCGCGAACTAAAAAAACTGCTTCCAGAAAATATAAAATTATTAGATTTTTCTTTTGGGGAGGCGGATCAGCTCATCTTAAATTTTGATGCCAACTACAGCACACTTACGGGGATCACGGAAGTTTTGATCCGCGCGGCATTAGTTAAGACCTTCTGCCAGATTGAGGGGGTGGATTATGTGGAGTTCTATGTCAATGGGATTCCGTACATGATCGGTGAACTTCCTGTTGGAATGATGAAGGCGGAGGATTTTATTGACAATACTTCGGATGAGGAGTTTTACACACAGATGGCAAATGTATCAATTTATTTTGCAAATGAGGATGGGACAGCACTGCGCGAATCACATCGGCAGGTCAGCTACAACAGCAATATCTCGATGGAGCAGCTTGTGGTGGAGCAGTTAATTGGCGGACCCATTGAGGAGGAGAGGGCAGCGGGACTGTGCGCAACAATCCCGGAGGATACGCAGCTTTCTAAAATCAGCACAAAGGATGGCATTTGTTATCTGGATCTGAGCGTGGATTTTCTCGAAAAGCCCGATGGCATACGCGAGGAAATTATATTGTATTCCATTGTAAACTCGTTGGCAGAGCTTCCGAATGTAAATAAAGTGCAGATACGCATTGGCGGGGAACTGCGCAAAAGCTATCAGTCCTTTGAGATGCCGGAGGTCTTCGAGCGCGATCTGGATTTGATTGAAACAGAAATGTAAATATAAAAATTAAAGTCTGATCTCTTTCAGCAGAAAGGCGAAAATGGTAAAACGACCTTTAGTTTTGCTGACGCTTTTTTATCTTTTCGGGATTTTGGCGGGGAAGGTCTGCTTGCCGTTTGCGATTCTCTTCCCCCTTTTTTCTCTTCCCTTTCTCTTTAGTTTAAAAAAAGAAAGAATTCTATTTTTGCTTCTTCCCCTTTGTTTTGCCGCAGGATTTTTACTTTATCAGCGAGCCGCGCGTGAGACAGCACTGGAACAATATGTGCAGAGTCCGAAAGCCAGCCGTGTTTGCGGGGAGGTTCTCTCTTTCACGCAGGGACAAAATGGCGGGCGGATGGTGGTTCGCCTTAAAGTGATGGATGGTGCGCCAGAGGAGGTGGGGGAGGAAAAACTCTTAGTTTTGATACCAAACGGGGAATTATTCGCTCCGGGAAGTACAGTTATTCTATACGGGGAGTGGACAGCATTGTCGCGGGGAGATAATCCGGGTCAGTTTGACGAGTACAGCTATTATAAGGCGCAGGGAATTTGCGCAAAAGGTACGGCAAAAAGCATGGAACTTATCGGGGAGAAAAAAATTCCTGCCATGCTTTGGAAATGGAAACAGAAAATAAAACAGGTTTATTCTAAGGCCTTGCCCCAGGCGGAAGCGGGGGTGCTTGAGGCAATGTTTCTCGCTGAAAAGGGGGGACTTTTGCCAGAGATTAAGGAAATGTATCAGGGCGCGGGATTTTCTCATATCCTCGCCGTTTCCGGGCTGCATATGTCCTTACTTGGCATGGGCTTTTACAAGATATTAAAAAAACTGCGTGTGGGCAGCAACAAAGCGGTGGCTGCCGCCTGTGTGACGGTACTTGTCTACAGTATTTTTGCAGGTGCGGGCATTTCGATTGTGCGCGCGGCACTGATGCTTTTGCTCTCGCTTTTTTCTGCCCCGCTAGGAAAAACCTACGATGCTCCGACCGGGCTTTCTGCGGCAGCACTTCTTCTCTTAGCCAGAGAGCCGCTGCAATTATTTCAGGCAGGATTTCTGCTCTCGTTTGGTGCGGTGGTTGGCATTCTTCTTTTTTCGAAAATTTTCGAGAAGATGGGCATAAAAAAACTTGGGGCAAGTCTTGGTGTGCAGTTGGTTCTTTTGCCGCTTTTATTCTGGTTTTATTATGAGGTGCCAGTATACGCGCTTGTGCTAAATCTTCTTGTAGTTCCTTTTTTAAGTTTGCTTTTGCTCCTTGCCATCTTTATTGGCGTGTTCGGGAGTTTTTGGCTCTTTTGGGGAAAATTCTTCGCAGGGGGAGCGTTTGTACTTTTAAAGGGATATGAGGCACTCTGCTGCTTAAATGAGTATTTGCCGGGGAAGCGATTTTGTTATGGAAAACCCGCACTATTTCAGATGGTACTGTATTATTTATTGCTGCTCCTTTTTTATTTGATAGGCAAAACAATAAAAAAGGAGAAAATTTTCCCCGCAGCGTTTGTATTTCTTCTTTTGTTAATTGGAGTTTTCCTGCTGCCAAGATCGACGGAACTTACCGTAACCTATCTTGCGGTTGGACAGGGGGATTGTGCAGTATTGCAAAAGGGAAGTACAACGGCGTTGATCGATGCGGGAAGTTCAGTAAAAAATGGGGCGGAGCGCGTTTTGATTCCCTACTTAAAATATCATGGCGATACGAAGATTGAATATGTGCTGTTAAGCCATACGGATGACGATCATTGCAGTATGCTACTCGAATTGCTTGACGCGATGGCAGAAAAGCGGGCGGGGGCGGTTGTCGGAACGATTCTCCTTACTGCGGCGGCACAAAAGGAGGGGGAAAAATACGCCCTAATCTGTGAAAAGGCGGCGCGGGCAGGTGTTCCCTGCATTCCTTTTTCAGCGGGAGATCAGATTTCGTTTGGTATAGAAAAACTAATCTGTCTTTCACCGCAAAAGGGGGAGGATTTCGGGGATGCAAACCAAAATTCTATGGTTCTGGCACTTTGTGAAAGGGATACACTCTGCCTTTTTACCGGGGATATTGCCGCCGCACAGGAAAAAAAGGTAATCCGGGCTTTGGAGGAGTCCGGGCTTCTTTTAGCGGGGCAGGCGCGCTATTTAAAGGCAGCGCACCATGGATCGCGCTACTCAAGCTCTGCGGAATTCCTTCAGTATTTTTCTGGGAAGAGTGCGATTATTTCCTGTGGGGAGAAAAACCGCTACAAGCATCCGCATAAGGAAACGCTAGAGAGGATGGAAGCGGCAAAAATCACGCCGGTAATTACATGGAAGAGCGGGGCGGTGCGTGTAATAGAAGGAAAACTTTATCAGTGGAAACCATACCTTTTAAAAGAGGGAGAGTGGAGATAAAATTTGGAATTTCGCAAAGTTTATAAATTTTGCGCAAAATGTGGAAGAATGATATTTCATAGTTTTGATTGACAACAAAACGAGAAAATAGTATACTCTAAACGTTAGATAAAATAGGGCAACGGTTCTAATATACAAGAAATGCATTTATTTTAATGTATTTACTATAATTTATGGAACCTGAATAAACGATAAGGAAAGTGGTTGAGGGACATTTATGATAGGATTTTACAATTATACGGTAATTCTTACATATATTGGGTTAGCGTCGGCTGTGGTTGGCATGACGCAGGTATTTGGACAGAATTACCGCAACGCGCTGCTGTGTTTGATTATCTGCGGCACATGTGATATGTTTGATGGGAAAATTGCGAGGGCAAAAAAGGATCGGACAAAACAAGAGAAAGTATTTGGCATACAGATTGATTCGCTCTGCGATCTGATCTGTTTTGGTATGTTTCCAGCGACACTCGGGTATTCTCTCACTGTTGGAAATGAAAAATTAAGGATGCTTGGAACCGTCTCGGCGGTACTCTTTGTGCTTGGCGCAGTGATCCGCCTGGGATATTTTAATGTGGTGGAGCAGGAGCGTCAGGAAATAACGGAGGAACACCGGGAATATTATCAGGGACTGCCAGTTACTTCCGTTTCTCTGATTCTCCCCTGCATCTATATTCTAAGTGTGTATTTCCAGTTTTTGCCATTGGAGTGGACGTATAATATTGCAATGATTATTGTGTCCTTTCTGTTTGTATTTGATTTCAGGGTAAAAAAGCCGGGAAATGTCGGAGTAATTATTATGACTATCGCTGGACTTGCAGTGTTAGCGGGAGTACTGATTTTTTGCGATTAAAAAATGTATTGTGTGAAGGGAGTATCGGACTGGGATGGACTATATGGATCGAGAGGGAAAACGAATAAAAAATACAACGGGGCAGGATAAATTTTTAAATGCGGTATATTCTAATGTATGCGGACGCTTTTTGATGAAGATGTTGGCATTGCCCGTTGTATCCCGCAGCGTGGGCTGCTTTATGGATATCTGGCCATCCACATTTCTTATCAGCCGTTTCATTCGCAAGAATCATATCCGTATGTCGGAGTACGAGCCAAAGAAATACCGCTCCTTCAACGAATTCTTTACCCGGCGATTAAAGGAGGGAGCGCGCCCGATCGACCAAGAACCCTCGCACTTAATCGCACCGTGCGATGGGGCAGTAATGGCGTACCCTATCGATCTTCGCACCAAGATATATATTAAACATTCTGTCTACACGGTGGCATCGATGTTGCAAAATTATGAGCTGGCGGCGGAATATGTCGGAGGCTACTGTATTGTATTAAGGCTTTCAGTCGACAATTACCATCGCTATTGTTATGTGGATACGGGGGTGAAGGGGCGCAACCATTCCATTCCCGGCATACTTCATACGGTAAATCCCGCAGTGCTTGACCATATCAAAATCTACAAAGAAAATGCGCGATCCTACTGTGTGATCGACACGAAAAATTTCGGAAAGATTGTGCAGATGGAGGTCGGGGCGATGTGCGTGGGGCGCATCAGAAATTATCACCGCAAGGCTATGATTCGCCGCGGGCAGGAAAAGGGACGCTTTGAGTATGGAGGCTCAACGATCGTCTTGTTTATCCGGCGAGACTATGTGGCAATTGACAATGATATTCTAAGAAACTCTGCAAATGGGGTGGAGACGAAAGTAAAACTCGGAGAGCGGATTGGAAAGGCATTGTTTTCATGAGGACAATCAAACAGGACATCAAGGCAGGGACATATAAAAGGGCTTATCTTCTCTATGGGACGGAGGGCTATTTAAAAAAACTCTACCGCGACAAATTAAAGCAGGGGATACTCGCGGGGAGTGACGCGATAAATTTTTCACGCTTTGAGGGGAAGGGAATTGATGAGAAGGAAATTGTTCATATCGGACAGACCCTGCCCTTCTTTGCGGATCGTAGACTGGTTCTAATTGAGAATTCAGGCTGGTTTAAAAACGCAAATACCTTTTCGGACTCAATCCGGGATTTTCCAGACTCCACAGTTGTTGTCTTTTGCGAGGATGAGGTGGATAAGAGAAGCCGTCTCTACAAAGCAGTAAAAGAATGTGGATATATCTGTGAATTTACAGCGATGGACACAAAGGATCTAAAGATTTTTGCCGCGGGGCTTTTAAAAGCGGATGGGAAGAAAATAACAAATGCAACAATGGATTATTTTCTGGAAAAAGTCGGGACGGATATGGCAAATATCCGCACAGAAATAGAAAAAA
This sequence comes from uncultured Lachnospiraceae bacterium, assembly GCA_910585065.1. Lineage (GTDB taxonomy): Bacteria > Bacillota > Clostridia > Lachnospirales > Lachnospiraceae > RGIG4057. Next base: position 5,404 of record CAJUCG010000102.1, read on the forward strand.
TTTCCAGCTATACTGGAGAGAGAGATGTGGTGACAGAAAAAGATGTGGATGCGATCTGCACGGAACAGCTTACGGGGCAGATCTTTAAACTGATGGATCAGATTGCTTTGCAGAACCTGAAAAACGCACTCGCACTCTACTATGATCTCCTGCTTTTGCGTGAGAAACCATTATCCATTTTGTTTTTGATGCTGCGTCAGTTTAATTTTCTGCTTCAGGTAAAGCAGCTTTTTAGCGAGGGAAAGACTAATCAAGAGATCGCGAAGATAGCGGGAATTATGCCGTTTCTTGTGGGGAAATATCTGACGCAGGCGAAGGCATTTTCTGTGGAAAAATTAAAAGAGGCAGTACAGTTTGGCGTGAATACAGAAACACAGATAAAGAGCGGGCAATTAAATGAGCAGATAGGGGTGGAACTGATGTTGATTGAACTTTCTGATCTTGCAGAAAAAAAGAACGAGGAGAGGGGAGATTTTCTCTCCCGCACATAAAAAATGAAAATAATACTTGCATTGTGATGAAAAATATGGTATGCTAATCGTCGTGGCAGGTAAACTGCAATACGGAGATGTACCCAAGAGGCTGAAGGGTCCGCACTCGAAATGCGGTAGGTCGGAAACGGCGCAAGGGTTCAAATCCCTTCATCTCCGCGAAAAAACTCCTCCAGGTCAGAGCTTGGGGGAGTTTTTTTATGTGCAGACTACGGAAATTTAGTGTCCCAGTGCCGAGGTAAAAATTTTGTGTTTTAACGGCGCGAGTGCGTACAAAAGAACCAGTCCAATCACACCACAGACAATAATTTCGCTCAATCCCACAGTGAGGATCATGTAAGGGATCGTCTCCGGCACACCGTATCCAAATTTTAATACGAGCGGCACAATCAATGTGTTCGCAGCAATTGGCGGGAGGGGCACAAGCCATTTATGCTTGCGCAGTGCATAGGAGCCAAGCGCGCCGAGAAGCGTTGCGAAACTGCCGAAAATAATATCGGCTGGAATTGCACCGCCTAACAAATTTGCTAAAAGGCATCCGATAAAAAGTCCCGGAATAGCGGATGGTGTAAAATAAGGGAGGATGGTCAAAACTTCTGCGATGCGGAATTGGATAAATCCAAAGCTCCAGGAATCAAAGAGAATGACCAAGACGACATAGATGGCAGCGATCGCTGCGCCCTGTACCATGTACAGCACTTTTTTGTTTTGCATAATTTTGTTCTCCTCTAGTTTTGTTTTACGAGTGGAAGGTCTCGAACACTCGATCTCCATCATAGATCATTTTTAAATTTTTTGCAAGTATTTTGAGAAAAATAAGAGCAAGGAGGAAAAAATGTTAGTTTTCGTTACCGGGATTACCGGACAATTAGGTTATGAGGTATTGAACTGCCTGCAAAAAAGGGGAATTCCCTGTATTGGTGCGGGCAGAAAGGAATTTGAACTCACCGATCGCACCAGCACGGAAAAATTTTTGATGCGGATAAAACCGGATGCCATTATTCACTGCGCGGCATACACCAATGTCAATTTGGCGGAAAGTGAAGAGGCATTGTGCAGAGCTGTCAATGTGGAGGGGACAAGGAATCTTGCGATGGCGGCAGCCGCACTGAATGCAAAAATGCTTTTTATCAGCACGGAATATGTATTCCCGGGCGAGGGGGAGGGATATTATGAAACGACGGATGCAACTCGTCCGCTCAATGTGTATGGTATTTCCAAACGCGATGCAGAATTGATATTGATGGAGGTTTTGGAACGGTATTTTATTGTCCGCATTTCATGCGGTTTTGGAAAGAATGGAAATAATTTTATCAGTACAATGTTAAAACTTGGAAGAGAGCGGGAAGAAATCCGCGTCGTGCGCGATCAGATCGGTTCTCCAACCTATACGCGGGATTTAGCAGAGCTGCTCTGCGATATGATTGTCACAAAAAAGTATGGGATCTACCACGCGACAAATGAAGGGGTGTGCAGTTTTGCAGAACTTGCGCAGGAAGTGATGCAAAAAGCAGGACTTCCTGCAAAAATCATTCCGATCGCCTCGCATGAGTATCCTTCTCCCGCTGTGCGCCCAAAGAATTCACGGCTTTCCAAAGCCTCTTTAGACCGCGCAGGATTTTGTCGTCTTCCGGAGTGGAGGGACGCGCTAGAGCGATATCTTGCTGAAATTTCAGCGTAGTTTTTACACCTCCATCCCGTCCGTCCTGCGAAAATCGTCGGGAGAAGGCATCCCGCCTTCCTCCGGCTTTTCTTTGTCCGAATCCTCCGGCACTGCTTTTCCTCCCCCCGGTCTTTCCTGGTCAAATTTTCCTCCCGGAGCTTTTTCCGGTCTGCCAAAACCGCCCATTCCGGAGGAAGTTCCGTAGCTTATCGTTTCCATCACTATTTCTCTTTCTTCCGATCCGATTTTTAAGCGGTAGGTTTTTCCGATAAGAATTGAGGGATCACTTAGGACAATGGACTGGAAAGATTTGGAAGATGTATAATGAAACAATACATTTTCTGATTCGTCGAGCAATTCGACCACGGTTCCTGCCAAATGAACAGAATCCGTATTCACTAATATACATCCCTGTGTGGAGGAGGAATCAAAAGTTTCTGCCATCCCTGCCGCGCCAAGTGCAATCAATGTGCCGCCGTTGATTACGGCAGTTCCGTTTTTATCCAGTGCGCCGTTGGCACCATTGCTTGGACCAGCCACATAGATTGTGCCGCCGTCCACCGTTAAATCGCCATTGGAATCAATTCCGTCGCCGTCCGCATCAATTTTGATATTGCCGCCGGAGATTTGGATATAGACTCCCTCCTGTGAGGAAAATGAGTCCATGCCACGCCCAAAACCGCTTGCATCATTCCCGCCCGCAGCGTTTAGACCGTCATCGTCCGCCCGCACAAAAAGATCCCCGCCGCAGATCTCAATGGTTTTTCCCTCAATTCCCTCATAACTTTCCGTTACTGAAATATTTCCGTCCAAAATAACAAGTGCATTGTCGGCGTGAATTCCGTCATCCCCCGCTGTAAGTAAGAAGCTGCCGCCCGTAATACAAAGATCAGCATTTGAGTGGAGCGCGTCATCCGCAGAATTTATTGTAAATGTGCCGTCGGTAATGGTAATTTTACTGCTGCCTTTGATTCCTTTTGTACTTACTGAATCTGTATTTTGGTCGGAGGAATTGGAAGAATTTTCCTCTTCACCCTGAAAATTTCCACCCCAGAAAAAGCCACCCCCGCGAAAATCGTCGTTTTGGTGAGGTGCTGCCTCCTCTTTGCCCCCGCCGGAAGTAATCGTAAAATTTCCCCCCGTTATCGTAAGAGAGGAGGAAGCATCCAAGCCGTCCCCACCCGCGTCAATATTAAAATTTCCGTCTGCTACATAGACAAAGCCCTTCTCTTCCTCCTCATTATTATCCGCGTGCAGACCGTCTTTTCCCGCACAGATAACGAGAGTACCGCCGGCAATGCGGATGCTGTCCTTCCCGGTAATTCCATGGTCTTTAGCCGTAATCTCATAATTTCCCCCGGTGATCACCAGATCATTTTTTGAGACAATTCCATGCCCTGCGTCGGAAGAAATTATAAGAGAACCATTGCCATTTAAAGTCAGATCGTCTTTTGAGAAGATCACGGAATCGATATTGTTCTCATCGATCGCCGTGTAGGTTTCGCCTCCGGAAAGGGTATTTTTTGTGCCTTCTGCAAGGGTTACAAAAACTTTATCCGCACTCTTAATATAGAGGGCAGCAGAATCGGATTTGTGGATGGAAACCCCGTTAAATATAAGCTGAACCTTTGTATTTTTATCCGTATCAACGATGATCATACCGTTATCAAGCGTGCCGGAAATCACATAGGTGCCCTCCCCGCGAATTGTAACCGTGCTTTCGCTGATGGATACAAGCGGGGATGCGCAGGATGCAGAATCCCCGGAAAGTGTGATGTTAATTGCCGAGGTTTCATCGTAGGAGCTTTTTGCATCTCGCTCAGTAAACATATCAGAATAGGAGGCAACATCGGTGTTTAAATCCTCTTCTTCCTGCTTTGAAGAAGAATTTGTATTTTTCTGTCCGGAAACCAAATTTTCATCCCCCGGATTTGAAGCGGAATTTGCATTTAATTGTCCAGAATCAGAATTTGCATCTCCTGAAACGTCAGAAAGATTTTTGGAATTTGTGCTGCACCCGGAAAATAATATGGCGGCGCAGAATAATGCAATTATTGATTTTTTTCTCATCGAATCCTCATTTCTGCAAGGCGCGAAATCGGAGCGCGCTGCGATTATTTTGAGGACAGTCTAGCAAAAGGGGATGAAAGAAATTTGATCAAAATGTGAAAAAACTGTGTGGATAAAACAAAGAAACAGCCGCATCTGTAACTAAAAGTTACAGATGCGGCTGTTTCTTTATTCTTCTACTCATTTTCCTCGTCATCATCCGCAAACATCTCGTCGAACTCTTCGGAATCTAACCATTCGTCAAAGGCATCGGAAGCCCGGTCAAACTCCTCGTCGCTCTCAATGTTAATTAACTCCGGCTCGTCGCCATTCTCCCTAAATTCATAAAGATAGACCTCGCCTTCCTCGGCGGAATCCTGCGGCAGCAGTGCAATATAATTCTTTTCGCCGCACGGGAAAATGGCGATCACATCACAGACAATCTCTGTGTTATCATCTAAAGTAAGGGTTACGGTGTCATTTTCATCGCTCATATTTGCCTCCATGCTGCGACTTATATTTGAAATAGCCTGCGGTTCGAGTTTCGGCACAGCACAAAACTTACAAAAAGCTATTTCGTATATTCTACTGCAATTGGGACAAAATTGCAAGCAGGTTTCCTATTTTTTTGCCTCAGTTCAAAATTTTCTCTTGAAAAAAGACGGATAGGATATTAATATAGATATAGTTATAATTTTAACAATCCAAAGGAAAGAAGGAAAAAGTATGTTCGAGATCAAAATTGAAAAAACAACTAATCCAAAGCCTCTCCCGGCGGCGGATAATCCGCTGAAGTTCGGCACGATTTTTACAGATCATATGTTCATTATGAACTATGAGACCGGCAGGGGCTGGCATAATGCACGCATTGTCCCATATCAGCCGATTGTGCTTGAACCGTCCGCGATGGTCTTTCACTACGGGCAGGAGATGTTTGAGGGGCTGAAAGCTTACAAGGCAGCGGATGGACGTGTGCTTTTATTCCGCCCGGACATGAATGCAAAGCGCGCAAATCATACCAATGAACGCCTGTGCATCCCACAGATTCCGGAGGAAGACTTTGTGGACGCGGTCAAAGCCATTGTAAAGATTGATGAGGCGTGGATTCCGACAAAGCCGGATACTTCTCTTTATATCCGCCCATTTATTATCGCGACAGACCCATTTCTTGGCGTGCGTCCGTCGGATACCTACCAGTTTATCATTATTCTCTCGCCAGTAGGTCCATATTACCCGGAGGGACTTGACCCGGTAAAGATCTGGATTGAGGATGATTATGTGCGGGCTATCCGCGGCGGCATTGGCGAGGCAAAGACCGGCGGCAATTATGTCGCATCCATGGCAGCGCAATTAAAAGCGCACGAGGAGGGGTATTCTCAGGTACTCTGGCTTGACGGTGTGGAGCGCGAATATATCGAGGAAGTCGGCGCGATGAATATTTTCTTTAAGATTGATGGCACCGTGATCACCCCGATGTTAAACGGCAGTATTCTCCCAGGAATTACCAGAAACTCCGCAATCGCGCTGTGCAGGGAATGGGGCATTCCGGTGGAGGAGCGCAGAGTGTCGGTGAATGAGCTTTATGAGGCAGCAAAAAACGGATCGATGGAGGAAGTTTTTGGCACCGGTACGGCGGCAGTGATCTCCCCGAT
>CAJUCG010000103.1 GCA_910585065.1 uncultured Lachnospiraceae bacterium
ATCCGGGAAGATATTCTTCCTCTTCCTCCCCCGGCAATACTCCGGTCTGCTGTATGGCAGACAAAAGCTGTTCAGTCTGTGCGCGGCTATGCTCATTAAACTCCCCCCAGCAACGCCCGCATTCGCTGCAGGCAGTGCAGATCGGCATGGAGATCTCATCAAACATTTTTTCAAGCTGTGTCTGCTCCATGCCTGTCCATGGTGCGGCAAAATCATTGATGCTCCCTGAGAGCCTCTCAAATGCCCCCGCGATCCCACAGAGCCGTCTTTTTACTTCCTTCTGCATTTTCCATTCAATCACATGATCCCGTCTCATCCATCTTCACCCCTTGAAGTCCTTATTATGCATATCTCTTATACAATCAGGATTATAGCCTCTCCGGATGAAATTTTTTGTCAAAAACGGTTAGTAATATCTAGAATCGATTGACATTTTTTTATATGAATTCTTATCAAAACTCGAATCGAAGTTCTTAGAATACGCAAAAAAGAGAGAAGCCCCTAATCTCCCCCCTCTCCTTTTTCTTCAAAAACAATTTCGTTAGGATATACAAGTCCTAACACTTTGCGTGCCATCTCCTCAACGAATTTTTTTGTTCCGACATAGTCCTTCTTTGCATCAAGCTTTAGCGATTCCGTCTGCATCTCTGCAATTTGACGCTCTAGCTGCTCCTTTACTGCAAGCTTATCGTCGCGCTCCTTCTTCAGATTTGCCGAGGCGTACAGCACCACACCACACAGACATATAGTTAATAAAGCCAACAGACCAAAACCCGTCGCTCCCTTTTTCTTATTCCTTCTTCTCTTTCTCACGGCACTTTCTCCTCTCTCTCTTTTTTTTCCTCCGCTCTTTTCTGGCCTTTTTTTGTTCCTTCTTTTCTATTTTACTCTGTCTGCGCTTCGTTTGCAATTCCAATTTCTTTTTTCTTATTGGTTCTGCCTTTTTGCTAAACCATTTTTTGATCGAATTCGATTTTTTCACGGCAAATGCCGTCAGCCGATCACGCATTACCGCCCGATAGAGAAGCATTCCCACAAGCATCCCCGCGATCGAGTACGCGCGGATCACCCCGCTGTTCTTTATATAGATCACCGAAAAAACAAAGAAAGATGCCGCCAGCCAATAAAGAATATCCTCCGTCTTTTCAAGCAGCCAAACCGGGCGGAAAAAAATCCTAAGCACAAGCAGCAGATCATAGACAAAAAAACAAATCGCACCGGAGAGAAAGGAAAAGGCTAAGAGTTCCAGTTCCGGAATCAATGCATCATTCACTGGCTTCCCCCCATTATCGAAGCAGCCTGGCGAAAAAGGACTCTCCATTTTTGCCCCGGCCTTTTTTATCTGTATACACAAAGCTGTCCACTCTGCCGTCAATATCAATCTCGCCCTTCTCCAACGTAAAACGCCCCATATGAAGACTGCTCCCCCGTATAATCAGAACGCCCATCTCCGTATCTAGGACAGCCTCCTGCTCATCAAATGAGCGCACATCTAAAACGCCGCTCAGATGAAGCTCCTTCCGATCCTGCATATAAAATGTATGCTTTTGGCTTTTCTTCTCCTCCACCGCCATGCTCCCCTCGCATCTTTCTTCCCTAATCCATATGCGGAATATACGAAAAAAAGAACCCTCCACTTTGGCAAAGGTCAGTTAAAGATAGCGAAACAATTCTTTCGCCTCCTCTTTTTTGGTAGTTTCCGCCACATTTAGGACTTCGACGCGCACCGCCTTGCCCCCGAATCCAATCTCAATAATATCACCCACTTTGACATTGGCAGAAGCCTTTGCTGGTCGGTCATTGATCGTCACTCTTCCCGCGTCACAAGCGTCATTTGCAACTGTCCTGCGCTTGATTAGGCGAGAAACTTTTAAAAACTTATCTAATCTCATATTTCTCCTACTCTTTCTGTTATCACTCTCCCGCAGCAGTATTCAAAACATACCGCAAAATGGGAAGAAGAAAAAGGCTGCTTTGAAGAACAAACCTTCAAAGCAGCCTTAAGCCATGTTTTGCCTAGTTGTTTACGACATCCTTTAAAGCTTTTCCAGCCTTAAATTTCGGAGCCTTCGAAGCTGCGATATTGATCTTCTTACCTGTCTGAGGATTCTTGCCTTCTCTTGCGGCTCTTTCTGCCACCTCGAATGTACCGAATCCAACAAGCTGAATCTTCTCGCCCTTTACCAGCTCCTCGGTAACAACATCAATGAACGCCTTCAGTGCCTTCTCGGTATCCTTCTTGGATAACTCTGCTCTGTCCGACATTGCTGCAACTAACTCTGACTTGTTCATGAAATTTCTCCTCCTCTGGAATATTCGGATTTGTTTCCCGGAATGTCATTTTTCCGGGCATAAATAAAACCTCTTACAGTTAATAAAGTAGAACGGATTTTACCTACATCTAAATTTATAAACTCATTGTGGTCATTTGTCAAGGAATTTCGTATATTTTGATGGAATTTTTACCGATTTTTCTATTTCTTAGTAATGATCTCCCGGCTTTCGGTACAAAATGCCCTCTTCCAGAGGAATTTTTTTTATGCGGAACAGCTCCGAGACGGACACTAGACGATACCCTCTCTCTATCAATTCCGGCACCAAAGATTCCACCGCCTCGGCGGTACAATCATACAGATCATGCATCAGGATAATGTCGCCGTCCTGCACCGTATCAAGGATATGTTTAATAATTTTGTCCGCGTCCCTGCTTTTCCAATCCTGCGAATCCAAAGACCAATTGATCAGGGAAGTTCCTGCAAGGGCACGCACAGTTTCGTTCGCGCTGCCATATGGGGGACGCACTAAAACATTTTTAACAGATATATATTTACTTAATCCATCTTCTGTATCTTCGATCTCCCTCTTGATTTCCTCGTCGGAAAGCTTGTCTAAATTTTGGTGGGACCAGGTATGGCTTGCCACCTCAAAGCCATTCTCATAGATCCTTTTCAATGTGTCCGAGTACATTTCAATTCTGCTGCCGACTACAAAGAACGTCGCGCCCGCATCATATTCAAGCAGCACATCCAAAATCCGGTTGGTCACTACGGTAAACGGACCATCGTCAAAGGTCAGCGCGATCGCCGAACCATCAAAAATCTCCTCATCCTTTTTGGTTTCCTCTAAGCTTTCATCCTCTTTCCCAGCTTCTTCCAGAGATTTTTCTCCCTCTTTCTCCCCCTGTTCCCCCTCTTTTTGCTCTGTAAGTTCTTTTTGTGTATCGCCTGCGGACTCTGCGGCGGCAATCACTTTTTGCTCTGCCAAAAAAGAATCTGCCACCGCTGCAATCGTTATAAGCGGATGGCGGCTAAAGGAAATTGCTTCCTCCCCGTCCTCCTTTTGCACTGCCAAAATACCGGCGGCAAACATCACCAACAAGGAAAAAACTTCTAATATTCCCCAAAAAAATGGATGCCCCGATTTTTTCTTTCCACGCCTATTATTTTCTTCACTCAACATCCTTCCCGCCTCTTATGCCATAAACCCTCTTTTTGTTCCATTGAGATCAAGGGAAGATTCGTTTAAACTGCCCCTGCCATAAGTCAGCCCCGCATACACCTGCTCCGTATTGCGCATAACTGGCCCATCCTCATCCCTTGCGGCAATCTCCCGAAAGGAAGATCTCAGTCCTGCAATAACATTGTCCGCTGCAGAAAGCTCCGCGATCTCTTGTTTTACGCACGCTTTCGTCAATGATTTATTCACAAAAGAATAGAGACTTAAAAGATCGTAGGAGATCTCATACTGATAGTCAAGTGCGCCCATCAACTCATTTAAAAAACGCTGCGCGTGTTTGATCTCGCGTTCATACCCTTCTCTGTCCCCATCTAAAAGTGCCTTCCTAGCGGCTTTCGTATCCGAGAGAATCACATCATACATAATTACAATCAGTTCCGTGCGCGAAGCCTGTGTGACCCGGAAAGTAAATTCCTTCAGCCGTTCCCTGTCCATTCCCAAAACCTCACTTTACCTAAACTTTATTGGAGCAATCTGCTCCAATCTCTAGTCTGCGACATTTATTATTTTATTGGAGCAATCTGCTCCAATTTCTAGTTTGTGACAGTCTTTTATTATTTTATTGGAGCAGAGATAGTATTGTCTGGGGTCTCTCGTTCGCCTGGGCAAGCATTGAAGTACCTGCCTGTGAAAGTACATTTTTCTGGGTGTAGGTGGTCATTTCCTCCGCCATATCCGTATCCTCAATGCGGGAGAGTGCCTCCGAAATATTTTGCGAGGACACCTTTAAGTTTGCGATTGCATGATCAAGCCGATTCTCGTAGGCACCGAGTTTCGCGCGGATGGCGGATACCATATCAATCGCCACATCGCACTGCTCAATGGCTTTGCACGCGCCGTCCTGCGTGCCGACATTAACCATATTTACACCGAGCGTCTTCGTGCTGACCTCCGGCACACGCACTTCCATCATCTGCCCTTCGTTCGCGCCGATCTGCAAATCCATCGGTCCTGCGGAAAGTACAGTAACAATAACTTCGACTTCCTCTCCCTCATCGTCCACACTGGCCTCGGTGCCATCCACATTCGCATCTGTAAAGCTGGAACCTGAAGTTCCCGGTGCAACCTCAAACTTCATTTCAAACCCGTTTAAGTCGGTTACAGTTAAGACATTTCCCGCGCCGGAAACGGTTGCCGTCCGGCTGTAGCCATCCTCGCCGATTATGGCTTTCGCATCCACACCCTGTGCCTTAACTCCCCTGCCGTCCCCAAAGCCAAGCCAGTCGCGCAGTTCCTCGTTATCGCAGTAGACCTCAATTGAATTCTCGGACCCGTACCCCTGACTTACTAAGATCAGTTCCCCGCCATCCTCGATGCTCTCCTGCGTGTAGCCCGCGATCGCCTCGTCGTCATCCGGATCCGCACCCGCGCTCCCGACAAAAGCAGTAATACTCATCCTATCGCAGGTCGCGCGGATCTCCGAGTAGAGTGCGCCCACAGTCTCACCCGCATGTACCTCAATCGCACAGCCGTTGATATTGATGGTGCCGGACACCTCAATAACCTCATCTGCACTTGATCCGAGCTGAATCCCTGCAACTACCGCCTGCCTCGCATCCTGTGTTACTGTAAGCGCGTAGTCCCCCTTATCCACCGTATCCGAGAGTGAGAGCAGCGATACTGTGTCCACATTGGAGTAGGACTGACAGTTTAAATTGCCGTCAAGCAGCGGCATTGTATTGTACTCGGTCACAACGGAGATCCGGTCGATCTCCTCATTTAACTGGTTGATCTCCTGCTGGATCGCCTGGCGGTCAGAATCCGTGTTGGTGCCGTTGGCAGCCTGCACCGAAAGTTCACGCATACGCTGCACCATCGACTCCACTTCCTGGAGCGCGCCCTCCGCAATCTGGATCACCGAAATACCATCCGCCGCGTTGCGGCTTGCCTGGTCAAGCCCCTTGATCTGCGTCTTCATTTTCTGCGAGATCGCCATGCCCGCTGCATCGTCCGCCGCGCGGTTGATGCGATAACCCGAGGAAAGACGCTCCAGGCTTTTATCTAGCGCGCTTGTTGTCCTCCCAAGGGAATTGTTTGCCTTTAATGCTGGAATATTGTGATTGATTCTCATTGCTTATACCCGTCCTTTCTACTGTCCGCAGTTATTATTCCACTGCTGCCTTAATCACTGTTCTTGCCGCCAGGTACAAGTTATCCGTCCGTGTCACACCCGTCCCCGCACTATCCCCCGGCTGATTCTGCGCGGTTGGTATCCCCTGCACCTCGCTATGGTTTGCCGGTTTCGTCTGAAGTCCATAATTCCATCGCACCACCTCAAATCCCTGCTCCATCAGAGATTGTCGGATCTGTTCTTCCTTTTTTTGTATATTGTCAAGCACCTGCCGCGATCCGGTCACAACATAGCCGCTTACACTCTGTCTCTCAATTTTCAGCGAGATATCCACATCTTCCATCACCGTCATGCCATCCGTCTGCACACTGCTCTTTGCCTTAAAATGAATGGATACATTGCCGCCCGCATCTTTCGAATGCATAACGGTCAAGTTCATCTTTACAAAACCGCTCTCCCCCTTGAGCGGAATCTCGTAAAACTCCTGCTTTGCCAGATTTCTAGTCAGCCTTACCGCGCCCTGCAGGCTAAGTAAAAGCATACTGTCCGCGCCGGTTAATGAACGATTGTTAAAGACCGTATCGATCATTTTATCGGCAGAATCCGCCCATTCCTCAACCATATTTTGAAGATTCTCGGAATTTATCGCTTTTTCCATGTCAATTTCTGGAAAATCCGTCTCTTCTCCATATTTGGCAGCAAGCTCCCTGATGCGCCCCTGCACACTCGCACCGCCAAGAAGATGGCGCGCCGCGCGGATCGTGCGCACACTCTTTTCTTGAGAGAAGCGCGTAAGAAATGTCTGTTCCGCGCCGCTTCCTGCGACCGTTTCCACAATTTCCGCCGCCCTTGCCGCAAAGAACTGTTCTGCCTCAGAAGAATTGTCTGTATGTTTTAGCGCGCGGGAAATTTCCTCCGTGGTCATCTCCATCGCTGCCTCGCTGCCCCCGATCTCATCAAGCTTCTGCGGGGTAAGATCCTCTGCCGCCCTCTCCGCCATCCTCTGTCCGTAGGCAAATGCTGCCCCGATCTGCTCGGAAATGCTCTTGCCCTGAATGCTTGCCGAAATACCGCCAAAGGTATCATCCACCGCCGCGTCCACACTGCCCTTTTTTCTGGTGCGCACCGCCGAAAGCAGATTGGAGAGTGTGATCTCGCGCTTTGATGCCGCCAGTACACCTATCGCCGCACCATCTGATTTTGCAACTTGATTTAACAGACGGTAAATGCCAATGTAAGATTCTCTCTCCTCGCTAGTCAGCTCCTTCTTCTGATCAAGCATCAATAAGTAATTACTATATTTTTCCTGAGTGGTGGCTCCTTCCTCCTCGCGCAGTTTAACCAGCTCGGCATTTAATTCGTCCACCGGCATATCAAGCGGGTTAATCCCCTTCTTTATCAGACTTGCACACGCCGCAGGATTCAGATTGTCAAGAAGACTCTGCACCTTCGCATCATAGAGCTTCATCTGATCAAGATTTTCCTCTGTCAGCTCGATATGGCTATATGCCATAATCCGCACTGCACGGCTGTTTTCCGGTGTCGCTTCAAGCCCCATACCATTTAACACTTCATCCACATTGCGAAATGCCGTGCGGATGGAATCACCCATATCCGCTCTAGGTTTGGTCATCAGTACCTCATAACGCTCCATCGCGCCCTCGAACTGCACTCTGACCTGCTCACCCGTCTCCGACAGACTGGATATTGTCTGCACAGTGCGCACAGTAAAGGTCACACCAAGCACATAGGCTGGAGCTGTCTTTAACTGCGAAACTGCCTCGTCCGTCTCGCGCAAAAGCGCGATATTCTCAGTTTCTGCCACATCCCCGCCAACCTCGCGGTAAAGATTTTTGTAATATTCGTTCTCTACTTCTCGCAATGCACCTACAATTTTTTCCAATCCATCCGTATCCAGGCGAATCCCCTGATGCAAAAGCCTTGTACCCACCTGTGCCGTCAGCATAAAGCGGATCTCCTCAAGCTGTCTGCGCGCGGTAATATCTTGAATCTGCACGGACTCCATCCTGCCCTCAGAAAGCAAGTTTTGTATCTGCTTTAAGAAAGAAAGCGAAAGAGACTTTGCATCCTTTCCCTCAGATTTTACCTTTGCTGCCGCCGCATCCACCGTCTCCGGCAAAATTTCGGCAAATTCCTGCACATAGCGCGCGGCGCGTCTCTCTAACAAAACCTCCTCCGGATTTAGGGAAAGCTCTGCCGCGGCGGCAGTTTCCCCGCCTGCCACAGTCTCCACCGCTTTTTTTAAGATCTCCTCCGGCGGGCAGCTCTCTGCCAATTCGTCCAATTCCTGTTTATAGATAAGATTTTCAGCAGTTAATGCAAGATCATGTTCCATCAGCCAGCGCGCATTTAAAAGCCCTTCCTCGTCCGCCGCAAGTCCTGCCTCGGCAAGCACTTTCTCCGCGGCTGGGGAAAGCTCCTCCCAGACTTCCTCGGGAAGCGTCTGGACTTTTCCCGCGCCGCTGTGCGCCGCCTTATATAGATTTGTAATATCCGGCGCGAGTTCACCGCCAATCAGATAGGCTTTTGCCTTATCGTCAAGTGCAGAAACCGCTTCCACTCCCCTTGAGAGTGCATCCGCAAGTTCATCTATCTTTTCCTGTGTCACGGGAATATTCGCCTGTGACAAAAGAGAAGTCAAATAATTTGCCAGCGGATGATTATTCAGCGCGTGTTCTGCCATCTGCCGAATCTCATCCTTCTCCTCTCTTTTTCTCTCCTGCCGTAAACCGATCTCCTCCTCCCTGGATTCTCTGTTCGTCTTGATCCGCTCAATGGCGCGGGAGAGTCTGGTCAGATTAAATCCCTCAAGTGTATAATTCTCCTTGCAAAGATCCTCGTAGTCCTCGCCGGTTATCCGTTTTGCTCCCTCCTCTTCCTCCTTAGCTTCGATCTCCTCCCTTTCCTCGTAGGCCGCCAAAATCCGCATATTGTTCACTTTAAGCGAGGCGACACCGCCAAAATTTCCTGCGGTCTGCGCACCGACTTCCTTTAGCGCGATTCCCTTTGAACTAGAAGAAAGTACCTGGAAACGGCGCACTTGCCCCCTAGCAGCATCTGGCACGGACTCTTTGGGAAAACTTAGTTTGCGCCCCGAAAAATCGATGGACACCTTATCGTCCACGTCCACAACTATCCCCTCAATAATCTGCCCTTCCTGGTAGAAAGACTTCTGCACCTGCTCCCTATTTCCGGTCGTTTTAGCCACCGCGTTGGCATTCTCCGGTGCCGATGTAATCTTCATATTGATCTCCTCCGTTTCCTTTTGGTATCGTTTCCGTCTTTTGCATTTATCGGCTGAATTAAAAAAAAACTTAAGCCGCGACAAACACCTGTATTTTTTAGGATTGTAAAACGCAGCATTTTCTGTTAAGATAGTAGGGTAATTACCTGAGTTTTTGCATAGAATGAACCAATTCAAGAAATGAGGCTTATGTTATGAAACATCTTATCCAAAAGCGGGTACTCCCGCTCCTTCTCTCCCTCTTTATGGTTTTTTCCTGCGCCTGCGGCGCGAAAAATCCGCCGGAGAAAGAAAGCACGCCGAATGCTTCTTTTAAAGAGTTTACCGACGAACTCTACCGAAGCGAGGTCGCGGCAGATACTCTCACACTGCACTACAGTCTTGCACACCCGGAAAACTATGATATTTCCATGAAAGAAATCACTTTTGGAAATTATTCCCAAAAAGCAGTGACGGAGGGAATTCCAGAAATTGAAGCATCCCGCGAGAAACTTCTCTCCTTTGACTATGACACGCTCTCCGCCAAAGAACAAGTTCTCTACGACTGCATTTTATTTACGATCGACACCAATCTTGCACTCAGCAAATATCAGTATTATGCTGAGCCGCTCGGTCCTACAACGGGATTTCAGGCGCAGCTTCCGCTTCTGCTTGCAGAATACCATTTCTACACCAAGGAAGATATTGAAACTTACCTGAAACTTCTGGTTTGTACAAAAGAGTACTTTGAGGAGATCGCACAGTACGAGCGCGAAAAATCCGCCGCTGGAAACTTTATGAGCGAATCGGTTGCCGAGGAGATTATCTCCCAGTGCAAAAATTATATCGAACACCCGGAAGAAAACCTTTTGATCGAGCATTTTAACAATACTGTGGAAAATTTTGACGGGCTGACTCAGGACGAGATTGTACTCTATGAGGAACAAAACCGCGATGCGGTACTAAACAGCGTTATTCCCGCCTATGAACTGCTGATCGACACGCTGACCGAATTAAAAGGAACGGCAGTACATCAGGGCGGTGTGTGCGCACTTCCGGATGGAACCGACTATTTTGAAGCACTTGTCCGCTATGAAACGGGATCTTCAATGAGCGTAAAGGAGATGCAAAAACGCCTGAATACTGCCGTGCAAAGTTCCCTTGTCGCGATGAGTGCGGCACAGTTTTCCGACTCCACCCTCTACGATCGCTACAGCGCGCTTAGCTACCCTGCCACCGATCCGGCAGAAGGGCTTGAATTCCTAAAAAATGCAATCAAAACAGATTTTCCTGCCTTAGATGATGTGGATTATTCGGTAAAATATGTCCATAAATCGCTTCAGGAATATCTAAGCCCTGCCATGTACTTAGTCCCGCCATTTGACGACCGCAACAACAACAATATCTACATCAACCAAAATCCGGACTATGATATGTCAAGTATTTTTACTACACTCGCGCACGAGGGCTATCCGGGACATCTTTACCAAAATGTATTTTATTTAAGCACTGATCCGGAGCCATTAAAACAGCTTTTGCGCACGAGCGGCTACACGGAGGGCTGGGGAACCTACGCGGAACTTTACAGCTATACGCTCGCTGGCTTTGATGACACACTCGCCGAGTTCTGCCGCAATAATATGACTGCCATCCTCTCTTTGTACGGTTTGACGGAGATCGGCATTCACTATACTGGCTGGGATAAGAAGACTACCGCCAAATTCTGGGGGGATTATGGCATTGATGAGGTGACAGCAGAAGATATCTACCAGGCGATCTTAGCGGAGCCATGCTCGTATCTTCCGTACTGTGTCGGCTATCTTGAATTTATCGATCTGAAGGCACAGGCAGAAAAAGAACTGGGCAAAGACTTTACTCCCCTGGCTTTTCATACCTTTTTGCTAAAGCTTGGGCCAGCACCGTTTGCCACAATAAAAACGCAGATGAAAAAATGGATTTCAAGCCAGAAATAAAACGATTAAGACCCAAAGAATGCCTGACTGACAATAATATGACACAAAAAACTGGTTGAAATATGTTATATTTTCTGCTATACTCAACGGGGCAGTGCCAAAACATAATGCGCAGTTTTTGCACATTCGCACAGCGGATATCAGAACATATGTTCTCCTAAGATAACAGAAAGGATTTTCTCTGCTGCCATGACATACAATTCACTACAGTTCATCCTCTTTTTTGCAATTTTCCTCATTATCTATCTTCTGATGCCGCGCGTAAGGCTGCGCCAGATAGTGATTTTGGGCGGAAATATCGTTTTTTACAAACTTGCTGCGGGCTTTCATATGCTCGCCGTGGTGATCGGAACATCTCTTGTTGTATATGGGACGGGACGTATTATCGAACATATTTACTCCGGTTACGAAGCAGAAAAGGAGGGGCTGACCCCAAAGGAAGC
>CAJUCG010000104.1 GCA_910585065.1 uncultured Lachnospiraceae bacterium
ATCCTAAACAATATTCAAAACCTCTACAAAGTGGCAAACAAGCGCGAGGTGGTAAAGATTCAGGATGAGTTTTTCCGGATTTACAATATGGAAGATATGGATTTACTTCAAAAATTTAACCGTGAGCTGGATGTGATTTCGGAGGGGTATCAGGCGCAGAGCCTCAGATAAAACCTCCCTTTATCCCGTAATATAACGGAAGGGATGAAGATAGGATATTTTAAGAACAAGGAGGAGAAGAGAATGCAGTTTCCCGCAGAATATGAAAGGCGGATGAAAGAGCAGCTTGGCAGCGAGTATGAGGAGTATCTGCGCTGCTTTGAACAGCCATGCAAGAGCGGACTGCGCGTCAATACTCTAAAACTGTCCGCAGAGCATTTTTCTGAGATCGCGCCGTATCCGCTTGCGCGCATCCCCTGGATTGCAAACGGGTATTTTTATCCGGAAGAGATCTCCCCCGCAAAGCATCCGTTTTATTTTGCGGGACTGTATTACTTGCAGGAGCCAAGCGCGATGACTCCCGCAAGTCTTCTTCCAGTATCACCTGGCGACCGCGTTCTCGATCTGTGCGCGGCACCCGGCGGCAAAAGTACGGAACTTGCCGCAAAACTTTCCGGTTCCGGCATCCTGATTGCGAACGATATCAGCAATTCCAGGGCGAAAGCGTTGTTGAAAAATATCGAGCTTTTCGGTGTGAAAAATGCGGTTATTTTAAGTGAGGCACCGGGAAAATTAGCGGAGCGTTTCGGCGGCTATTTTGATAAGATCTTGGTGGATGCTCCCTGTTCCGGCGAGGGAATGTTTCGCAAAAGCCCAGCGATAATGAAAAACTGGGAGCAGTACGGGACAAATTACTACAATGAATTGCAAAAACAGATCCTGCCGGAGGCGATCAAAATGTTGCGTCCGGGAGGAATGCTTTTGTACTCTACCTGTACATTCTCACCAAAGGAAGACGAGGGGATGGTGCAGTTTATTTTAGAGCATTTCGCAGAGATGGAGCTTTTGCCCGCGTTGCCTAAAGAGTATCCGGCAAATATTTCCTATAGCGGTTTTTGCTCCGGGAGACCGGACTGGATAGAAGGCGGAAATTACCGCGGGGAATTAACACGCACACTGCGCCTTTGGCCGCATAAAATTTCGGGGGAGGGGCATTTTATCGCACTTTTCCAAAAAAGAAGGGGAGAAAACGAACAAAATACATATCGATCTGCGCAGTTTACTCCCGCCAAACTTTCTGCCGAGGCGGAAGAATTTTTAAAAATGCTTTCTTTTCCTGTGGATTTTTCACAGATTATGGAGCGTGAAAAAAGACTCTATCTGCTTCCGCGCGATCTGCCGGATCTGTCCGGTCTTCGCCTTTTACGCCAGGGGCTTTTGCTTGGGGAGGAGAAAAAGGGACGCTTTGAGCCAAGTCAGGCATTGGCGATGGCATTAAAAAAAGAGGAATACCCTTGGGTCTATTCACCAAAGGAGGCGGATGTGATCCGGTATTTAAAATGTGAGACGATCGAGGTGGACAAAGTATTTTCCGGCGGATATATACTAATCTGTGCGGGGAATTATCCGCTTGGCTGGGCAAAATACAGCGGCGGACGGCTGAAAAACAAATATTTGCCCGGATGGCGGATGCAGTAGGGTAAATATTTGAAATGTAAAAAAAAGGAAATCAAATAGATGGAGGAAAAACTTTGGCGGAAAAAGAATTGCGGCTGGATAAATATTTGGCGGATATGAAGGTGGGTACGCGAAGCGAGGTAAAACTATATATCCGGAAGGGTCGCGTGGCAGTGAATCAACAGATTGTGCGCGATGTCGGTTTTAAAGTTCTCTCTAAAGATCTTGTAACTTTTGACGGGATGAAAATTAACTATACAAAAACGGAATATCTTATGCTTTACAAGCCCGCCGGTGTGCTTACCGCAACAAAGGATAAGCACCAGCGCACCGTGTTTTCCCTATTAGAAGAAACAAAGCGCAAAGATCTTTTTCCGGTCGGGCGGTTAGATAAGGATACCGAGGGACTTCTTTTGCTGACCAATAACGGAACCCTAGCACATCGGCTGCTCTCGCCAAAATATCATGTGGACAAAACCTACTATGCAAAGATAGCCGGGAAAGTCGGGGAGGAAGAGATCAGGCGATTTGCAGAAGGAATTTTTTGCGGGGAATTTACCGCACTTCCGGCAAAGCTCGAAATAAAAAAGACCGGGGAGATCTCGGAAGTGGAAGTAACTGTGCAGGAGGGAAAATTTCATCAGGTCAAGCGGATGTTTGAGGCGGTCGGTGCAAAGGTGATCTATTTAAAGCGTCTGCGGATGGGTTCACTTTATCTGGATGAAAATTTAACTCCGGGACAGTCAAGGGAGTTGACCGCGCAGGAAATTGAAGAACTCTTAGCACTTGCCGGAATCAGCAGTTCCCAAAAGCAGTTTCTGCATGACCAGGAGGATAAAGAGAACATGGAACAAAGAAAATCATATTTGGAAATTTCCCCCAATAAATCAAAAAAGGAAATAGCGATAGATCTCAAGACTGTGATGAACCGGGTAAAAGGGGTTCTCTTTGACCTTGACGGAACTTTGGTAGACTCCATGTGGATGTGGAAAGAGATTGATATTGAGTATCTTGGACGCTTTGGCATTTCCCTGCCGGAGGGATTGCAGGAACAGATTGAGGGGATGAGTTTTTCTGAGACAGCAAATTATTTTCAGTCCCATTTTCCGCAGATTACGGAAAATATCGAGGAGATGAAGGCAAGTTGGAACCGGATGGCAGGGGAAAAATATGCGACAAAAGTCTTTTTAAAACCCGGCGCGCTTGGATTTTTAAAGTACTTAAAGACCCATGGCATACGCACGGGGATCGCGACCAGCAATTCCTATGAATTGGTGCATACCGTACTGAGCGCGCTTGGCGTGGAGCAGTATTTTGACGAGGTGCATACCGCCTGTGAGGTGGGGGCGGGCAAACCCGCTCCGGATATTTATTTGTATGTGGCAAAAACTCTGGATATTTTGCCGGAGGACTGTCTGGTGTTTGAAGATATCTGCAAGGGGATTATGGCGGGCAAGGCAGCGGGGATGCGTGTCTGCGCGGTGCAGGATCTATATTCCAAGGAGGCGGAGGAAAAAAAACGTGCCATGGCAGATTATTTTATCAATGATTACCGGGATTTTGGGTTTCCTGCGTAAAAATTTTGTTGTGGTTTAATTTTTTGTACTATATCTCTGGCATTAAATAATTGCCAGAGATATAGCCCTCCGGGGTATGCGCATAAACCAAATCTGGAAAGGAAAAAAAGATGAAGGAAAAGAAAAGGAAGCGTCCGATGCGTGGCGAGATGGGTTATCTGGATTCACAAAAAAAGTACCGCATCGAAAAGACTCTGCTCTACGTGTTTATTGGCATTGCAATCTTTGTTCTTGGACTCTGTTTAAATAAATTTGAAAAAACCAATATTTTTACGGTGATTGCCGTTTTAATGGTACTTCCCGCAGCGAAAGCCCTGGTCGGTGTAATTGTGCTTTTTCCGTACCGCTCAGTTTCTTCAGAGCGGGTGGAGAAGGTGCAGTCGCTTTTGTCCGGCGAGGATGTGATGTATACGGATATGGTTTTTACCTCGCCGGATAAGGTGATGTTTCTCGCATTTCTTGTAATTAAACAAGACGAAATTCTCTGTCTTGCCGGAAGGGAAAAAGAGGATCTTCGCTATATTGAAAAATATTTGCGGGAGGAGCTAAAAAAGCGTATGCTCTCCAAAAAACTTTATGTGACGGCGGAGGAGAAGAATTTTTTAGAGCGCGTGGCACACGCAGAACCCGCAAAAGAAATCTCGAAAGAATTGACAGCGTACTTAAAATCATTGATGGCGTAAAATAATCTTACCCAGGCTTTAGCCGACGCAGTAATAGAGGAATAAGGTGAGAAAATGAAAGAAATCAAAGTCTCAAAGCGCGAAGAGGGCGGGACACTGTTAAAACTGCTTCGAAAATATCTAAAAGAAGCACCAGATAGTTTTTTTTATAAAATGCTCCGAAAGGAAAATATTACATTGAATGGGAAAAGGGCGGGAGGAAAGGAGAAACTGACAGAGGGCGATTCCATCCGCCTGTTTTTCCGCGATGAGACAATAAGAAATTTCGGCGGGGCAGCATTTTTTGAATTGTCTGAACATAGGGAGGAGAAAGGGAGAGAAGGGGCAGCCATAAAATTTGATGAACTGGAAAAAAATGGCAAATTAGTGGCAAATGTAAAAAAACAGCCGGAGATTTTGTACGAGGATGAGGATCTTCTCTTTTTCAATAAGCCGGTTGGCTGGCTGACGCAGAAAGCCTCATCGGAGGATTTTTCACTGAATGAATGGATGCTCTCCTATCTGCTTCGCACGGGCAAGATTACCCCAAAGGAACTTTTGGTTTTCCGTCCGGGAGTCTGCAATCGGCTTGACCGCAATACCAGCGGGATTGTTGCCGCAGGAAAAACACTTGCCGGGCTGCAATTTTTATCCAGGGCATTTAATGCGCGCACTTTGCATAAATATTACACTTGTATTGCGGTGGGAGAAATCACGCAGCCCGCGCTGTTAGAAGGCTATCTAAAAAAGGATGTGAAGGAAAACCGGGTGCAGGTTTTTTCTGTTTTGCAGGAAGGGATGGATGGAACCTTTGTCCGGACAGCTTATCGTCCGATTGAGATAAAAAATGGCTGTACCTATTTGGAAGTAGAATTATTTACTGGAAAAACACATCAGATCCGCGCACATTTGGCAGGAAGCGGACATAGTATTTTGGGCGATATCAAATATTCGGATGCGGCGGGGATTGCACTGAGCAAACAATACCGGGTCAAATCCCAGCTTTTGCACGCGGGAAGGCTGATTTTTTCTGAGGATCGGGAGCAGATGGGAAAATTTTCTTATCTGTCAGGAAAAGAGATCACCGCAAAAGAGCCGGAGGCGTTTCAAAAGATAAAAGAGAAGCTGGGATTTATCCCGGTAGAAGAGAACTCCCACTTTGATAAGTGATGACTTGGGTGAGAACGAAAGCTCTAACTAAGATAGGTTCTCCGGCAAAATTATTGGTGCGCGTGGAAAAGAAGAAAGGGGGAGGGGAAAATGGCTTGGAATTCGCGCGGTCTGCGCGGTTCAATGTTGGAAGAAATGATCAATCTGACCAATGAAAAATACCGCGATCGGGGACTGGCACTGATTCAGAAAGTGCCGACTCCTATCACGCCGATTGAGATAGATAAAAAGAGCCGCCATATTACTCTCGCTTATTTTGACCAGAAAAGTACTGTGGATTATATTGGTGCCATTCAGGGAATTCCGGTCTGTTTTGATGCGAAGGAATGTGCCTATGATACCTTTGCTCTTGCAAATGTCCATGAACATCAAATACAGTTTATGCATGAATTTGAGGCTCAGGATGGTGTCGCCTTTCTGATTATTTACTATAAAAAGCAGGATAAATATTATTATATGCGTCTGCGCGAACTTGAGATCTATACGGAGCGCGCAGCGAAAGGCGGACGAAAGAGCATTCGTTTCGACGAGCTTAATGCTGACTATTTTTTTCGGGAGAATCACGGGATGTATGTTCCTTATTTAGAAATGATTAAAAAAGATTTGGACGAACGACAGGCTTGACAAATCGGAAAGCATTCAGTATAATGATTACGTTCTTGTGCTAGTAAGGTATCGCTTTACTATAACAAAGTAAAAATTAAATGAAGAGAGGGAGAAGCAGGCAGGATGAATGAGAGATTATTGCACACCCCGGAGGGAGTAAGAGATATTTACAATGTGGAATGTGAGAGAAAATTGGTTTTGGAACATTGTCTGCGGCACCGTCTCCACCTGTATGGATTCCGGGATATTGAAACGCCGATGTTCGAATTTTTTGATATATTTAACAAGGAGCGCGGCACGGTGCCAAGCAATGAAATGTATAAATTTTTTGACCGCGAAGGCAACACTCTTGTTCTGCGTCCAGATATGACTCCGCCGATCGCGCGCTGCATGGCAAAATATTATCGTGAGGAAAATTTGCCCGTGCGCTTTTGTTACATAGGGGATACCTTTGTAAATAATACAAGTTACCAGGGAAAATTAAAGCAGGTTGCACAGCTTGGCGCGGAGCTAATCAACGATGCCACCGTTGAAGCGGATGCGGAAATGATCGCGCTTACGGTGGACTGTCTTTTGGATGCGGGGCTGGGTTATTTTCAGGTGGAGATCGGGCAGGCGGACTTCTTTCGCGGACTGATGGAGGAAGCGGGGATTGCGCCGGATGAGGCGGAAATGCTGCGCGTGTTAATTGAAAATAAAAATATGTTTGGTGTGGAGGAAATTATTTCCGGAAAGAATCTGCCGGATAACTTAAAGGAAGTAATTTTAAAGCTGCCAGAACTCTTTGGCACGCTCGATCGCTTACTCTATGTAAAGGAAAAAATTTCCAATTCACGCGCACTTGCGGCAATTGAGCGTTTAGAAGCCCTCCATGCCCTTTTGTGTGAATACGGATTTGAGGAATATATTACTTTTGATCTTGGAATGTTAAGCAAATTTAATTATTATACCGGGATTATTTTCCGGGCATACACTTTTGGAACGGGGGATGCCGTGGCAACAGGAGGCAGATATGATTCGCTTGTCGGGCAGTTCGGCAAGGACGCGCCCGCCATCGGTATGGCGATTATTGTGAATCAGCTTTTAGCGGCACTTGCAAGACAGGATCTGTCAGAAGAACCCAAGGCGAAAAACCATCTGATTGTCTATGAAAAAGGACAGAACAAAGAAGCTATCGCGCTGGCAATTTCGATGCGCAAAACGAACAGCCGGGTGGAACTTCTCTTGGCGGATGCCAAGTTCTGCGATGAGGACTATGTTGAATACTCAAAGCGGATGAATTTTCAGGAGGTACTCTTCTTAAAGGAGAACGACACTCCCAAAAAATAGGGAATTTCTGCGAAACTAAATCATCAGCAGAAGTCCGGAGCGCGCACGGAAGAATTTATGGGCGCGAAGCGAAAAGAAATTCTCCCTGGGCAGCGTGCGCGAGAAGGACGGATGCGGAACTAAAAATCAGAAAGGAATTAAAATATGAATTATATTACAATCGCCCTTGCAAAGGGGCGTTTGGCAAAAAAAGCAATGGAGATGCTGGCAGCAGTCGGGATCACCTGCGAGGAAATGCAAGATCCCACTTCCAGAAAACTAATCTTTGCGAATGAGGAATTAAAATTTCGTTTTTTCCTTGCCAAGGCAAGCGATGTACCGACCTATGTTGAATACGGTGCGGCGGATATCGGGATTGTCGGAAAAGATACCATCCTTGAGGAGAGCCGCAAAATGTACGAGGTATTAGATTTAAAAATCGGACAGTGCCGTATGTGTGTGGCAGGACCAAAGGATGCAGCAGAACTGTTAAAGCATGGCGAACTGATCCGCGTGGCAACAAAATATCCGAGGATTGCAAAGGATTATTTTTATAATAAAAAGCACCAGACTGTGGAGATTATCAAGTTGAACGGATCGATCGAACTCGCGCCCATCGTGGGACTTTCGGAAGTGATTGTGGATATTGTGGAGACCGGATCGACATTAAAAGAAAACGGGCTTGTGGTTTTGGAGGAAGTCTGCCCGCTCTCAGCGCGAATGGTGGTCAATCAAGTTAGTATGAAGATGGAACATGAGCGCATCACCACACTGATCAACGCCCTAAAAGAGCTGGTGATTGAGAAAAGCCAAAATAAAGCGGAGTAAGAATTTTGTGCATCTTTGCGAAAGGAGAGAATAGAAATGAAAATTGTGGAATTAAATGAAAATACAAGAAAAAATCTGTTAGAGGATCTGTTAAAACGCAGTCCGAATCAATATACGGAGTATGAGGAAACCGTGGCAAAGATTATTGGGGAGGTGAGAGAGCGGGGGGATGAAGCATTATTTGATTACACCTTACAGTTTGATAAAACGCAGTTAAATGCGGATAATATCCGTGTGACAAACGAGGAGATCGATGCGGCGTACAGGGAAGTGGATACAGAATTTTTGCGTGTACTCCGCGCTGCGATCAAAAATATTGAATCCTACCATATGCTTCAAAAGCGAAATAGCTGGTTTGACGCAAAGGAGGATGGGATTATTCTGGGACAAAAGATCACGCCCGTCGCTTCGGTAGGAGTTTATGTTCCAGGAGGGAAGGCTGCCTATCCTTCCTCAGTGTTAATGAATGTTTTGCCGGCAAAAGTGGCAGGGGTTGAACAGATTCTTATGACAACGCCGCCGGGAAAAGATGGAAAGGTAAATCCTGCCACTTTGGTTGCTGCGAAGGAGGCGGGCGTTACACAGATTTACAAGGTGGGCGGCGCGCAGGCGATCGCGGCATTAGCTTTTGGGACAAAGAGCATCCGCAAGGTGGATAAGATTGTAGGTCCCGGCAATATTTTTGTCGCGCTGGCGAAAAAGGCAGTTTATGGTCATGTCAGCATTGATTCCATTGCGGGACCAAGCGAAATTTTAGTGATTGCGGACGAAACGGCAAACCCGCTCTATGTGGCGGCGGATCTGTTGTCACAAGCGGAACATGACGAGCTTGCAAGCGCGATTTTAGTCACGACAAGCAGGGAACTTGCAGAAAAAGTCAATCTTGAGATCGATGCCTTTTTAACTAAGCTTTCCCGCAGAGAGATCCTAGAGAAGTCTCTGGAAAATTATGGATATTTACTGATTGCGCAAAATATGGAAGAGGCCATTGCTGCCGCCAACGAGATCGCGTCCGAACATCTTGAAATTGTGACAGAGAATCCATTTGAGATAATGACGAAAATCAAAAATGCAGGGGCGATATTCCTTGGGGAGTATTCAAGTGAGCCGCTCGGCGATTACTTCGCCGGTCCAAATCATATTTTACCAACCAACGGTACCGCAAAATTTTTCTCCCCGCTCTCTGTGGACGATTTTGTAAAAAAATCAAGCATTATCTCGTACTCGCGGGAGGCACTTGAAAAAGTACATAGTGATATCGAGTTTTTTGCGCGGGCGGAGGGCTTAACAGCACACGCAAATTCAATTTCTGTCCGGTTTGAGAAGGAAGGAAAGTAAAAAAATGGAAAGAAAAGCATCAATAGTACGGACGACAAAGGAGACAGAGATCCATCTGGAATTAAATTTAGATGGACGCGGGACCGCGAAGATAGAAACTGGGATCGGCTTTTTTGATCATATGCTCTACAGTTTTGCCCGCCATGGCTTTTTCGACTTGAATCTCAAGGTAAAGGGTGATCTGTATGTGGACGGACATCATACCGTGGAGGATGCGGGGATTGTACTGGGACAGGCGATAAAAAAAGCACTTTCCGATAAGGCGGGGATCAAGCGGTATGGCTCTTTTCTGCTGCCGATGGATGAGGTGCTGATCCTGTGCGCGATCGATCTTTCCGGCAGACCGTATTTTAATTTTGAAGCAAAATTTGCCGCAGAGCGCGTGGGAGAATTTGAAACGGAGCTTGTGCGGGAGTTTTTCTATGCCGTCACCTACAGTGCCGGAATGAATCTGCACTTAAAACAGATGGATGGGACGAATGCCCACCATATTATCGAGGCAATGTTTAAGGCATTTGGAAAAGCCCTTGATATGGCGGCTTCTATAGACGGGCGGATTGAGGGGGCACTCTCGACCAAGGGGACAATTATATAATGAAGAAAGGAAGAGTTCAATGAAATTATTTCCGGCGATTGATATTAAAAACGGACAGTGCGTCAGGCTGCGCCAAGGGCAGTTCCACAACATGGAAGTTTACTCACAGGTGCCGGCAAGAATTGCCAAAAGTTTCCAGGAGGCAGGCGCAGCGTTCATCCATATTGTAGATCTGGACGGGGCACTTGCAGGGCATTCTGTAAATGAGGATGTGATTAAAGCGATTGTGGAAAATGTCTCCATTCCGGTGGAAGTCGGCGGCGGGATCCGCACCATACAGGATATTGAAACCAAATTAAATCTCGGCGTGGGGCGGGTGATTATTGGCACAAGTGCGGTTGAAAACCCGCATTTTGTCAGAGAGGCTCTTATGCGGTTTGGAAACAACAAAATTGTAGTTGGGATCGATGCGAAAAATGGAATGGTAGCAACGGATGGCTGGGAAAAAATCAGCAATTACAACGCGGTGCAGCTCGCGCTTGAAATGAAGGAGATCGGCATAAAAACGATTATCTACACGGATATCTCCAGGGATGGAATGCTCTCTGGCCCGAATCTTGAACACACGAAGGATATGGTGGAAAAAACACAGATGGATATTATTGCCTCCGGCGGTGTTTCTTCAATGAAGGATTTGGACGATCTGAACAGTATTCCCGTCTATGGGGCGATCATTGGAAAAGCACTGTATGAAAACCGTGTCAATCTGAGGGAGGCGGTAAAAAAATATGGAGTATAAAAAAATTATTTCCTATATCAACGCGGAAAACGAGATGGCAGAAAGTGTTTTAAAACGTGCTGTGCGCTATGATCGATCCGGTGCGGACGCGCTTTTTATTTACAATTATTCCGTGCTGGAATCCGAGAGGGAGGAATTCTTTTTAGCGTCGCGCCAGATAATAAGGCAGGTGGATATCCCTGTGCTTATCGGCTGCTGTATCGGGCGTTTTGAGGATATCAAAAAGGCACTTTATACGGGCGCGAAACAGGTGGTGATCCCCTACGAAAAACTTTCTGATCCTCTCTTGATCAGGGAGGGCGCAGAGCGTTTCGGGAAGGATAAACTTTTGATTGAGCTGAATGCGGCGGATGAGAAATATGCTGCTCCGCTGATTCTTGACGATATCGTAAAAGAGATGAAAGAGTACGGTGCGGCGGGACTTTTAATCAAGCATCTGACCGTGACGGATGGCGTAAGGAAAAAGGTAAAGAGCGCGGGACTTCCCGTATTAATCCGCGATTCTTTAATGCGCAACGATATGGGAACACTGCTTTTGATGGAGAATGTCTCAGGAGTTGCGACGGATTATTACGAGAACAAAAATATTTTTGCGATCAAACGCGCATTAAAGGAAAGCGGCGCGCCAGTGGATACCTTTGATACAGCGATAAGCTTTGCACAGATGAAAAAAAATTCGGATGGACTCGTCCCAGTAATTGTGCAGGACTATAAAAATAATGAAGTTTTAATGCTTGCGTATATGGATGAAATGGCATATAATAAGACTGTAGAGACCGGGA
>CAJUCG010000105.1 GCA_910585065.1 uncultured Lachnospiraceae bacterium
CTTTGCTGCCAGATCTTCCAGATAAGCGGTTTTCTGCCTTGCATCAGATCTTCATTAACCGAGTCATCTCCTACTATATTATCTTGCTCAAAAGCTCTAATGGGTTGCTCTTCCCGCATAATATCCTGTGCAAAAACCCGCATCGCATACGCACCATCTCCCAGATAAGAAAATTCAAAATATAAATTTCCCGGCTCCTTTGTGATCTCTTTAAGCAGTCCATCCATAAACACCGCAAATTCTCCCATCATCTCCGCCTTAGTAAAAACGGTAAACAGATCTGCTGCCGTCTTTTTCTCCGTGTACACAGATTGTAAAAATTCATCGCGCCCATAGCAGTATTCCAGTTCTCCGCTAAAGCGTGAAATGCTTAATTCCCCCTCGTAATTCTCCACTGTGACAACATTTGAAAAATCAAACATTCGGGCAAGCAGTGCCGCTAGATTTTCCTGGTGCATCATACGGATAATATCATAATAATAGTAGGTGCCACTCTCCCCCACGGCAACGATCCTTGGGAGGGATTCTCCCCCCGGTCCAATTAGATCCCCCCAGCCAAAATGCCCGACTGCCCAGTGTTTTTCCTTTACTTTCCGGTGCAATTCCTCCTCGCGCTGCTCATAGCTTGACGGCCAGTCCAATGCGCGGAATGCCAGTGAAAACCCAAAGGGCTTCAGGGAAGCATAGAACACATGATCCTTCTTATCCTGTGTGTCATTTTCTCCAAAACGCAGCACACAGTAGCATTCCGGTAAAAAGCCGCCATATTCGCGATAAAACCGCTTTAGCGCGCTCTCTTCAACAGATTTCCCTCCCCCGGTATCCTCCTTATCCCAGGGATATCCTGGCGCATATGGCAGCAGTCCATGCACACTCCCGCGATACCGCGCGTCCCGCTTTAGTGCGTCCAAAATTCGCTCCGCCTTCTTTTCATTTGTCAGTCCTTTAAGAGAAAACGCTATTCGCAAACGGGGCGCAGGAGGCTTTAGTCCCTGCAAAAATTTCTGTGCTGTACGCCGCTTTTCCTCTGTGGAAAGCGTGTCCACACCCTCCGTTTGCTCAAATGCATCCGTGTAGATCTCCTCCCATCCAAAGTTCATTTGGCGAAAAATGGAAAAACCGCGTTCTCTAACCACCGCCCGGAAACACAATTGCTCATCTTCCAGATAAAATACACCGCAAAGTAAATTTTCTTCTTCCCCCTTTTTTTTTCCTTCTCCCTTTGGCTCTCTTAGGAAATTTACCGTTTTCTCCTCCTGTTTATTTTCTCTGTATCTTGCAGATTCTGCTGCCATCTCCAAATTATGCAAACTGGCATAGATCGAATGCGAACCCACAAAAGTTTTTCCTCTTACTGATTCTTCTTCCTCCCCTACCATCAATAATTTTGCAATTACCGGAATGCTCACCGGCGCGAGCGACAAAGTTCTAAGCAAATCTTCAATTATCCCCTGTGCCCTCCCATAATCTTTTATCTGAATCTTTGTGATTGCAAGCAGGAAAATCTGCTCTGTATCCGAAATTGACTTTGCAAATTTCTCATATTCACAAAAATCATACACGGGATAAAATATTTCCTCCCCATCCAAAAAATAGCGCGCATAATGCAGATAAAATTTCACCTGGAATTTTTTTCCATCCGGCAGCATAAATTCTGCCCCCGGCACCGGACTCTCTTCCTCATCCGCAAAAAGACGACAAAATTCTGGCATTGGAATTTTTTCCTCATCCGAAGAATTTTTTACTCCTTCCTCACAACCCTTAGTAAAAAGTTTCTGCCAGCGCGTGGATGGCTGATACAGATACTCAAGATATGCGGAAAGGGAGGCATTCATCCCAATCATATATTTTCGTCTGTACTTTTCCCGCCCGGTAATCCGCGCACTCCGACAGCCAAAGCCTCTCATTAAAAAATAATGCCAAAAATCCTGATTGTAGAGGACTTTTGGATAACCCGCATGAAAATCCGTGCAAAAAATTGCATCTTCCCCGTCAGGGCATTCCCCCGCTCTGTAGACTTCTTTTAGTTTCCCTCCGGCAAAATACAGCATTACCCTTGGCACATCCCCACGCATATCTCTAAGCATCCGGCTGTAATACATGGAATGAATCATTTCCTCGGTCATTATCTCGGCTGCCTCTCTCTCCCACACCTGATTTTGTAGTCCTACTTCATCTGAAAAATACTCCATCAATTGTTTTGCAAGCGAGACAGGCATTACCGAACGACCAAACATCTGCAATTCTATCTTTTTAAATAATTCCGGCAGATAGCGGATCTTTTCCCATTCTTCTCTAGCAAACAATGCCTTAACGCGCTCTCTTATCTCCTCCGATTCCTCATAAAAATATTCACTGTCCGAAATAATACGCGTCATCTGTCTGTACCACTCGCTAATCATTTTCGCCTTGCCATCCTTACCGTACAGAGCTTCCTCAATATCCGGATACCGCGAGAGAATCGCCTGTTTCAACGGCTCATAAAGCTTTCGCGTACTTGTATGTTCCGCACCGCGCAGACCATAGTCTTTGTAAATATATTCCAGAACACAAGCTGGCACATCTTCATTCCTAATCCAGAACGCACACAGATCGAGCAGACATACACTCCTGCTTCCCGAATAAATCTCATGTCTGCCCTTACCTTTTGGCTCATACAGATAATTTATTACCCCGCCGTGCAAAAGTCCCTTCCAATCTTCTTGGTTTTTCGCGGTCAAAAACCCTCTTTGGTGATAATCCCGCAGACGGATATAGTCGGCAAAAGAGTGCAGACGCACTTGATTTTCTGGCTTGCTAAGCGCGCCAAATGGAAGGCTATACTGCGTCTGCTGCATATTCCAGATGGAAGCTGCCACCTCTCTAGCATAAAAATTCGCTGCCCTTTCCTCGGACTGGCGGAAATTTAAAACCAGCGCGTAGGCGATGGCAAGTTCCATCAAAAAGCCGCTTGGCATCTGAACTAAATTGTAATTATCCTCAGTGCGAAAGCCCTCCAAAATCTGCATCATCCCATCGGCAAAACTCTCTTTATACTGTTCCTTTAAAAAATCTTCCGACAGGAAAAAAGCTTTCCATGCCTCGGCTTTGCGGAATTTCTTCGGATCGTTTAAAATAGCAGAAAACTTCATTAGCGCACCGGAATGCATACTTTTTGCAATTTCCTTCTCCCTTGCCTGTGCAAGGCGGTCAAGCAGGGAGGGAGTTTGTTCTCTGTCCCTTATTTCTGAATTATTGGATTGGGATTTTGTAAAATTATCCCAGTTACTATTTTCTCTTTGCTCATTCCTCTGCACGTCCGCTGTAGTTTCCCCGATTTTATCCCCGGAAAAATCCGTAGTATTTGTCACTTTTACCGCATACGCCATAGCTTCCTGATACGCTTCATGCAATAATTTAAATCCCTGCGGGTCTTCCTCCGGATGGCACTGTTTTGCCAAAACAGAATATGCGGTGCGGATCGCCCTTTTATCACTTGTTGGTGCTATGGCAAGCACCTCCCAAATCCTGTTCATTCTTCTTCCTCTCCCTCCTTAAAATCTTCCTGCATCCACTCCCCGCTATTTTCCTCCTCCCATCCTTCTAAAAACTGCCGCTTTAATTCCCCGTCAAAAAGTTCTTCCTCCGCGCACTCTTCCCGTTCCCTCCATGCCGCAAGCTGAGCCTTTGCGGTTTCCACCGTCCTTGTCACAACATGAAGCCTCCTGCTTTGCAGCCCGCCAACAAACCAGTTGATAAACCAGCCGATCTGCTCGCGCTTCACCCCGACACTATTCTCATAATATTTTTCAAGTTCCGCAAGAAGTTTTTGATTTTCTTCCCGCAAAATTGGCGGGAGCATCAACTCCTTCATCCCCTGCTGATACCTTGCAAGTTCCTCTAAGCTCAACTCCTGACCGGAAAGCAGGATATGCTCGCGCACATTCTGAGAATTTACCACTTCCACATACAAAATTCCGTTGATATCGTAGGTAAAATACACATCCACCCCTTCCTGCCCCGCAGGTTTTGGGTAGACGGGAATGGTAACCTCTCCCAGAAAGAGATTATCCTTCGCATAGTATTCTTCCCCCTGATAAATCCCGACCCGAATCTCACTCTGATAATCATGTACTGTAACAAGATGTTCATGTGTGGACATGGGCAGAGTGGAATTGCGCTCAATCATTGGCAGCAGGGCATTCTCATCGCCGTTCTTGCGCCATACCTCCACGCCAAGCGTAAATGGACAGACATCTGTCAAAAGCATATCTCTAATATCTTCCTTGCGCGTGCGAATTCCTGCATACACCCCCGCCCCCATCGCTACCACCTTGTCTGTCTCACCAAGGACGACCGGTCTTTTGCCAAGCAATTCCGTTAAAAATCGCTGTACCACGCCAAGCCTTGAAGAACCGCCCACCATTACCAGATCAGTTAAATCGGAAATGCGCGCTCCCGCATCTTTTAAAATATGCAAAAATAATTTTTTAATTTTTGTAAACAGCGGCATACAGATCTCAAAAAGAATATCATCAGTCAGCTTTGCACGGTAATCCTTTCCGCTGACATTTTGCACTATCTCTACTTCCCTCTCCTGTCCCAGCCGACATTTCGCCGCCTCCGCACTAGAAACCAACGCCGCGTACTCTGCGATAGAGGGCTGAATTTTGTTTTCCCTGCAAAAATACTCCGCGATCAGCCGGTCAATATCATCCCCACCCAGATAATTGTCCCCGGCAACCGCGACGATCTCAATAATATTGTCAAAACATTCAACATACGACAGATCAAGCGTCCCCCCACCAAAATCAAAGACTAAAAGTGTCGCGTCCCTCTCCCCACACTCCATGCGATAGGCAAGTGCTGCTGCGGAGGGTTCATTGATTAATCGCTCCACGTTAAGCCCCGCAATCTTTGCGGCTTTTTTCGTGTCGTTTCTCTGCTTATCATTAAAATATGCAGGGACAGTAATTATCGCTTCCTCAATCTCCTCCGAAAGAAAATACTCGGCATTTTTTCGAATGCGTTCTAAAATCATGGCTGAAAGTTCCATTGGCGTGTAGTTTTTCTCCCCCAGGCGGTAGAGTTTGTCCGTCCCCATAAAACGCTTAAATGAGCAGACCGTATCCGCGCGGTGCGTTAAGACACGCTCCTTCGCCTCATAGCCTGCCACAAGCCCTTCCTTTTCAATAAAACTAACCACACTTGGAAACAATACCTCGCCATGTTCATCGCTTATCAGATGTACCTTGCCATCCTGCCAGTACGCCGCCAAACTATTTGTTGTTCCAAGATCAATTCCCAATACTGCCATACAAGCCTCCCGATTATTTACTGAATTTATATCTTCCCGGATAATTCCTCCCTGATTTGCATTCCCGTCCGCGTAGCCGCAAGTCCCCCCTGCCCGGTTTCGCGCACACAGGAGGGCAGTGCGATCCCAATATTTCGCATCGCGTCAATCACCTCGTCCGGCGGAATCTTACTTCTTATCCCCGCCATCGCCATATCCGCCGAAGTCAGTGCGTTCACCGCGCCAATCACATTGCGTTTAACACAAGGCACCTCAACCAGACCCGCCACCGGGTCACAGACCAGCCCAAGTAGATTTTTCATCGCCATTGCCGCCGCGTGAGCGATCTCCTCCCCATCCCCGCCCATCAGGTATGCCACACCGCCCGCCGCCATTGCGGAGGCGGAGCCAATCTCCGCCTGACAGCCGCCGGAGGCTCCTGCGATAAACGCGCGTGTCGCGATCACACCGCCAATTCCAACCGCCACATACAGTGCTTCCACCATTTTTTCCTCCGGAAATTTCTTCTCCTCCTCAAGAGTTAAAAATACGGCGGGCAGCACACCGCAGGCTCCTGCTGTCGGCGCGGCAACAATCCGTTTCATGCACGCGTTCGACTCCCCCATCTTAACTGCCTTTTCCATCACTGTCCCGATCAGAGTGCCGCAGAGCATCCCGCCCTTTTGCACTGCCCTTCTCAACTTTTCTCCATCGCCGCCGGAAAGCCCACTTGCAGAAAATAATTCCCCGTCGTAGGCGGCATCCGCCTCCCTCATCGCGCGATACATTCCTGCAAGTGTCGCAAAAGAGTCCTCGCGTGTAACATCCCTCTCCTTGCAGTCATCCAACAAAACAACCTCCCAAAACGGGCGGTTTTCCACCCTGGCTCGGCGCAAAATCTCTTCTATCGATTTATACATAAATAATATCCTTCCTCAAAATATATCCTTATTTCTTTCCACAGCAAATCACCATGTTTTCCCGGTTATCTTCCAATAATTTCCATATCTTTATTTTAAGCTGAGATAGGTCACCTTATTGATCCCCTCCAGATGTGCAAGCCATCGAATGGATTCCTCCGGTACTTCCTGGTCGCATTCCAATACCATCACCGCGTTGCCGCCCCGCTCGTCCCGGTAAAGCTGCAAGGTTGCAATATTGATCGACTTGTGTGCCAGCATGGAAGTGACTTCCGTCAAATGTCCCGGCTGATCCTGATTGTGTACAATCAGCGTCGGATAATCGCCGCTAAAATTTGCAGTCAGCCCGTTAATCTCACAGATCTGCACTTGTCCGCCCCCGACAGATGCCGCCACTATCTCAAGTTCACGCCCTGATTTCCCCGTTAATTCCAGTTTAACCGAATTCGGGTGAGCATCAATCAGTTCAATTCCATCCACAACAAATTCCATACCACATTCTCGCGCAAGTTCAAAACTCTGTGGGATTCGAATGTCATCCACATAAAGCCCAAGCAGCCCTGCCACCAATGCCTTATCCGTGCCATGCCCTTTTCCCGTCGCTAGAAACGAGCCGTACAGATGAATTTTTGCCCTCCTAATTTCTTCCCCCATCAGCTTCCTCGATATATAGCCAATCTTCACTGCCCCCGCTGTGTGAGAACTTGACGGTCCGACCATAACCGGACCGATAATATCCAGCATATTCATAATTTTCCCCCTTTAATTTTTTCCTCTCCGTACAGTATTTTCTTCATTTATTATAATGTATTATGCCCCTTATTACAATCAAAACTTATCCCAAAATCAAGCAGAAGAAACAGCAATAAAAGATGAAAGTTCAAAAATATTATTAAAAAATATTCACTCAAAGAAAACGTTTTCGGATTACATCCACAAAATTTTCGAAAAAAATCGAAAATTTTATCAAAATTCCCTTGAATTTATTATTGATATCAGTTATAATCAAAGCATCAAAAATAAAAAGGGGGTTACAAATTGATGAAAAAACGTATGGCTGCATTTTTTACAATGCTCTTTATGCTGCTTTCCTACATTCCTGTAAATGGTTTTACTGTAGCGAACGCAGCGGAGGAACTGATCCTGAAGCTGCACTATCATCGCCCGGACAACAGTTACGATGGCTGGACGGTCTGGACATGGGCGGCGGGCATGGATGGTGCGGACTACGCATTTGCAGAAGAAAATGGAGAGATGGTCGCAACGCTTACCGTCGCGCCGGGCGTTACCAGTGT
The DNA here is from genome assembly GCA_910585065.1 of uncultured Lachnospiraceae bacterium. Lineage (GTDB taxonomy): Bacteria > Bacillota > Clostridia > Lachnospirales > Lachnospiraceae > RGIG4057. The sequence goes on from CAJUCG010000105.1 coordinate 7,491, forward strand.
GGGCTTTATTGTCCGCACACAGGATTGGACAAAGGATGTCGACGCGGATCAGTTTATCGATATCGCGGAAGTGGTTTCCGGTACAGTACATATTTATGTAGAATCCGGCGTGGAAGGCTACACAAAAGAATATGGCGATGACGCAGTGATCGGGGTAAGACTCTCTAAAGCCCGCTTTGACGGGGAGAAGACGATTGTGGCGACCTTTACCGGCAAATTAGAAGAGGATCTAAACAGCTATTTTACTGTGACAGGACCAAATGGCATGGTAGCCATCGAGAAGGTAGAAGCCGCTTCTGATACGGAATACCATATAGTATTGGCGGAGGAAATTAACTCGTCCAAAAGCTATAAGATTATTTGCGATGGCTCAGAATATAATGTAGTAATGCCGATCCTTTTCTCCACTCCAAAATTTGAGGAGGCGTACACCTACACCGGAAATGACCTCGGTGCAACCTACACAAAGGAGAAGACTTCCTTCCGCGTCTGGGCACCGACAGCGGACTCCGTGACACTCAATCTCTATTCGGGAGGCACGGCGGGCGTTTCCGATCTGATCGAGCAGATTGAGATGAAGCCGGATGTAAATGGCACCTGGATCGCGGAGAAATCCGGGGATTTAAATGGCACTTATTATACTTACCGCGTAGAAGTCGGCGGCAAAGTAAACGAAGCCTGCGACCCGTATGCGAGAACAACGGGCTTAAACGGCAGCCGTGCGATGGTTATTGATCTTTCTACAACTAATCCAGAAGGGTGGGATAAGGATTCCGACCCAAATGCCGGAAAGAACTTTAACGACGCAATTATCTATGAATTACATGTCCGCGACTTATCCACCAGTGCGGACTCCGGCATTACAAACAAGGGGAAATTTCTCGGACTTACCGAGACCGGCACAAAATCCCCGTCCGGCATTGCAACTGGACTTGACCATATCAAAGAACTTGGTGTGACCCATGTGCATCTGCTTCCAATCTACGATTTCGGCTCCGTGGATGAGGGCAATATTTATGCCGAACAGTTTAACTGGGGCTATGATCCGGTCAATTACAATGTTCCGGAAGGTTCCTATTCCACTGATCCATCACACGGTGAAGTCCGTGTAAAGGAAATGAAACAGATGGTTCAGACTCTGCATACAAACGGCATCAGTGTAATTATGGACGTGGTTTACAATCATGTGCAAAATGCAGGAGATTTCTGTTTTAATAAAATTGTTCCAATGTACTTTACCCGCATCACCGAGGATGGCGTGTACTCGAACGGCTCCGGCTGTGGCAATGATACCGCCTCCGAGCGTTCGATGGTAAAGAAATACATTGTGGATTCTGTAAAATACTGGGCGGATGAGTACCATATTGACGGGTTCCGTTTTGATCTCGTTGGACTTTTAGATACGGAGACGGTCAACGCGATTGTTGAGGAAGTTCACAAAGATCACCCAAATGTCGTATTTTACGGCGAGGGCTGGACGATGAACACAGAAGTAACAAAACCTGGCTACACCATGGCAACACAGGTAAATTCCACACAGACACCGGGCTTTGCCTATTTTAGTGATACCATCCGCGACCTGTTAAAGGGAAGCGTCTTCGACGAAGGGATCGGCTATGTTTCCGGTGCGCAGGGACTTGAGGCAAAACTTGAGAAATGTTTTATGGGACTTTCCCCGGATTGGTGTACTACGCCAGCACAGACGGTTAATTATGCTTCCTGTCATGACAATATGACCCTGATTGACCGCATTGCAGTTTCCACACCGGATGAGAGCAGAGCAAATCAAATTAAGATGAACAATCTCTCCGCGGCAATTTACCTGACCTCCGAAGGTATCCCGTTTATGCAGGCGGGCGAGGAAATGCTGCGCACCAAGGTAAAGGCAGACGGAAGCTTTGACCATAACAGCTACAATTCCGGTGACAAGATCAATCAGCTTATTTGGGAGAATTTGGCAAATGAAGAATATAAGCAGGTATACGAATACTACAAAGGACTGATTGAATTCCGCAAGGCACATGGGGCACTGCGCTTAACCAACGCCGCGGATGTGCGAAGCAACATTGTCCCGGCAAAGGATCTGCCGGCAAATGTTGTGGCATTTCATATTAACGGCGGTGTAAACGGCGAGACAGCGGACGCGCTCTATGTAATTTTCAATGCAAATAAGGACGCGGCGGAACTTACACTTCCGGAGGGAAAATGGAATGTCTATATTAACGGGGAGAAAGCCGGAACTGAAGTGCTAAAGACCATTAAGAATGGCAAGGTAACTGTGGAAGGGATCTCCGCAATGGTGCTTGCGCAGGATGGGAATTCTGCCGGGAACAGCAATGTATTTTTGATTGTAAGCATTATCGCAGTTATTGTAATGGCAGCGGCAGCAGGGTTTGTAATTGTAAGCAAGGGAAAGAAAAATAGCAGTAAAAAATAAAAGAAGAATATAGGTCTTAACAAAAAAAGCTGGAGCAGGGAAAAATTTTTCTGCTCCAGCTTCTTTACTTTAACATTCTTTGCAGGAAAAATTAGAGATAAAATGTTTCCGGAATTGTCTTGATATTATCTCTTTTTCAGAATATAATAAAAAGTACAAACCATAAAATTTAAAAGCGAGGTAACAAGCAATGCCTGTTCCAACTAATATAAAGACCCTGCTCTCAGGAAATGTCGTAGAGTGGGCTAGAATCGAGTTTAAAGAAACATGGAATGCTGAGGCTTCCCTAAAAACAATCTGCGCATTTGCAAATGATATTGACAACTGGGGTGGCGGCTATATTATAATTGGAATAAAAGAAAAAAATGGTCGTCCAGAATACCCTCTTCTTGGCATTCCCCCGGAAAAAATCGATGGATACCTAAAAGATATGCTAAATAAATGCAAACAAATTCAACCAGAATATCTTCCGATTGTTGAGGTGGTTGACTACGAAGAGAAAAAATTTATTGTAATCTGGGCCCCCGGTGGATATTTGCGCCCCTACTCTTCACCAAAATCCATGGCAAAAGACGAAAAAGGACGCGTTTACTATATCCGCAAAATGTCCAGCACCATTGTTCCTTCAGAAGAAGAAAAACGCGATTTATATAATCTCGCCAACAATGTGCCATTTGATGACCGTATCAACCATGAAGCCGAACTGACCGATCTGAATATTACTCTGATTCAGTCCTATCTTAAGGAAATCGGCAGTTCTTTATATGAAGTTTCCGGGCATATGGATTTTACAGAACTATGCCGAAATATGAATATTGTCAATTCCCTGCCTGAATATATAAAACCCAAAAATGTTGGTTTAATGTTCTTCAGTTTAGCACCAGAACGTTTTTTCCCCTATGCCCAAATTGATGTTGTTCAGTTTCCGGAGGGTCTGGGGGGAAACCGGATTATCGAAAATACCTTTCGGGGACCTCTGCATCAGCAGCTTCGTGAAGCACTGCAATATATCCAAAACAGTGTGATTCAGGAACAGGTAATTAAATTTCCTGACAAAGCAGAAGCCGATCGTTTTTTCAATTACCCATACGCAGCAATCGAAGAAAGTCTCTGCAATGCAGTTTATCATAAGGGTTATGATGTCCGCGAGCCGATTGAAGTCCGTGTTCTGCTACTCAAAATATGGACAAATATACCCATATCGAGATATTGAAAGTTTTCAC
>CAJUCG010000106.1 GCA_910585065.1 uncultured Lachnospiraceae bacterium
GCAGCCATTCCTTTATTCTCCCCTCTGTTGAATGCAAATCAACGCAGGTATAATATCTGTCAATATTATACTATATCACTAAATTCTTCGCAAGAAAAATGCTTGCCCCAAAATTACCGAAATCGCAAACCATTTTTCTTAATCCCCCAACCTTAAAATGTAAATACTAAACTTTTATTTTAATTTTTTGCTTGATTATTTGAATTTTATACTTGTAATTTTCAAGTATATACTTTATAATAATACTGGAGGTGATTTAATGACAATTGAGCAAAAATTAAGCATGGCATTATCATACAAAGGCATTAGCCAATCTGAGCTTGCACGTAGAATCAATACTACACCACAGAACCTTAACCAAAAGGTAAAACGCAACACTTTGACAAAAGAAGAACTTGAACAAATTGCAGAAATATTGGGGGGAACATGGCGAGCTGAATTTGTTTTTGATGATGGGACAGCGATATAATGGGACACGGACTAAGTAAAACCAGATTATACAGTATCTACTCTAATATGGAACAACGATGCTACAATCCAAACAGCCACATACAATAATCAGGAAAGGAAGTGTTACTATAACCCAACAACAAACAAGATAAATTGATTAAGCCCACTAAATCTTCGCTTCTACAATCTTAAATATAAAACTATAATAAAAGAAAGGCATAGGTAATATTCCATGAACAAAGAATTTTATCAGGGAAATCGGCAAAACTTCTACAAACAGATGAAGGAAAATTCCATTCTCCTATTATTTTCCGGGCTGGAGGTTCGAAAAACCAACGACGAGTTTTATCCTTTTTACACGAATCGGAATTTCCTCTATCTTACAGGATTAGAGAGCAAGGAACTGATTCTGCTTGCGAAAAAGGACGGGGAGGGGAAAGTATCGGAAAAACTCTTTCTCCTGCCTCCCGATCTGTTAAAAGAACGCTGGACGGGAGCGAGAATCAAGCCGGAGGAGGCAGCGGCGTGTTCGGGCATCAGTGAATTCTCATATGTCGGGGCATTTGAGGGGGAATTTCATCAGCTTGCTGCAACTGGTAATTATAAATATCTGTATTTGGATCTCTACCGTGTCTCCCCTTCTGACAGGGATGAACCTGCGCATCTGATCTTAAAGAAAATTGCAAAAAATTATCCGTATTTGCAGATTGAAAATGCGAATGCGGTTTTGCGGAGCCTTCGCCTGATTAAACAGCCGTGCGAGATTGAGGCGATGCGCCAGGCAGAGAAAATCACCTGTGAGGGGATTACCGCGATGATGAAGGCATCAAAGCCGGGAATGTATGAATATCAGTACAAGGCAGTTTTTGATTATGTGTTGGGACAATATGGCCCGCAGGGACCAGGATTTCCTTCGATTATTTCCGCCGGAAAAAATAATTTCTGCATACATTATTATGCCTATAAAGGTCAGGCGGCAGACGGAGATATGGTATTAAATGATGTGGGGGCATGGTACGATTATCATATGACAGATGTATCCAGAGGCTGGCCTTGCAATGGACATTTTAATGAGCGGCAGAAATTATTGTATAATTGCGCACTGGCTACCTCCAATCATATGTTTGAGATTATTAAGCCGGGAATGCCGATGCGCGAGGTGGATGCTACAGCACGGCACTACAATGCAGAACTTTTGGTGGACGCGGGAGTGCTTGACGATGTGAAAAATATCGGTACTTATATGTGGCATGGCGGTGCGCATCATGTTGGACTTGATGTGCATGATGTGGTGCAGACCCCGGAACTTATCGCGCCGGGAATGGTCTTCTGTGTGGATATTGGGATCTACCACGAGGAATGGGGGATTGGGTTCCGTCTTGAAGATAATTGCCTGGTTACGGAGACGGGCTGTGAAAATCTTTCCTCAATTACACCGAGGACAATTGAGGCGATCGAGGATACAATGCAGAAGGGATTTGTGACTGGGGTGTTTTGACAGATGAATCAAGTACTTATGGTAATTATGGCGGTGGGCACAGTCGTGGGTGGAATTGATTGTCTTTTGGGAAACAAGCTCGGCTTTGGAGAAAAATTTGAAGAAGGGTTTCGGCTTCTTGGCTCTATGGCATTGTCCATGGCAGGGATGATCTGCCTTGCCCCGGTACTCGCGGATCTCCTGGGGGATGTGATTGTTCCATTTTACCGGGCAATCGGTGTGGATCCCGCAATGTTTGGCAGTATGCTTGCCATCGATATGGGCGGCTACCAACTGGCGAAGGAACTGGCACTAAATCCTGTTATTGGAAACTATGCGGGGATTGTGGTCTCTGCGATGTTTGGCTGCACACTGGTATTTACCATCCCCGTTGGAATGGGAATGATTCGCGGCAAAGACCGAAATTTTTTTGCGCGCGGAATTATGATTGGGCTGGCGACAATGCCAGTGGGTCTCTTAGTTGGGGGGCTTCTTACAGGACTTTCCTTTTTGGACTGCCTATGGCAGAATATTCCTGTTTTTATTGCATCTTTTCTGTTATTGATTGGATTGTGGAAGATACCGCAAAAGATGGTAAAAGGATTTTGTATCCTGGCGGACGGAATTCGAATTTTAGTGACTATCGGATTAATTCTAGCAGCGGTGGAGTCCTTCTGTGGCTGGAATCCGATCCCTGGCATGGCACCGATCGAGGATGCAATGACAGTGGTATCCTCGATCGGTGTAGTTTTGCTGGGAAGTCTCCCCGCAGCGGAGGGTTTGCGACGGCTGCTCGCAAAACCCTTTACGCATCTGGGGACCAAATTTTGCGTAAAACCGCAGAGCCTAACGGGAATGTTAGTTGGTTTAGTAAGTGCGATCCCCGTTTTCTCCATGTTTCATGAGATGGATTCAAGGGGAAAAATCGCCGTGGGTGCCTGTCTTGTCAGCGGCACAAGCTTGTTGGCAGCGCATATGGGTTTTGTGATCAGCACAGAACCAACAATGCTTTCCGCACTTTTTTTAGGAAAACTCTGCGGTGCAATCGCCGCAGTAATACTGGCGATGCGATTTTCCTTTAAAGACACAAATTAGGGAAAACTTTCTATATCGTCTCCACCACTGCGCGCTCTCTGCAGCTTACGGTAAAAATCTGTGGCTTATTTCCTGTCAGTTCGGTGCTTCTTGCGTCCGGCTGGCAGGTGCCAACATAAATTTCATATTGTCCTGGCAGGATAAGCTTTTCTCCCTCTTCCGTAAACAAACCGAATGCTTTCATATCGAGAATTATCTCTGTTTCCCTTCGCTCGCCCGCCGCCAACGCAAGTTTTTTTAATCCTTTTAACTGGTAGTTAGGCGCGTTCGGCACATCCTTTGCCTTTATGTAAACCTGCACGGTTTCTGCTCCGTCATAGGAACCGATATTTGTCAGGACTGCCGTGATTCTAACTGTACTGTCCGCACAAATAAGATGTTCTTTTTCCGGTGTGCCATCACTTCCAATTATTTCCATCTTCGCACTGCATACAAATTTTGTATAACTGAGTCCATAGCCAAATGGATACAATGCCTCTTTTTCCATATACCGATAAGTGCGCCCCTTCATGGAATAATCCGTAAATTCCGGCAGTTCCTCCGTAGTGCGGTAGAAGGTAACAGGAAGTTTGCCCTCCGGCGAAAAACCTCCAAAAAGCATCTGTGCGATCGCGCGGCCTCCCTGCGCTCCCGGATACCACCCCTGCACGATTGCAGGAATATTTTCTCTTGCATCTGCCCAGGTCACAGCAAGCGCGGAACCAGCCAAAAGTACAAGGATTACCGGCTTGCCGCAGGCGGCTACCACCTCCAAAACTTCCTGCTGCCGTCCTGGCAAGTTTAATGTAAGCTTGTCACCGCTGCCGAACTCGTTTCCGGCATCGCCCTCTTCACCCTCAATTGTTGCATCTAAACCAAGACACATCACCACTACATCCGAAGTATCCGCGACAGCCCTCGCCTCGGCTAGGCGGTCATCCGCCCCGGCAAGCCCTGAGATGCGATCTTTGTACAGATGGCAGCCCTGGGAGTAGAAGACACGAATTTCCTCGCCCGCCGCCTCGCGGATTCCCTCAAGTACGGTGACATATTCTGAGGCCGTCCCCTCGTAATTGCCCACCAATGCCGCGCGGCTGTCCGCATTCGGACCAATTACCCCAATGCTCTTTATCTTCTTTTTGTCAAGCGGCAAAAAATCATTTGTATTTTTTAGTAAAGTCAGACAGCGTCTTGCCGCTGTAAGATTGATCGCGCGATGTTCTGTACAGTCACATACCTCATAAGGAATATCGCGAAACGGCATTTCTTTATCAAATAAACCAAGCTTCATGCGCGTTACCATCAAGCGAACCACTGCATCATCAATGGTTTTTTCTTCCACCATATCGTCGCGCACTGCCTGTAAAAGATTTCCAAATAGATTGCCGCAGTTTAGGTCACAGCCATTATTCATCGCGAGGGATACCGACTCCACCGGAGTTTTTGTAACCATATGATATTCATGAAAATCCTTGATTGCCCAGCAGTCGGAGGTCACATGCCCCTTAAATCCCCAGGTCTTTCGCAAAATATCTTGCAGTAAAGTCTTGCTTCCGCAGCATGGTTCGCCGTTTGTGCGGTTGTACGCGCCCATCACAACTTCCACATTTGCCTCTTTTACACAGGCTTTAAATGCGGGGAGATAGGTTTCATACATATCCTGTTTTGTCGCGACCGCATTGAAACTGTGGCGAATCCCCTCAGGTCCCGAGTGTACAGCAAAATGCTTTGCGCACGCGGCAGCTTTTAAGTATTTTTTATCATGCCCCTGAATCCCCTCGACAAAGCGCACACCAAGACGAGTGGTCAGGTATGGATCCTCACCGTAGGTTTCATGTCCCCGCCCCCAGCGCGGATCGCGGAAAATATTTACATTTGGAGACCAAAAGGTCAATCCCTTATAAATATCATAGTCCGCATACTTCTGCTGTACATTAAACTTCGCCCGCCCCTCCGTCGAGATTACATCCGCGATCTCCTCCATAAAATCCTCGTCAAAGATCGCCGCCAATCCGATCGCCTGCGGAAAGACTGTTGCCACACCTGCGCGTGCCACTCCGTGCAATGCCTCATTCCAATAATTGTATGCCTTTACTCCCAGTCGCTTGATTTCCTTTGCTCCATGTAATGTCTGAAATACCTTTTCTTCCAATGTCATCTCGGCCACCAGTGCCCTCGCCCTCTCCTCAAACGTAAGGCTCTCATTAAGATATGCCTGATCCCCCATGCTTTTTCTCCTCCTTGCATACAATTTGCCATCTCTTGATCACAGATCATTTCTCTTTGGATCTGCTCCTTTATTTTAATAGAGAGGAATGCCCTCATCCATCAAAATTCCCCAGAACGCTGGCTTTGTTTCCAGTACCTGGTTAAACAAAAGCGGATAGCGTTTTCCATCTTTATTCAGCCATGAACCTTCATCTGTCAGTCCCCAGACTGTTATATTTGTAATGTTGGCGACACCAGTATCCACCAAATTTTTGAAGGTAAAGAACAGCCTTTTGTATCGGGTTCCCTCCTTCATAAAATCTTCCTCACTATTGCTGTCTAAATTGATATCAAGCTCCGTGATATGGATTTCAAGCCCAGTCTCCCCGAATTTGCGAATGGTTTCCTCATAATCTAAAAGCGTTGGCGAACTCATCCCGATATGGCTCTGCATCCCAATACCGTCAATATTGCCCTGATCCTTGATCTTGTTGACCAACTCTAAGATCGCGATGCGCTTTGCCGCCTCGTAAGTATTAAAATCATTGTAAAATAATTTTTGTTCCGGTGCGGCATATTTTCTTGCGTACTCAAACGCTTTCTCGACAAAATCGGGTCCGATGGTCTGATACCAGAGACTGTCACTCATGCGCATCCCATTCTCGCCGCCGTCTCCCGGCGCAATTGCCTCATTTACCACATCCCATGCGTAAACCACCCCCGGATAAGTAGTGTTGACATATTCCATCACAAGGCGGATATAATTCTCCATGCGCGCTAACATAACTTCGCGGGAAGCAAATACAGCATCCTGTTTATTTGAATACCCTTCCATAAAAAACCAATCCGGGGTCTGACTGTGCCATACCAGCGTATGTCCGCGCATTTTTATATTGTGATCTACACAGAAAGAAAGCATCTCATCACAACTATCAAATTTAAGGACAGGGCAGGTTTCCGTCCCCTTAGATTTTGTTGCCTCCCGGTCAAGCAGCGCGTCCGGCTTCATCTCATTTCCGCAAGTCATACTGTTGAACTGTTGTACAATCAGCTCCCCTTTAAAATCATTGAGCAGTTCTCCCTTTGTAATAGCAATGCCAATAGAAAAATACTCCTTCCAGTATTCATACATACTTGGAATTTTCTCATCAATCGACGATATATAAAAATCCGTGCGGACTTCTTTTTCCGGTTCTGTTGGTGTGGGTGTGGATGTAGGCGTAGGTGTATCTTCTTCCCCCTCTTTTGTCGGCTGCACTTTTTGTACTTCTCCCGTTGGAGACTTTTCCTCCCCACTCTCTTTCTGATCGCCACACCCTGTAAAAGTACAGACCATAAAATTGCAAATCATCACGGTTGCAAGCAGCCGTATGGCAAGTTTTTTAGTCCATAGTAACATATTTCCCCTCCTTGCGCAAGCAATACGCCCTCTTATTTTTGCAGTTCATCATTCTATCTCTTTACGAAAACCTTTTCGTAACCAAGTCTTGTTTTCCCCAAAGAAACCTTCCCCAAACGATAATAATAAATTTCTATGTATGTTTACACCTATTCGCACCGGCGTGCGGATATAAAAATACGGTTCCGTGCGGGGCGGCATACTGCCGCCCCCAGCGCGGGAACCGCTGTATCTTAAGCTATGTTCTGCGTTCTATTATTTCATGTTCGCATCTTCGATCAACATCTGCCAGCTATTGGCAACTTCCTCAATCTTCTCTGCAGGGGTGTTGTGCAAACCGTATACATTGTAGATAATATCGCCGTAACCTGCACCGTATACCATCGGAAGATACCATATTACGCCACGACCTTCCTCATACATCATTGTAAGAGTCTCGTCAACCGCACGCTCATCGCGGAAATTATCATACACGGAAGTCTTCCAGTCATCATCCTCCTCGTAGCCCGGTGTAGGATTTGTATAAAGGTTGTAAGCGAATGCAATTTTATTTGCCATCTCCGCATCTAAACATACTGGCATAACAACAACATTATCCGCAAAGATTGTCGTACTCTGACCGCTAGGACCTGCTGGGCACATAACAAAACCGAAATCATCGTCCATATCTTTCCACTGACCTACCTTAAACTCCTCCGCAAAAGTCATTGCCACTTTCGCATCGTGGAAGGCTGGAATAAACCAATCCCACTCGCTTCCTTCTGGAGCTGGCATCTCATACTTGTTCTCGATCAGCTTGACACCGAACTGCATTGCTGCGAGGAACTCCGGTGTGTTCGTTGCATTGTAATATTTACCGTTCTCATCGCGGCCGATAAACTCCGCATTGTTGCAGGCTACCAATGCCTTGAACATATCGATGGAGAAACTTCCCAGAGCGTAGGTATCCGGCGTACCATCGCTGTTTGTATCGCGGGTCAGCTTTGCGCAGAGTTCCTCAAATTTTGCCCAGGTCCAATCTCCGCTTGCCTGTAAATCATATGGGAGATCTGGGTCAAGCCCTGCCTCCTCAAAAAGTCTCTTGTTCCAGAAGATACCCTGTCTCCACTCCGGCTTACCAGTTGCCATACCATATACATGGTTTCCGTCGCTCATCTGCTCAAGAATTGCTGGATTCCATTTGCTCTCCGTGAAATCGAAGCTATCCAGCGTCGCAAGATCATAGAAAAGGTTGTTTGCCAAAGGTTTTGCGATAAAGCCCTGATCCATCATAAACAGGGAACCCATCGGTGAATTTGCCATTGTGGAAACTACGAAATTTTCCTGGTGGGCATCCCAATTTCCGATATTTACCTGCTTGATCGTGAAATTGTACTTCGACTGAATCTCGTTGCGATAGTCGCGGGTCGCCTCTTCCTGTGCATTCTTTGGTTCGCTTTCTTCTTCCTTAGACCACCAGTCTGCGATGGTGATCTCAAGACCGCCAAGATCTTTGTACTTCTCCGGCACTTCCGTTGGTTCCGGAGTGGAATCTACAGGCTCATTTCCCTTATTTGAGGTTCCGGCATCCTGTGTTGGCTTTGGAGTATTTGTCACTTTTGTTCCTGTCTCGGAATCCTCGCTTCCTCCACAGGCGGTCATGCTTGCGGTCATTGCAAGCGACATCATGATTGCTGCTAATTTTTGTCCTTTCTTTCTCAATTTTGCTACCTCCTTTTTTATTGTGATAAACGGACCATCCGTCTATACACTTTGCCTTAACCACCCCATTGCTGCGAAATGGGGTGGATGCATCCAAAACTTGACATAAAGATTATTTATTATAGACATTATATTATATTGTCTATTATTTTTCTAGTAGTAAACTCATTCCAAAACAAGGAAAACGCGCTTCCTTACATCTTAATCCCGCTCTGGCTAAGACTCTCCACAAAGCCTTTCTGCGCAACCATATAAATAATTAACAGCGGGATAATGGTCATTAGTAATCCTGTGGCAATCATCGCCTGCTCATATCCCGCCGATGGCATAATCCCCAGACCGTAGAGGGAGGTAAAATAATCGCCCAACCGCCCAGTCAGTGAGGTCAGTGCCTTCGGCAGCAGTTTTACCTTGCCGAGGAAGAGCTTCGAGTAATAGGAATCCGTCCACTGCCATACATAGGCAAACAAAAAGCAAGAGGTGAGGATAGGCTTTGCATCCGGAAGCATAATGCGGAAAAAGGTTTTTAACTTGCCGCACCCGTCCACATATGCTGCCTCCTCAAGTTCTTTTGGAATATTGCGGAAAAATTGACGGATCAAGTAAATGTAAAGCCCACTCTTTAATCCCATACAGCCCATACACATCATAATATATGGTGCCATGGAATTTTGCAAATTTAATGTTTTTCCTGTAATCGCCTTGAAAATGCCAAACACATCAAAGAACGAGAAGTGAAGCCAGAGCGATGAGGAAATGGTCTGCGGCGGAATTAAAATGGAAAGCATAACGCACGCGAACCAGAAATTTTTGAGCGGGAATTTGTAGCGCGCAAAACCGTAACCGACCAGAGTGCAGGCTGCCACCTGGATCACGCTGACTAAAAGTGCCACAAACACTGTGTTTCTAAGGCAGGTCCAGTAATCCGAAAGCTGGTCTACAAGCTTGTAGTTAAATGTTGTAAAATGCCTTGGCACACTGATGACCGTCGCGTCGTACAGATCCTGCTCTTCCATAAAACTGATGGAAATTTTATTCAGCAGCGGCTGAATGATCAAGAAGCACAAACCGAACAGAAGAATGGCTCTTGCAACCTTATAGAGTCCGGAATTGATGGTTTTCTTTAACAGATAACCGTCAGACTTCCGGTTTCTCTCCCAGAATTTATCCCTTTCAATTTTTGCACTCGCTCTACTCATAATAGTATACCTTCTTTGATAAGATAAGAGAAATCACACCTATGATTGCCATAACACAGAGGAAATAGCTCCACGCCATCGCAGAGGCAAATCCATAGTCCATCTGTCTTGACATCGTCTCGTTGATTTTCTCCATGACCTCATTATCTGTTCGAATAAGGAAGTCGATGATCGAGTAAACAATATTCACCAAAATCAGTGAACTTACCATTGGGAAGGTAATCTTCCAGAAACTTTCCCAGGCGGTACAGCCCTCAATTTTCGCCGCCTCGTACATACTTGTCGAGATGGTCTGTAAACCGGAGAGGAAGATGATGATCTGGATACCGGCGGCAATCGCGATATCGTAGACGCTGTCTAGGATATCAAAGACATAGCCGAAAAACTTGGAACCCATGCCGCCCGTGTCAAGAATGGTCTGCAGGGTCGCTGTGATACTTGAATTGCTACCGGACTCCTTTACCACGTCCTCCATGCCCTGGAGAAGCGTGTTATTATATTCCAACCCCACGATAACACCGGAGGAGAGGATAACTGGCAGGAAAAAGATCGCCCGCACAAACGCCCTGCCCTTAAACTCCTGGTTCAGTAAAAGCGCGACAAAAAAGCTAAATACCAGCGTCGCCGGAACCTTGTAGAGCATCCCGCTAATCGACTCTGTCAAGAGTCGGTTAAAATCCGGGTCGACGGTAAAGGCCTTTTTAAAATTGTTAATGCCGATAAAACGCATTGTAAAACCGCCGTTTCCGACTGTAACCTCGGAAAAACTCATCTGGATCGACTCAATCAGCGGATATCCCAGGAACGCGATAAACCCGATAATAAACGGAAGAATAAAGAGATAACCGGCAATCGCGTTTTTCTGCGCCAGTGTTTTCTTCTTTTTTGCTTTCATTTATTCTCCCCCTTTCTTTACTGCGTAGTTTCTCGCCGAAACCGATACGCCGTCCACTGAATAATCCGTGTAATTATAATTTACATAGACCTTTGTGCCATCCTCGTAAGTCGTTTCAGTCACGCCGTCCGTCAGATAACGGTGCCCTGTGATAAACTGATTGTAAACATGACCAAGTGCTGCGTTGTATTCCTGATACATTGCAAGTGCTTCGTCCTTCCACATACTATATTCCGATCCGTGCAGATAGGTATATTCCGTTTCCAACACTTCGGAACCCGGCGAATCAATAAAGGTAAAATACAGCCCCGCGCCGGTTTCAATGCTCTTTAACCAGCTCTGCTCACGATCCGGTGCCAAGTTCATCGCCATCCCCGTGTAGTTTACTAGACCGTGCAGTGCGATAGTATAGAATGGAACAGAATAATCTTCAATTCCGTACTGCTTTCCAGTTAAATCAAGGTCAAGCACTGCATCCACATATGGAATGACATACTCATTGCCTGTATAAACCATCACTCCATTTCCACTCTCTTTTAACTGCGCCAGTTTTTCCTGCTGCAATTTCATCGTTTCTTCGCGTGTTACTACCGCTTTCGGATTGTAGTCCCCGCCGAGCAATTTACCAAGATCAGCGAAGGAGAGATTTTTCGCACCATATTTCTCTGCTGCCTTTACTAGAGAATCAATCAGCTTA
>CAJUCG010000107.1 GCA_910585065.1 uncultured Lachnospiraceae bacterium
GTCGAGTAGAGCTTGCCCGCCAATGTCGTGACCACGGTCATCACCATATCCGGATCTTCCTCGATCGCCTTCATCAGATCGTTGTCCTTGCCCATTGTCGCGCCGTCATCCGCGTCCCCATTGATATGGAGCTGTCCCTTTTCCTTGTAGTCCGTTGTCATAATGCCAAGGGAGGAAAGCGAATACTTCTTTCCATTATAGTCCACGGAAGCCGTCATCGCCATTTTCATTGAACTGATCAGCGAATTTACGGTGCCATCGCGGCGAAGCAGGGAATCCTTTATCTTCGTTTCCCACTTCTCAATGTCCTCGTCATTCATCGCCTCCCGCTGTTCGCTGGTAAGCGGTTCATAGCCATAGGAAGAGTCCGCATAGTACGCATCATTCAATTCTTTTAACAGCTCGTTATAGTCCTTAATAAAGCCTTTGACCATATCGTATACACCCTGCGTATCTTTTGTGACATTGATCGAGATCTCATCATTGCCCGTCACTGCATTTAACTCTAAATTCAGACCGTTCGCTGAGATTTCATTGCTGTTATTGACTAATTTTGCACCATTTAAATAAACGATACTGTTTGAAGCTTCCTTTACTGAAAAATCCTCATCTGTCTTATCATATTTATATTCTATTGTGCCGTCATCCTTCTTGGTATACTCCACCTGCCCAAGACCCAATTTTTTTAACGCATCGCCCGCAGCACCCCCCTTGGTCGTGGAGGTAATGCTAAATGCATGATCGAGTCCGCTCTCCTCCGCCGTTAAGAAAAAGCGCTTCTGCGAGGTATCGTAGTTTGCCGTAAGCCCCGCATCCCTGCAGGCGGTCAAAAAATCATTGATTGTCGTATCTGCCGTCACATCGAGATTTACCTTCTTGTCGCCAGCGGCGATGGTGATTGTGGACTCCTCACCCTCACTTACACTAATCCCAAGCTGGGAGAGCTTTGTCGCACCGGAAATCGTAACCTTCTTTCCGGCGGCATCCTTTATTTCTCCAAGTTGACTGCCCGTTACAAACTGCGCGCTTGCAAGCTGCTCCACGCGCACTTTATGTGTGCCGTAGGCGGCAATGCTGCCCGATGCACTCGCCTTCACCTTTGTCTCATCCGCAGAAGAAACTTTCCTTGTCTGAAAACTTCCCTCCAACCTCGCTTTAGAGAGAGAACCCTTATAGAAATCGTAGAGTTTCTTATTCAGATCCTTCCACTTTTCCGTCTTCCACTCATGTTTTGTAATCTTATTTTCAATTTTTACCTTTTTTTGACTCTGCGCAGTCATCAATTCCTTAATGATGCTTTCCGTATCCATACCGGACACCAAGCCCGACATTCTAATCGGCATACCCATCCCCCTTTCCTGTAATTAAATTTCTCCTGCACCCTATCGATGTTCGTCTACAATAAGACCCGCAAGCTCCCACATCTTCTCCACCATCTCAAGAGTCTCCTCCGGAGGAATCTCGCGGATCACCTCGTCCGTCTCCTTATCCATCACTTTGATGGAGATCCTTCCCGTCGGCTCGTGATATGAAAACTCACATTTCGTACTCATATGTTTTTGCTTGAGTTTCAGTTTGTTGTTCGCCTGATTTACCGCATCCTTTACCCGGTTTACATTCTTCTCCGCATCCCGTCCCTGATCAGGAGAACCATTTCCAGACTCACCCGCATTTACCACTGGAACCTTTTGTGCTACCTCCGCCACTGGCACCTTATCCACCGTATTAACTGGCTCTGCCGCTTTTGTTGCTCTTTCTACAGGCTGCTTTGCTGTCTCAAAGGCAACAACGGAACTTATTGTTGAAATCGCCATAATTGCATGCACCTCCCTGTGATTTTCTTTTATTTCAACTTAATCCTGATTTCTAATTATTTATCGGCTGTTTTTCTCAAGTTATTTAGTCTTTTTCTTATTTTTTCTAATTGTACTACATCAATTGTTCAAGTGCCTGCGCAGACAACTGCCCGCCCGCTGCCTCCTTGTTGGACTGGCGTATCTGCAAATACAGCTCCCTGCGATAGATGGGAACACTTTTCGGTGCTTTCACTCCGATCTTTACCTGATCCCCCTTGATTTCAAGAACTGTCACCTCAATATCATTCCCGAGCATAATGGATTCGTTTATCTTTCTCGAAAGGGCTAACATGGTTTCCCCTCCTTTTCCTGTCTTGCCTTGGCAAAACACTCATAGACCGGATATTTTACCTTATATTCCGAATTTTCCACAATGACCTGACAGCCCTTTCTTGTATCTGCGTTGATCACAATTGGCGCCTTTAGATTTGCAGTCATCTTCGTCAGATCCTTCGGCACCGTAAGTGTCACAAAGATCACTTGATTCTCCTCGTTAAGCTCTCCGATCCCGCTAAGTAGTTCATCCTCCACAATCAGGTGATAGTCTTCCCTAACTAAGATCGGATTGATCACCGGCAGTGCCAACCCTGGCTCATCTAAGCTCTGCAGCCAGGAGATCACAGGGCGCGTTCCAGATTCATTATTGTAGAGGATCGCAAACCTCTTGCAGTCTTCAAAGCCCATAATACCGTTCTCGAATCTCAGCACCTTTTCCGTATCAAGGTCAATTTCTCCAAAATGTTTCGTGCTTACCCTTATGCTCATAGCTCCTCCCTTTTATAAAAAGTCAAGCAGCGTCGTCTGTACGGACTGCGACGCAGCGGAGAGCGACGCATTGTAGATCGCCTGCATGGAACGGTACTTGATAATCGTATCCACCATATCGACATCCTCGTTTGAGGAAAGCAGCTCCTCAAAATCCGTCTTCTCGCTGCCAAGCCTGCTCTCCGTCAGTTCCAGACGCACATAGCGCGCACCCAAGTCGGACACAGCAACATTAACTACATCCTGCTGCTTTTCGATCTTTGTCAAGGCATTAGAAAACGCGCTCTGCAATGCCTCTGTCTTCAACACATACTCCGTATTGACTAACTCCCGCATCTCCTCCAATTTCTTTTTCTGCTCCGGTGTGGTGTTGTCGTCCTTTATCATCTGGTCAAGTTCGTCGAGCTTTGCCTGCGCTGCCATCACCTCATTGACCGCGTTAACCATCTCGTCGATCGTGCGCCCAACATCGTGCTGAATCGCATCAGCTCCCTGCGTATTGATGGTGAGGTGCTGTTTAAAATTGATCTCATAGCCAATCTGCTGATCTTCCTTTGTATAGACAACCGGCTCCTTCTCCTCGTCCGTCAGATCTGTTACCGTACAGTTAAAATAATGTTCCGGACGAAGATCATTTTTCGCAAATTCTGACTTTTCGTAATCGATCTGGATCGCGCCGAGATGTCTCCATTCCTCATAGACTTCCGGCGAAAGAATCAGTTCCCCGGTATCTGTAAGATAGCGGATACCCTCCTCCACCTGGTAGGCATTCGGGTCGGTGGAGAGCATACTCTCGATCGCCTCAGAACTCTCCTCGTAAATAATCTCCCCGGTATCCGGATCACGCTCAACCTCGCCGTCCTCATCAAGCTGCGCCGTGCGAATCACAATACTCCCATCCTCCTCCGGAGATTCCACTTTGTCATAGGCAAGACGGATACGGTATGCGGTATGCATATTCGGTTTATCCGTAAACTCCACTGAGGCTGGATCATCGGGATCATAAAGTTCCATATCACAGTCATTTAAAGTTTTCTTAATTGTATCGATACTGGCTGGCGTGAAGTTCTCTGTAATCAAATATTTCTCATGCTCCTGTGCCTCGTCAAAAATCAGGCTAGTGTCCGTCTTGTAACCTGTAAATACATACCTTCCCGCATAGTTGGTATCCCCCTCCTGGTAAACCTGATTCTTTAACTGAGTGAGCGTCTTGATAATATCGTCGCGGTCACCTTCCTTGATCGTGCCAGTCGCGCCCTGCACGCAGTAGGTATGCACCTGCGTCAGAATATCATCGACCACAACCAGGGCACTCTCCGTCACATCCATCCATGCCTTCGCATCCGGAATATTCTTTTTGTGATACTGTGTAAGCTCCGACAGATTTGTGCGCAATTTTAGGGCGCGCACCGCAACAATCGGATCTTCGGACGGTTTTTGTATCTTCATGCCCGTCGCGTACTGCTGCTCTAAAACCGCAAGGGAATTCTTGTTCCCATTGATATTGTAGAGCATATTATTTGTCATCATTCGGTTTGTGATTCTCATTATCCTGCCTCCTATGCTCCCATATAATTAATCAATTTATCATAGATCTGATTCATTACCGTCACCGCCTGTGCCGAAAGATTGTAAGCCATCTTGTAGCGGATAAGATTCATTGCCTCTTCCTCCGTATCGACACCGCTGACCGAAAGACGCTGGTTTGTGATGCTGGCACAAATGTTCTCCTGATTTTTTGCAAACTGCTGTGCCTTTGCTGAGTCAATGCCAATCTCTGCCACAAATGTCTGAAAAAACCCGCCCGGCGTACCCTGACGGAACATATCGGAGTCCAGTTTCAGCGCGATTAACCGCTTTGCCACATCCGAATTCTCCACGCCATCCGTGATCGAAGAGGCCGCCGCCACCTTGTACGGATCAGCATAAACCTCGCTTGTCACTTTGAAATTCGCTGCGGTCAACAAATAATAATTTCCATAATTGACAGAAAGTTCATCCTCAAGCTCTTCCGCTGTCGAGCGCAGGATAATCCCCTCCTCCTGGTCTTCCTCCGACTGCCCAAAGACATAGTCCATCCCTGTAACCTGATCCGATCCATTAAAGAAATCAAGTCCCTTTCTGCCCTTTAGATCCTCGCCCGAAGTATGAACATCATTGAACTCCTTGGCAAATGTGCGCACCCACTCATTTAGCTGGGACATATAGTAAGGAATCCCTTTATAGTGAACGTCGCGCCCGATAATCACACCTGCCTCATCCACACTCTTTGTAATGGGGGTATCCTCCGAGAGGGTAAACTCATACTCATAATTGCCGTCCTCATCCTCCCGCACAATAAAACCCGTGTACTCATACTCGCGATGCCCCACCGTGATCACGCCCTGCGGTGCGATCGTTAGCTTTGCTGCCTCATTGATACTTGCCATCGTAACAGTAACGGTAGTGTCACCCTCCGCCACATCCGCCTTGCCCTTAAATGCCTCACCGTTGTTGCCGTCCCGCACCTGAAAAAGCGAGGAGAGTGTGCCGCCAAGCTTGGCACTTGCACTGTTAAATTCCTGTCCCGTACTCCACATCAATTTATACATCCCGTCCGCATCCATCTGATTTACCCGGTGTTTCTGCGGCACAGCAATCAATTTATTGTACTCGTAGGTATCCACTAAAGTGTAGCCGTCAATCTTTACCTGATAGCTGGTAACACCGACATCCCTCCCCACAATATTCTCGGATACCGTGATATTGCAGATGGTCGAAAGTTCATCCACGCGCAGATTTCTCTCATCCCGCAGATCATTTGCCGTCCCGCCGTTCGATTCTATAGTATTGATCTGTTTAGTTAGCACGGCAATCTGCTGCCCAAGTGAGGTAACGCGATCCGCCTGGTTTTTGATCTCGAAATTTGCCTCCTCCTGGACCGCCTTTAAACTGGTTGCCATCGAATTAAAATATTCGGCGAGACTCTGCCCGTAATTGGTTACCTGGGTGCGGCACGAGAGATCGGAAGGATTTTTTGACAGTTCCTGAAGCGTGTCAAACATCGAATTAAAACTGGTGGTAAACCCCTCAAGGTTAATCTCATTAAAATAGCTCTCAATCTCCGACATATAATGCTGTTTTGACACATACTCGCCCGCCATCGTGCTGTTGCTGCGAAATTTCAGATCGTAGTAAATATCACGCATTTGATTTACACCCGTGATATCCACACCGCTGCCCGCCATACCGTAAGTGGCATTCACCCTCAGCGCGCTGCTCGCCGTCTGCCCCATCACCTGACGGCAGTACCCTTCCGTGTTTGTGTGTGAAATATTGTGCGCCGTGGTATTGATGCCCCCCATCGAGGCATAAAGACCGGATTTTGCAATTGATAATCCAAAAAATGTACTCGGCATAATTTTTCCTCCTTTATAAGCGGGTAACGATATGCTCGAGCATCTCGTCCACAACATTGATGTAGCGCGCCGCGGCATTGTAGGCGTGCTGGAATTTAATCAGGTTGGTCAGCTCCTCATCCGAGGAGACACCGCTGATAGAGAGACGCTTGTTGTCGATATCCTGCACCATTGCCTCCTGATTGCTTGCAATCGTATCCAAAGTATCCCCCCTATTCGCAATCTCTCCAATAAACGCCGTATAATACTCAGTAAAGGAGTAGCGTGTCAGTGTGTTCGGCGAGAGCGTAGAAAATTTTGATCCCCATGCCTCGATCAATTTTTCCGCCGTCTCAATATCAAAATCACTCGTCCCCTTATTCTGGCTGAACGGAAGCTTTGATTTGTCCTCCAAAACTTCCTGATTTACCTCAATCTCTCCCAGAGTATAGAGCGAATAATTGTCACTTTGATCCTCCTCATTGTAAATCCAGATCTCCTCGCCGTCCACCGTCACTTTGTTGTAGCGCTGCACCGATTTTCTTGAAAAAAGCTCCGTCCCCGGTGCTTCACTTGCATCCATGCCAAGCGGCGCATTCTCCATATCAAGAATATGGATTGGCTCGCCCGCCTCATAGACAATTTCATTTCCTTCCTCATCCGTATAAACAATATCCTGATCTGGAATATACACTTTGTTTGGACAGAGAATATCATTGATGGTCTTTACAATTCCATGTACTAACTGGTCAAACTGCGCCTGCACCGCCATAATTGCGGAAGGCTCGATCGACTGATTATAAACTTCAGACTCCTGCTCAAATTTTAACATCGCGTCCGCGTAAGCCTCCTCATCGAGCACACCATCCTCGTCGGTGTACTCCTCCTCGGTCGGGCGCGGCGGGATATCCGTATAATTTCCAATTTTCGTGCCGCGTGCCAGGATCAGACCTTTAAGCCCGCCGACATCCGTATTTGCCTTTGTCGTCGGCACCAGATCAAAATTAAATACCTCGCGGTCGCCATATACTGGCCAGGTCGGTACCAACATCTGCGAATTTCCACAGAGCCGCTCCGCTTCTCTTTTTGCCTGCTCCTTCGCGTCGTCATCGCCGCCGTACTTCTTTGTGAGATCCCTGGTCAGCAAATCCACCTGTGTCATCGTGGACATCGGAAACATTGTGTGGTCAATCACAAAAGGCACCGCCTCCGCCATCACGCAAATCTGTCCATCATCCTCCTCGCGGTACGAGATGCTAATATACTGTCCAAGCTCGTCAAGCAAGGCATTGCGCTTATCTCTCAGGTCGTTTGCATTCTCGATCTTCGCGCCCTCATACTTACAGATCTGACGGTTTAACACCGTGATTTCCTCACCGATCTCATTGATGCGATTTACTTTTGCCTCAATATCCTCATTCAGATCCACTTGGTACTGCGCGATCTGCTTGTAGATATTTTCTGAACGCTCCGTAAAAGAAACCGCGCACTCCACCAAAGAAGCCCTGGTAACAATGCTGTCCGGCTCCTTTGCCACCTCCTGTAATGCCACCCAGAGATCATTGATGGAGTTCTGGAATGCAACACCCTGAAGCTCGCCGTAAATATTTTCCATCTCGGAGACCGTCTCAAACTGCGAACTGTAAAAGCTCTCCCTCCCGATCTCACGCCGATACGCCTTATCTAGGAATACATTTCTGCTCTGTTTTACTTCCTCCGCATTTACTCCAAGCCCTGTCTGCATTTTTGAAATCACATTGTTTCCGACAGTAACGTACTGTGTCGTACCCAAGATCATCTGCTGTCTTGTGTATCCTTTTGTATCCACATTGGAAAGATTATGTGAGGTTGTATTGATCGAATACTGACTCATACTAAGCCCCGACTTGCCAATGTACAAATCACTCATCAAGCCCATAAAATATCCTCCGGTTTTTTTTATTGCCTGGCATCAAACATCCCTGTCTGCCAGACAGACGCATCACTCTCATATGCGTTTTTCGTGTAACTTCCGCTCCCCGGTGACATCCTTGTGCTCTGAATCAAATTCATATTGAATTCTATCATCTCTAGGGATTGTTCTATCAATGACTGATTGCGAAAATTCGCATCTGATAAATTTTTTAGAATCGTGCTGAGGGAATCATGCAGCAGGGATAATTCTTTCTGCTCTTTTGGCTGCTTTTCTAATAACAGGATAAGCTTTTTTAAGGTCAGTGACCTTGGATCTCTGTTTAACACAACCCCCATATTTACAATGACCTCATCTCTTTTATGCTCCAGAGCGTTCACTTTTTCAACAGCCATCTGTTCAAGCTGTGTGATCTTCTGGAGAGCGGTGAGGTCATTGCGGACTATTATCTGTGTTTTTTGTTCTACCACTGGGAGAAGTTCCTTGTAGACGGCCTCCTCCGCTTTAAGCACCGTGATCAACTCTTCAATTAAGCTTGCCAATGCTCACCCTCCCGTCCTAAAAGGTATAGCCTGCCAAAAGCTTATCTGCCAGCGCATCCATATCCATCGAATATGTCCCTGCCGCCATACTTTCCCGAATTGCAGCCACCTTGTCTTCGCGGATATCCGGCGCTTTAGAGACAGCGGCTCTGGCCACTTGAAAGTCCTGCCCTAACCGGGAAATTTCAACGCGGTCTTTCTCGCCTCTCTTTCCGGTATTTACCGTTTTTTTCGTACTGTTTGCCTGATAGAGTTTACTCACACGGTTAAACGCATCAATTCGCATAATATCACCACCTATTTTTATATATGGATTCTCGCTGTGTTTCTCTTTTTGTTCTGTATTATTTATCGGCTGTTTTTGGGATAACTTTAGCACTGCCGCCGATTTTTTTCTTCTTTTTGAAAAATGGCCCGCAAAGCTTTTTTCTCTGCAAGCCATCTTTCCATTTAGTTATCTCGGCCACTTTTGCATCAATTCCACGCAGGCTTCCACATCAACTTCCTCCACCGCCTCTTTTAACCGCCTAAAGATCTCCTGCTGTCCGCCCTCGTAATGGTATTCCTTCATCTTCTCTATCACGGCTTCCATCTCATCCATATCAAGATTATCCACTGCCTCGGAAAGCCTCTGGAAACATTCAGAAAGCTGTTGCGGCGGGATATTTTGTTTCTGTCCTTCCTCCTCTTCCTCCTCTGCGCAAAAAGGTCTTAACATTTCCAGGTAACTATTGTATAACGCGAGCATCTCGTCCGTGTGTGCATGGAGAGCATTGGTATCCCTTGCGTTTCCCGCTTTCTCCAGTGCCGCTGCCATCTCCGAGAGCCGTATCGCCCCAATCTGCCTGGCGGCATTTTTTAGCGCGTGAACCTCGATCGTATAATTTGTCCAGTCTTTTTCTATCTCAAGTGCCTTGATCAATTTTGCCTTTTTATCGATCCCCCGATAAAAGACTTTTAATACCTTCCAGAAAAGCGTTTCGCTGGAAAGAATTCCCAGAGCATACGGCACATCCAGATCGCCGACAGCAATCAGCTCCGACTTCTTTGTGTGCTGGTCATTTCCCTGCACATTGTAGACTTTTTGTATCTTCTCGATCGGAAGCCACTGCTTTACTTTGGCGGCAAGCATCCTCATTTCTATAGGCTTGGCAACAAAATCATTCATCCCCTCGCGGCAGAACATTTCCTTTGTGCCTTCCACCGCGTTGGCAGTCAGCGCGATGATCGGCACATCGTCGTACTCCGGATGGAACCGCCTGATAATATGCGTTGTTTCCACCCCGTCTAACTCCGGCATCATATGATCCATAAAAACAATATCGTAGTGGAATTCCATAATCCTATCAATGGCCGCCTTGCCGCTTGTCACGGTTTCAATCTGCATCTTTAACGGCTCAAGCAAACCTTCCGCCACAGTCAAATTAACCGTATTGTCATCCACAATCAAGACATGGGCATCCGGCGCGATAAAATCAAATTCCTTTTTGTCCACATCCCCGTCAAAATGCATTTCCTCGCCGTTTAAAATCATTGCGATATTTAGGGCAAAGAGCGGTTTGCGCAATATAAGCAAATTCGGTATATTGTACTGCGCATGATCGTAAAAATCAATCAGAAGCACCGCCGTAACTTGGGGGTGATAGCGGACATATACCTCCACGCGATCAGAAAAGAGCGGATGTTCCACAAAGAGAAAAATCTTTTTATTATCCGGAAGTGCGTCCAGCTCCTTTGGACCGGACAGTCCCCGATAATTGACACCAAGTTTCGCGACATCGCTGCTTAGACTATCCCTGACATAAGGATTGGAGATCAGTCCCACCACCAGGCAGGGATCCACTTCCTTAATGCTAATGCTCGGCGTTTTGTCCACGATCTTTTGCGGGAGGGAGAAGGAGAATTTGCTTCCCTTCTCATATTCACTCTCTATCCAGATTTTTCCATCCATCAGATTTAGAAGCCTCTGCGAGATGGCAAGTCCAAGCCCCGTCCCCTCGATATTGCGGTTTCTCTTGCTGTCAAGCTGCTGGAAGGACTGAAATAGCTTTCCAAGATCCTGCTTTTTAATTCCAATCCCGGTATCCTCCACGGATACATTTAGTGCGATCTCCCCAGAATCCACATTCTGATATTCCACCTTCACAATAATCCTGCCGTGAGAGGTAAATTTTGCCGCATTGTTTGTCAGATTTAACAGCACCTGCTTGATGCGGATATTATCGCCAAAAAGCTTGTTGGGAAGCGTTGGCGCAACATCCAATACCAGCTCCACATCCTTGTCTTTCAGCCTTGTCATAATAATATTGGCAACATCATACACCATGGACATCGGCTCATAGTCCACCTCGTTGATATCCATTTTCCCGGACTCGATCTTTGAGAAGTCCAAAATATCATTGATAATGGTAAGCAGGGATTTGCCCGCCTCCTTAATCTGGTTGATATAATCCTTTGCCGCTGTTGGCAATTCCTCTCGAAGTGCCATCTCCGCCATCCCGATCACTGCGTTCATTGGCGTTCGGATCTCATGGCTCATATTGGCAAGAAAATCTGATTTCATCGTTTCTGAACGTTCAAGCTCCACATTATCCTTAT
>CAJUCG010000108.1 GCA_910585065.1 uncultured Lachnospiraceae bacterium
GGATATGTGGTCTATGGCGGGATTATCGGCGGGGTGTTGGCAGGTTTTCTCTACTGCCGCAAAAAGAAGGCGAGTTTCCTAAAATATTTTGACTTGGTTATGCCTGCGGTCGCATTGGCACAGGGGTTAGGACGGCTCGGATGTTTTTTTGCGGGATGCTGTTATGGCAGAGAGACCGATGCATGGTATGGCATTACTTTTCGCAATTCGAAATTTGCTCCGAACAATGTAAAACTTGTGCCGACACAGTTGATTTCATCGGCGGGGGACTTTTTGATCTGTGGGATCTTATTGCTCTATGCGAAAAGAAATCCTGTAAATGGGCGTGTGGCTTCAGCCTATCTTATTCTTTACGGTTTCGGGCGTTTCGGTGTGGAGTTTTTGCGCAATGACTACCGTGGAAATATTGGCTGGATGTCCACTTCACAACTGATTTCTGTTGTGATTGTGGCGATCGGTGTGGCTTTGTATCTGATATTGCCAAAATTTTTAGAAAAGGAGGAAGCCGGGGACGCAATTACATCAAAATAAAAATAAAGAGGGGAAAAATGGAAAATCAGAAAAAGGAAAAAGTAATTGTCAGTGCCTGTCTGCTTGGAAAAAACTGTAAATATAATGGTGGAAATAATTACAGTGAGAAAGTGGCACGCTATCTTGTGGACAAGGAAGTGATCTCGGTTTGTCCGGAAGTGATGGGGGGACTGCCAGTACCCCGCCCCCGTGTTGAGCTAATTGATGGAACAGCTATCAATGAAAACGGGGAGAATGTGGATGCATATTTTACTGCGGGGGTCGAGGCAGTGCGAAAGAAGATAGAGAATCAGGAGATTGCTGCTGCCATTTTACAGCCGCGCTCCCCATCCTGTGGTGCGACGCAGATCTATGATGGCAGCTTTAGCGGAAGGCTGATTTCTGGCGAGGGAAAACTCGCTAGGGTATTGCGCCAGGAGGGAATTATAGTGTTGGACGCAGCCGACTTAGAAAAGGGACTTTATTTTACTGTGACCTGACATTGAAAAGTTTTTCCCTTTAGGGTAGCGCGAATTGTGGCACATCCTCTTTTTACAGCGCGAATTTTTCCCCTGCCGGATACCTTTACAATATCTGGATTGCTACTTTGGTACTTTACGCCAAAACCAAAGAAAAAACCCTTGATGTAAATTCGCGCGGATTCGTTTACGTACATTGTGAGATTTTCTCTGTTTAATTTGGTGACATGGACAAGACAGCGGGTGGTCTTTTTTGTTTTTTGCTCTAAAGTGGCAGTGATCACCGTCTTTCCGCATTTGT
Organism: uncultured Lachnospiraceae bacterium; assembly: GCA_910585065.1. GTDB lineage: Bacteria > Bacillota > Clostridia > Lachnospirales > Lachnospiraceae > RGIG4057. The sequence goes on from CAJUCG010000108.1 coordinate 1,291, forward strand.
GTGCGTAAACTGTTCCGCCGGGAGTGACGGAGGCGATAAAAGGGACAGAACTTTTGCAGCTTAGGGTGGAGGGGAGTCCCCCCACTTTTAAGGTGTAGCTTTCTCCCGGTTCAAGCAGTATATAGCTTTTGGAAAAGTGTGGGGTAAAAGGAAAATGCCACTGGGTAAAAAAGAGCAATGGACGGCAGCGGGAGAGCAGAAATAAAAAAAATACTGCCAAAAGCAGGTATTTTTTGTGGGATCTTTGCATGGACATAACAAAAATCATTCCCTGTTTTGATACGTTATATGGAATGGCAGAAAAACTTATGCATTGACACGCAAAAAAAACTGTAATATAATGGTAGAACAAAAAATGGAACGACAGGTAGGTGAACGATATGATTCAAAAAATAATACCGATTCCGCTCAGCGTGCGCAGCAATTATAAAGGGTATTCCGATCTGTTGGAGATCTTTGACTGTTATGTAGAAAATGAAGGAGGATACCAGGAAATAATAATTGATTTTTGTGATAATATCTGCTTTGAAGCAAATATGCTTCCAATCATTGGTGCCTATGTCGAGTATGGTACCCGAAATTATCGGATTCTCAGCCGATATTATAATGAAAGTACATCCAAGATTCACCAGCTTTTTCTTCGAAATAATTTTATAAAGTCATGTTTTGGCGGAAGTTATAAGCCGCTGCCAAATGAAAATGCCATTTCGTTTCAAGTTTTTCATCCTGATGAGGTAAAGAAGTTTGCCATGTATCTTGAGGCGCAGCTTATGCGCTATTTTAGGGAAATGCAAAAGGCGGCAAAGCGGCGGTTAATTGCTTATATGCAGGGACTTTTTGAAAATGCCAGGGAACATGGGGAGTGTGAGAAGATCTATACCTGCGGACAATATTTTCCCTCAATGCGCAAGATGGATATTTCCATTGTAAATACGGGGACGACGATAAAAGAAAGTGTTTCCTTCTCGATGAGAAGATCGATGAGGCGGCTCCCTGATCACTGTATTGAGTGGGCACTAAAACCTGAACATTCCCTGAGTACGGGACTGTCCAAAGTATATGAATTTGTCTACCACAATAACGGGAAATTTCAGATAATTTCCGGAGATGAATTTTTGGAGCTGAATGAACAGATTTTGCGGATAGAAATACTCGACTACAGTTTTCCCGGCACGATCATCAATTTTGAGATAGATGAGAAAGATACGGATTACGGACAAGATAATCTGTGATTTCTTTTCTTATCAGGCATAAATCCCTGAAAACGCCCGTACAATATGACAAGATTAGTTTAGGTGCGTGGTGATATGAAAATGGAAACAGCGCAGAGAGCAAAAGAAAAAAAAGGGGGAGGGCGACGCATCCTTGCCCTTTTCCTTATCCTGCTAAACATAAGCATTTCCCCGATGGTAAAAGTTGCCGCGGTGGAAGTCAAAGAGCCAAAACTGACAAGTGAGGCCTATGTGCTGATGGAGGGTTCTACTGGTGAGATTCTCTGTGAGAAGAATGCAACTAAGCAGATGCGCCCTGCCAGCATTACAAAAGTCATGACACTTTTGCTTATTTTTGAGGCGATCGAAAATGGCAAGATTAGCCTTACTGACGAGGTGCCTGTCAGCGAACATGCAGCTTCTATGGGCGGATCGCAGGTCTATTTAGAACCGTATGAAAAACAGCCTGTCGAGATCATGATCAAATGCATTTGCATTGCGAGTGCAAATGATGCGAGTGTTGCCATGGCGGAATTTCTAGCGGGTTCGGAGGAGGGGTTTGTCGCGCGAATGAATGAGCGGGCGGCGGAACTTGGCATGGAAAATACGCATTTTATCAACTGTTACGGTCTGGACACAGAGGGACATTATTCCTGCGCGCTCGACGTGGCGAAAATGTCGAGGGAACTGATTATGAAACATCCACAGATCAGCAATTATTCAACCGTGTGGATGGATACTTTTGTACATACAACGTCCAGAGGACAAACGGAGTTTGGATTGACAAACACAAATAAGTTAATTAAAACTTATCAGGGAATTACAGGATTAAAAACTGGTTCGACCGGATTGGCAAAGTACTGTCTTTCCGCGACAGCAAGGCGCGATAATATGGATCTGATTGCGGTGGTTATGGCGGCACCGGATACAAAGAGCCGCTTTAGAGAGGCGGCGGAACTTTTAAATTACGGTTTTGCGAACTATCAGCTCTACACTTTTGATTTTGCGGAAACCAAGCTTCTTGATGTGCCAGTAAAATCCGGGGTGAAAAAAGAAGTTGTCCTTAAACCCGCAGCGACATTCTCAACACTTTTTGGCAAGGACATCAAAAAAGATGGGGTGGAAATTTCATTTACCTATGAGAAGAATCTGTTTGCTCCGGTGGAGGCGGGAACCCCGGCAGGACGAGCGATTTTCTCTTACGAGGGCAGGGAACTTGGAGGGGTGGATTTAGTGACGGCGGAGTCCGTTCAAAAGGCAAAGTATTCGGATGTGCTGTTTACGGTCTGGAAGCAATATTTTGGACGCTAGGATGCATAATTAAGATGGAGATAAGATATGGGAATACCAGTAAAATTAGAGGCGTTCGAGGGACCTCTCGATCTGCTGCTGCATTTGATTGACAAAAATAAAATAAATATTTATGATATTCCCATTGTGCAGATTACCGAGCAGTATATGGACTATATCAGGCAGATGGAAAGAAAAAATCTCGATATTATAAGCGAGTTTCTTGTGATGGCGGCAACACTTCTTAGAATCAAGTCAGAGATGCTTTTGCCCCGCGAGGTAAAGGAGGATGGGGAGGTGACCGATCCGAGAAAGGAGCTTGTGGAACGGCTGCTGGAATATAAAATGTATAAGTATATATCACAGGAATTAAAAGATCGCCAGATGGATGCCGCAATGCTATTGTTTAAGGAAAGCACGGTTCCAAAGGAGATCTTAGACTACAGGGAAGAAGTTCACGCAAAAGATCTTCTTGATGGTCTGACGCTTGCAAAACTGCACCTTATTTTTGAGTCGGTGTTAAAGCGTCAGACCGATAAGATCGATCCCATCCGCAGCCGTTTTGGAAAGATTGAACACGAGGAGATCAATCTCTCGGACAAAATCTTGCAGATTCAAGAATTTGGGATAAAACATCGGCATTTCAGCTTTCTCGGTTTATTGTCGGGTGCGCAGGATAAGATGGAGGTGATTGTGACATTTCTCGGCGTTTTGGAACTGATGAAAATGGGGAGAATTGCCATCTGTCAAAAGGAACTTTTCGAGGATATCGAGATCGATTATCTTGCGGATGAGGTGAAGGGACTCTAAATCTTTGGGGGAAAATCAATGGAGAGAAAGGAACTTGAGGCGGCGATCGAAGCCATTCTTTTTACGATGGGTGAGGCGGTGGAGGCAAGCCGAATTGCCACTGCACTTTTAGTTGATGTGGGAGTGGTGCGCGAGGTAGTGCGAGGGATGATACAGCGTTATGAAAGGGAAGAACATGGCATCCAGATTATTGAGTTGGAGAATGCTTTTCAGATGTGTACAAAAGCATCCATGTATGAACATCTGATTAAGATTGCCCATGTTCCCAAAAAACATATTCTTACGGATGTTTTGTTAGAAACGCTTTCCATTATCGCGTACAAGCAGCCGATCACAAAGCAGGAGATTGAGGCGATCCGCGGGGTGAAAAGTGATCATGCGGTCAACAAGCTGATCGAGTATAATCTGGCCTGTGAGGTGGGGCGGATGGACGCGCCGGGACGACCGATTTTATTTGGGACAACAGAAGATTTTCTGCGCTGTTTCGGCATTTCCTCCCTGGAGGATCTGCCGGTGATCGAGCCGGAAAAACTGGAGGATTTTAAAATAGAAGCGGAGGAGGAAGTAAATCTTACGCTTACAATAGAACCATAGGGGCGAATTTTATCGCCTCTTTTTTTGTACAAAAATTTTTCCTCCGATTCATTTACACAAATCTTACAATTTTCTTACACAATTTGAACACAACCGAAAGGTATGATAAGAATAGATACCAAAACAAAAGGAGAGTGGATATGGCAGCGAATTACATATTTAAACGGGTGGAAAAAAAATATATGCTAACGCCGGAGCAATATGAAAACTTTCTTAGCGCGATTGAACCACATATGGCGATGGATCAGTATGGTCTGTCAAAGATATGCAATCTTTATTTCGATACGGCGGACGATGTGCTGGTGCGGCGATCAAATGAAAAGCCAGTGTACAAGGAAAAAATGCGGCTGCGCAGTTACGGTGTACCGGGGGAAGAGGATATGGTATTTCTAGAACTGAAAAAGAAATATAGGGATGTGGTTTACAAACGCCGGATTGCTCTGCAGCTCTGCGAGGCGGAGGATTATCTCTTTCGCGGCATCTATCCCAAAGAGGGGAGTAAGGAGCAAAAAAAGACAGCGCAGTCTCAGATTTTAAGTGAGATCGACTATTTTATTCATTTTCATAAAACCATGCCCAAAATCTATATTGCCTATGACCGCACCGCATGGTACGGCAAGGAAGATAGTGAGTTCCGAATGACCTTTGACTCCCATATCCGAAGTCGCAGGGATCATTTAAGTCTTAGTTTCGGGGACGGGGCGGACGAATTGTTTGACAGAGAATACAAACTCTTAGAGATCAAGGCAATTGGTGCATATCCGATGTGGTTGGTCAAAATTTTAGAAGACCTTGCCATCTACCCTATTTCCTTCTCTAAATATGGAACCATCTACAAAAAAGAAACCGAGCAGAAAAAAAGATTTGTGCAGAGGAGGAATGAATTTTGTTTACCAGTATAATGGATATCTCAAATGGAATGACCATCAGAAATGTTATGATTCTTACTTTGTGTTCCGTTTTGTTTGGACTTTTGCTTGCAATTACTTATATGTCAAAAGGAAAATATACAAAAAGTTTTTCTATTACGCTTGTAATCCTGCCCGCAGTGGTACAGATTGTGATTATGATGGTCAACGGCAGCATTGGCACCGGCGTGGCTATTGCTGGGGCATTCAGTTTGGTGCGTTTTCGCTCCCAGCCCGCAAATGCCAAAGAAATCAGTACGATTTTTCTTGCGATGGCGATCGGTCTTACCAACGCGATGGGATATCTTACCTTCGCCCTCTTTGTCACCGTGGTATTCTGCCTATTATTATTTGTGCTTGACCATTCCCGGTTCGGCGAGGGCAGGCATGGGATAAGAGAAATTAAGATCACGATCCCGGAGGAATTAGATTATACAAATGTATTTGATGATCTTTTTGCCGAATATTTAAGGAATGTTTCGCTTGAGAAGGTGAGAACCACCAATATGGGAAGTATGTTTGAACTGACCTATTTTGCAGAATTTATTTCGGAGGCACGCCAGAAAGAGTTTATTGACGCAGTGCGCTGCCGCAACGGGAATTTGACGATATATGTGGCACGCCCGACAGAAAGCGGGACAGAGATTTAAGAGAATTTGATAAAATCAAGGCATAGACGAAGCAGCTTATTCATATTCTGAACTGATGGTAAAACAATGTCTGCGCTGTACGGGGAGATCCGCAGCAAAAGTGAGGGAATATGAAATTATTGCGAAAAAGAAATCTGCTCTGTCTGTGTCTTTTTTTTGCTTTTTTATGCGGTGAATTACAGACTCTTTGCGGTGTTAAAGCGGCTGGTCTCCCGAATAGTCGGGTGTTGGAGCGGGCAGAGGAGGTAGTTCCAAACGGGCTCTACTCCTATGCCTCATGTTTAATGGACGCGGAGAATGACCGCGTGCTTTTTGAGCGGCATGGAAGTGAACAGCTCCCGATGGCAAGTACCACAAAGATTATGACACTTATTGTAATATTGGAACACGCCTCCATGGATGATATTGTAACGATCTCAAAAAACGCAGCGGCGCAGCCGGATGTGCAGTTAAATATTCGCGAGGGGGAGAAATACCGCTTGGGCGATCTGGTCTATTCGCTGATGTTGGAAAGCCACAATGATGTGGCAGTGGCACTTGCGGAACACGTTGGCGGCAGTGTGGAGGAGTTTGCTTTATTAATGAATGCAAAGGCGGCGACCATGGGGCTTACAAACACCAATTTTGTAACGCCAAATGGCCTTGATGCGGATGGGCATTATACAACGGCTATTGAACTGTCAAAAATTGCCTCCTACGCAATCAAGAATCCGGATTTTCTCAAGATCACCAACACCGCCAATTATCAGTTTAGTGAGCTTACTACCGGGCGTTCTTTCTCGGTTACAAATAAAAACCGCTTTCTGTATTTGATGGACGGCGCGATCGGAGTGAAGACTGGATTTACCGGAAAGGCGGGCTACTGCTTTGTCGGGGCTTTAAAAAAGGGCGATCATACACTGATTGCCACAATGCTTGCCTGCGGCTGGCCGCCGAACAAAACTTACAAGTGGAGTGATACGAAGAAGCTTATGGAATACGGGCTAACTCATTTTAAGAAAATTCCATTTGCTGAGTACGCAACGCTTAGCATTAACGGAAAGGAAGAGGATAATCGGAGCTTTGATCCGCAAAAGATGCAGATTGTCCTTCCGGTAACTGGAGGAATTGCACAGAGTGTGGAGGCAGCAGTTGATGAGTTAGCACTCGCGCCGCTTTTGCTGGCGGAGTGGGAAGAACCAGAAATAGAAATTGTTTATGAGAAAGAACTAATTGCGCCAGTTGCTGCGAGCCAGGTTGTCGGCTCTGTTACCTGCACAATCGATGAGGCGGAATATGCATCCTGTTTTATCCGGACAAAAGAGGCGGTTCCAAAGATTGATTTTTGGTATTGTCTGTACAGGGTAATTGGAAAATGGAAGAGTGGAGATTTTTAGAAGTTTGCGTTCAGAATAATACCAATATAATATAAATTCCAAAAATTACAAAAAAATTTTAAAATAAGGTACACAAATCATGTGATATATGGTACAATGGAGGAATAAGCTTGAAGGAGGTCTTTTTATAATGTTAATTTTATCCCGCACCGGTATCCGGAATCTGGCCACCGACGATACCGTTTATTCCCGCGGCTTACAATATTATAAATCGGGGCGGGTTTCAAATGTGGTATATTCGAAGACAAGCCACCAGTATCGGATGACGGTAAGGGGAAATTACAGCTATTCTGTTATCGTCGCGGAAAATGAGGATGGTTCTTTTGAGTACAAATGCAATTGTCCCGGACAAGCCAAGGAAAAAAAAGCGTGCAAGCATGTGGTTGCCGCGCTGTTATTTTTGTTGAAGTACCAGGAAAAATCCACGATGGAAGTTCCGCAGAATCCGGATGAAAAAAGGGTTTATCAGGTACTTGACTATTTTGCAAATCAGCCGGATTTGCGTATTACAAAACATATTTATCATCTCTACGCGACACTTACACTGCGTTCCATGCTGCGCACCGGGGAGGATAGAGCCCATTTGGCACTTCAGGCCGGGAGCGGAAAATATTATAAAATTCAGCTGCTCAAAAAATTTCTGACGGATTACGCGGAGGGGGAAAGTATTTCCCTTGGAAAAGAATTCCAGTACACGCCGGGTGAGAGTGAGTTTGACAGAGATTCCGTGCGACTTCTTGACTATCTGATCAATGTGTTGGAGATTCAGAATATCACTGACCATGCCAATGCTTCCCGAATCTATTTTAAACAGCAGCTCTCTCTCTCTAAACGGATGCTTCTGCAGCTTCTCCATGTGCTTGAGGGCGGAAGTTTTACTCTTGAACTCTATGGCAGAACCTATGAAAATGTTAGTTTTACGCGGGGAAACCCGGAAATTAAATATGATTTGGATGTGTCGGAAGAAGCTATAGCGTTAGATTACGAACTGAAAGAGCCGATTATTCCGCTGACCGAGAGCGGGGAACTCTTATTTTATCGCGGAGTACTCTATGAGCCGGATCGGAAATTTTTGCGCAATTATGTCCCATTTTACAATAATCTTGGCAGGGACAAGAACGCGCTGATTTTTCGAGGAAATAACAAACAACGTTTTTTGGAGGAAGTTTTGCCGAAGCTACACTCCACCATTATGATCGAGGTGCCAGAGGTATTAAAAGATAGATATTTGCATTTTGATCTGGAACCCAGCATATATTTTGATTTGTACAATGACGCGATCAAAGCAGAGCTTCGCTTTCGGTACGGGGAGTACGAGTTCAACTGTTTTCAGGAGCCCCATGTGCCAGGCTTTATTATTGTGAGGCAGCAGGAGAAAGAAAAGGAGCTGATGCTGCTTTTGGAAAACAGGGGGTTTGAGCCACATTCCAGCTTTTATATCCTGCGGGAAGACGCGAAAATTTTCTCCTTTTTGCAGGGAAAATTTGGAGATTTGTCCGAACATTGTATGCTCTATTACTCTGAGGCATTTAAGCGGATTGGCATTCGCAGTGGTGGAAAATTCCATATTGGGTTAAGAGTGAACAAAGAGATAGATCTGTTAGAAATGGATCTTTCCCACGAGGGGATCTCCCAGGGGGAACTGCATGAGATTTTCCGCTCATTCCAGTTGAAAAAGAAATATTACCGTTTAAAAGATGGAAGTTTTCTAAATTTAGAAAATCAGGATATCAAAAATCTTTCTGATATTTTGGAAAATTTGAATATCACAACAAGGCAGCTCAACGGGCAGCCGTTAAAACTTGATACAAGCAGCGCGTTCTTTCTTGAGGATGTGTTAAAGGAATCCGATTTTGTAGTGGAGAAAAATAGGGAGTTTGAACACTTAGTGGAGCGGATTCTAAATCCAATTAACAAGGAGTTTAAGGTGCCGGGCGAAGTGACCGCACAGATGCGCCCGTATCAGGTTATAGGCTTTCAGTGGCTTAAAACACTGGCGCAAAATGGTCTCGGCGGAATTTTGGCCGATGATATGGGACTCGGAAAAACATTGCAGGCGATTTCCTATATCACCTCCCAGCTGCGCGACGAAAAAAGGAAATTTATGGTGATCTGTCCATCCTCCCTGGTTTATAACTGGCAGGATGAGTTTGAAAAATTTTCCGGCAAGGTGCGTGTGACAGTCTGTAACGGAGTACCATCCGACCGAAAACTTATTATTGAGGGAATACAGTCCTGGGATGTGATTATTACTTCTTATCCGCTGCTGCGGCGCGACGTGATATTTTATCAGGATATTATTTTTGATACGGTCTTTATCGATGAGGCACAATTTATTAAGAATGCCACCTCGCAGAATGCACAGTCCGTAAAACTTTTAAGGGCAGCACACCGCTTCGCCTTAACGGGTACACCAGTGGAGAATTCTCTCTCCGAGTTATGGTCAATTTTTGATTTCCTGATGCCGGGATATCTGATGAGCCATTCAAAATTTGTTCAGCACTTTGAAAAAAAGATTATGAATAATGATAAGGTAGTCTTATCGCACCTAAATAGCCGGGTACGACCATTTATTCTGCGGCGCATGAAGAAAGATGTGCTAAAGGAACTGCCGGATAAAATTGAAGAGAAGGTAGTGACGGAGATGACGGAGGAACAGAAAAAAATATATCTGTCTTACATGGCAAATGTGCGCAGTGAACTGGACTCTGAAATTGCACAGAAGGGATTTGAGCGCGTGCATTTGCAGGTGTTGGCGGCACTGACCAGGCTGCGTCAGATCTGCTGTCATCCGTCTACTTTCCTAGAAAACTATACTGGAAGCAGCGGAAAATTGGAGTTGCTGCTTGAGATTATGGACGATGCGCTG
>CAJUCG010000109.1 GCA_910585065.1 uncultured Lachnospiraceae bacterium
TTCCAGCTCAAGCTTGGTTTTTGCAAGTTCAAAGAGCAGGGGATCGTCTTTTTTTGTTTTCTTTTTGCGGAAAATGGACATGGGTAACCTCCTTTTTATATAAAATTTCTTTATTCTATCTTATTCAGAGTATTGGAAAAAATTCGAAGCTTATACCAATTTTTGGAATATCTTTCTCTTTTGTTAGGATATAGTACCAAAATAATTCTATAAAAAAATCTCTGTGATTTTTGTGAATTATGATTTCCTTATTTTTCCATATTGTACGTACAAGTATGGGAATAGTAGACAGGAAAGAATGTCTCTGATTTTGCAGTATGCCAAAAAATGGGAAAAGCTATTGACAAAGCGCGAATTCCCGCATATGATGGCACTACCGCGATGAAAGGAGTGATGCGATGGGAAATCTGCTTGCCATACTCGATGAGGAAGCGGAGTATGTGTGTCGTCTGCTGCGGTACTTTAACAGCAAAAAAGGCAAGGAATTTGAAGCCGCAGCATTTACAAATGAGGAGAGTTTTAGGCAGTACGAAAAAAAACATGAGATTGACTTGCTTGTGTGCGAGGAGATGTTATACAAAGCGATGGCAGAGAGGGTTCGCTGTCCGACACTTTTGCTTTCTTCCACAAAAAGGGTGAGGGAGGGCGAGGATATCCCTGTGATTTACAAGTATCAGTCAGCGAAAGATATCTTTGATGAGATTGTGAGATATTACCGGGAGAAAACACCCGTGCCCGCCTATCAAAGTCAAAAGAGAGAAGCTAAGATATTTACAGTATGTTCCGCAGCGGGCGGGAGAGGAGTGTCAACACTTGCGTATACGCTGGCAAAGAAAAAAGCGAAGGCAAATAGAACGGTTTTTCTTTCTCTTGATCCGTTTTATCTTCCGGAGAAAGCACAGGCGGATGGGAGCGGGGCACTTACCGAAGCGATCTATTTTATCAGGCAGAATTCTGCAAAATTCAGCGAGAGGCTAAAATTGAAAACTGTGGAGCGCGTTGACTGTCTTTATGGTGTGGCGCACTGGGCAGATCTTTGTGATTGCACCGGGGAGGATGCCGCAAAGCTTTTGGAGGGAATTCTACAGGTGGAGCCATATGAATTCGTGGTGGTAGATGCGGGAGCTTTTACCGCGCTCTCGGCGGGGTGTATTGCGCTGGCGGACAAAGTGATCCTGATCTCGGAGGAGGGCAGGAAGGCACAGGGAAAGGAGCAGGAGTTTATGCGGCAGATAAAACTTGCGGCTGCGGGGATTGAAGAGCGATTGTTCCGCGTGGCACGCCAGCCAGTTGAAATTATGGCGGAGGAGGTGTTTGCGGGGGTTGATTGAGAAAAGGGAAGCAGGGGCAGAAGGGCGGAGACAGGAATTATGTGATTATGTAATGCAGGCGGTCGATCTATCCCATGATCTGACGGACGAGGAACTTTACGATCTGATTGATGAGAGTATCTGTACCCGCATGAAGGACGAGTATATTAGCATTGGCGAAAAGCTCCGCCTGAGAAAAGATATTTTTAATTCGATAAGGCGGCTGGATATTTTGCAGGAGCTGGTGGAAGATACAAGTATTTCGGAGATTATGGTAAATGGGGAAAAGCAGATTTTTATTGAGCAGAATGGGCGTATGGAGCGATGGGAGCGATGTTTTTCTTCGAGACAGAAATTGGAGGAAGTGGTGCAGCAGATTGTAGCGGGGGCAAACCGGATCATCAATGAATCCTGCCCCATTGTGGATGCGAGGCTATCGGATGGTTCGCGCGTCAATATTGTGCTGCCGCCGGTGGCACTAGAAGGTCCGATTATCACCATCCGAAAATTTCCGGACGAGGCACTTGATATGGAAAAATTGGTGGAATTAAATTCATTGACCAGCGAGGCAGCAGAATTCTTAAAAAAACTTGTGATTGCAGGCTACAATATTTTTGTTTCCGGCGGGACGGGCTGCGGAAAAACCACATTTCTCAATGCACTTTCCAACGATATTCCAAAGGACGAGCGAATTATTACGATTGAGGATTCCGCGGAATTACAGATTCGGAGCATCCCGAATCTTGTGCGTTTGGAGGTGCGCAATGCCAATGCGGAGGGGAAAAATGAAGTGAGCATACGCGATCTGATCAAATCCTCCCTGCGGATGCGCCCGGATCGGATTATTGTCGGGGAAGTGAGGGATGCTGCTGCCATCGATATGCTTCAGGCATTAAACACCGGACATAATGGGATGAGTACTGGGCATTCAAACTCCCCGGCGGATATGCTTTTAAGGCTTGAAACCATGGTATTACTCGGAACGGATATTCCCTTAATTGCAGTGCGCAAACAGATTGCCTCAGCAATTGATATCGTGGTACATTTGGGCAGACTTCGCGACAAATCAAGGCGTGTGCTTGAGATTGCGGAAGTGCTTGACTGTGTGGATGGGGAAATCGAATTAAACCGGATCTTTGAGTTTGTGGAGGAGGGGGTAAGCGCGGAGGGAAAGATTGTCGGCAGCTTAAAGGGAAAAGCGGAAAATTTAATTCGAAGACAGAAACTAAACCATGCGGGGGAGATTTTATAACAGGGAGGGTTAAACGGGGATGAAATTTCAGTAGGGAGGGGATAGAATAAAACAGAAATTTCAGTTGGGGCGGGAGTTAGGATTTTTTTTCCTCTATCTAGTCGGCTGTCTTGCCGCGGGGGAATTGATTTACCAAAATTTTCTCATTGGTCTGATTTTTCTTTCTGGCTATCCATTTGTGAGGAAAGCGATAAAAGGGCAGAGAGAGGGGAGGGAGGATACAAAGCGGGCTGTGCAGTTTAAGGACGCGCTGATCAGTATAAAAGCTTCTCTTGAGGCGGGATATTCTATGGAAAATGCAGTTTTGGCCGCGGTCGAGGATCTGGCTTGTATTTATCCGAAGGACTGTTTTATCCGTGGAGAGATGGAGCGCGTTGGCAGAGCAATTGCAAATTCGGTGCCTGTGGAGGAGGCATTTGGAAATTTCGCAAAGCGCAGCGGCTTGGAGGACGCGCAGAGTTTTGCAGAAGTTTATCGCACGGCAAAAAGGAGCGGGGGAGATCTGCTGAGGGTGGTTTCCTCCTCGGTCACCGTAATTACCGACAAGACAGAATTAAAAAAGGAGATTCAGACGATCTTGACGGCAAAGAGAATGGAATGCCGTATTATGAAGCTGATTCCGCCTGGAATGATTCTGTATTTCCGGCTATTTTCCCCGGGGTATCTGGATATTTTGTACGGGGGAATGTTAGGACATCTGCTGATGACGGCATTGCTTGCGGCGTATTTGTTTTTGGTGTGGTTAATGGGAAGGATCACAGGACTTGAGATTTGAGAAGGAAGGGGAGATGGGGTGAACCAAGAGATCGGGGAATTACTGCAAAAAGCGTATCCGCTGGAAAATCCAAAAGAATGTCAAAAAAGATTTGTAAGAAAGCGTCTGAAAAATACGGTATTGGCGGCGGCTGCAATGTTAATCTTTACCCTGATTTTGGCATTGCGCCCGAAGGGGGAGGGAGTGATTGGCGAGGACAATAAGATCTCCCGCCCTGAGTTTGGCTTAGACAGGCTTAAACTTTTGGCGGAGTATGGCGGCAGCGTGCGGCCGGTGGAATTTGAAATTCCTGCGAGGAAACGCTCAAAAGAGGAGGCGGAGGAATTGTTTTCCCAGGCGGCAGAAGGTCTAAAGGAGCGTATTCTGGGGGAAAATCCTTCTCTTGATGAAGTGGTCTATGATCTTGTGCTGATAGAGGCACTGCCCGAGTACGATATAGAGATTGATTGGCGGAGTGGGAATACCGATCTGATTCGCGGGGATGGGAGTGTGCAGAATAAGGAGTTAGAGGAGGTACAGAATGTACTGCTAAAAGCGAAGCTATATTATGACCGATGGGAGAGGGAATATACTTACGAGGTATGCGTATATCCGTATCCGTTTACCGAGGAGGAAGCTTTAGTGAGAAGACTGTATGAAGAACTGGAAGTTTGCGGGCAGGAAACGGCGGGACAGCAGTATATGAAACTTCCCGATAGTCTGGAAGGAAATGGAATTTACTGGAAGGAAGAGTCAAAGGATGTGACAGGGATCGTTTTTTTGCTGGGAGTGGTTTTGGTATTTGCTGTTTATGGGAGAGAAAGCTCAAAACTTCGTAAAAAGAAGAAGGAGCGGGAGGAAGAATTACTGATTGATTATCCGGAATTTTTAAGCCGTTTTATTCTTTTGACCGGGGCGGGCATGACGGTGCGCGGCGCATGGGAAAGGATGCTCTCCGACTATAAAAAATCTGGGAGAAGACGCTATGTGTATGATGAGATGCAGCATACCATGGCACAGCTTGAAGTGGGAATGCCGGAGTTAAAGGCGTATGAAGAATTTGGCAGGCGTTGTGCATTACTTTCATATCTTCGTTTTACAACGATTTTGACACAGAATCTCAAAAAAGGGTCTTCCGGGATGGCGGCATTGCTTCACATGGAGTCGGAGGAGGCATTTTCGGAGCGAAAGAATCAGGCGAGGAGAAAGGGCGAGGAAGCGGGAACAAAACTTCTTTTGCCGATGGGAGGGATGTTGATTATTGTGTTTGTGCTAATTTTAGTCCCTGCTTTTGCAAGCTTTCCCGTTTAAAAAATTTTTAAGTTTTGTGGCGTGAACTTAATGTTAAATATGCCACATGGAAAGAGTAAATTTATGATTGGTAAAATATATAAACTTAAAAGGAGCAGAATAATGGAGGAGAAAAATATGGAGGAAAAGAATAGGGAGGAAGTAAGGGGAATAGCGGACAACCGTGGGATCGGTGTGGTTGAGATCATTTTGATCTTGGTTATTTTGATTGGGTTGGTCTTATTGTTTCAGACGCAGATCAAGGATATCGTAAATAACGCGCTCAGCTCGATCAGCAGCGGCGCGAATAAAATTATTTCTCCGGGGGCGTAAGAATGCGGGCGCGGGGGAGAAAGGAAGGCGTGATTACCGCGTTCTTTGCCCTGGTACTTTTGCTGGTGATCGCCATGTTTTTGTGTCTGGCAGAGAGTGCTAGATTAACTGCCTGTAATAGGATAGGGCAGAGTATTTTGCGCTTTGGGACAAAGTCCCTGCTTGGAAGCTACGATCTCGCCCTGTATGAAAATTATCATATCTTTGGTCGGAGTATGGGGGAGGAGGAGGAGGCAAAGAAAGAACTCTCGCGGGAACTTTCCTGGTATATGAGACAGAATCTTTCAGGGAATTCATGGCTTTCACTGCGGGCAGATAAGCCGGAAATCACAGAGGTATCCACATTGACAAAAGGGGATGGGGCAATGTTTTATGCGCAGGCTATCCAATATGAAAAATACCGCGAGGTAAAAGAATTTGCAGAGGGGATTCTCTCGGCGGTACAGGAAACCAAAAAGGCAGAAAAAGTTGGAGTGCTGATTCAAAAAAGTTTGGAGGCGAGTGAAAGTGCGGCAAAGGCAGAAGCGACATTAACCGAACTGTTTGGCTGTCTGGATGGGTTTGTTGTGGAGGAGGGCGCACTTGTGCGCAGTTTCTTTGGCAGGCTAAAGACAGTGGAAAATTTTCCTAAAAAATTAGTACCGCATGGCGCGGGAGAATGGATTTTAGCGGGGAATAGTGAACTGTACGCGGCGCAGAAAGAGAATTACCGCGATCCGGTGCGGGAGTTAGAAGCCATTATTGAAATCCAGGAAAGGATCGGAAGCCTCGAAGAGAGCATTTCGTATATGCAAAAACAATATGAACTTTTATATTGGAGTTCACAAAATACAGAGCAGGAGAGCAAAGGGGAGGAAGATAAGGAGAAGGGAGAGGAAGCAAGGGATAATGATCAAAAAGAAGAGATTGCTAAGAGAATACAACAGCTAAGTGAGAGTATTTCCGCGATGGAAAACGAGCGGAGTGCCAGTCAGAATATTCTGCGAACACAACTGAGTAATGTCCGGGAAAAAATAGAAGGCGCGAGGACAAGTTCTCAAAAAGCTCTGGAATTACTTTCACGTCTGGAGATGGAGCGGGATATGGCGAGGGAGGAACTTACAATTTACGGCACAGAGCTATCGGAATTTTCCGGGGAAGTGCCAGATATTCTCTACGAGGAATTAACCAGACAAAACACAGAGATTATTACAAATTTTTCCAATAAAAATTCCATTGGTATTTTAGAGGATATTGAAGGGATGCGAAAAGCGTTAGAAGATAATCTGATTCTTTTTGATGCCACATTAGCCTGTATTGGCAATGCGGAGGCGAATTCTTTTGATGGGGTTCAGGTGATTTCCGGAGTCACGGCAGCAGCGGCAAATCTGCTTAGCTTAAATATTCGCGGGCTGATCTTGGATTATGGAAAGATAACGGTGCCGGAGCGAAACAACCCCTATCCGAAACTGGCAAAGAAATTTTTTAAGTATGGAATTCTTTCTCTGGTAGTGGAGGAGGAAGATAAGATTAGCAGGGGACGATTATCAGATTCTCATCTGCCGTCGGCACTTTATACAGAGGAAAAAAAGAACGGCGGGAAATTCTCATTTCGAAAGCTGTTCGGGGAGGATGGAGGGGAGGCATTTTCTCCTTCGTTTGGGGATACTGATGGCTTTCTAACGAAAGCGGCGGGGGAAGTGGCGGAAGAATATCTGTATCTTTCCTATCTAAAACGGCATTTCGCAGCATTTGCGGATGAAAATGATCTGTCAGCTTTTGCAGAGGAGGCGGAGGGACTGCTCTATCAGTTGGAGTATATTATTGCGGGGGAAGAAAGTGATAAAGATAATTTATCAGAAATTGCGACAAAAATTTTTCTTGCGCGCTTTGCAGTAAATTTGGCAGTGATCTTTGCATCACACGAGTCAAGGGCAGAAATTAAGACGGCTGCTACCGCCGCTGTTGGATTTACGGGGATCGGGGCATTGATTATTTTTGCGGAGCTTCTGATTGGGATGCTCTGGGCGGCAGAATGTGCGTTGACGGAGGTGGGAGGGCTGTTTCTTTCCGGGGAGGTTCCCTTTTTTCCGACATCAAAGTCGCTTGCGGTACCATTTAGCGAACTAAGCAGAGTATCAAAGGAGTTTTGGCAGCAGAGTGCGAAGAAATATACGGAGTCAAAAGTGAATGGGATCTTAAAGAATTATCGGGAATATCTCTACCTTTTTTTGATACTGGAGAATCGGGAACTGCGTACAATGCGGACGATGGATGTTATTCAGCAGACGATGCAGCTAAAGTATGATAGGAGTTTTTTAATGCAAAATTGTATTTATTCGCTGGAAACGAAAGCGGAAATTACAATCCCCTATCTTTTTCTTCCTGTTATTGGGATTCAATCAGGAGAAGGGATAAGGCAGGAGAAGAAAGCGGGAATTTCTTATTAAATTTTTTGTTAAATATTCTTACTTAGGATGTAGTTTAATTTTGGTATATGGAGCTTTTGGCTGGCTGTCAGTTTCGCCTGACAGTCAACCTTTGGCCAGTGGTCTGTTCTTTTCGTTTTCCGTTGGTTGAAATATTATCTTTTCTCTCCAGAAGGCAACCCGGTAAGGTCACAGGAAAGAACAGACCAGTGGTCAAAACTTACCTGTGGGATTGGATTGCGGCTGCACAGGGGAGAACATAGAAGATATTGTGGAAAACAAAAAAGAAGGAGTGAGAAAGGGTGGAGCGAGGAGTCGAAAAAAAAGGTGTGGAGAAGCGAATTTATACCTTGGAAAAGGGCGGGGGAAGTTGGAAAGAGAATAGGAAAATAAAGTGGGGAAAGAAGGCTTTCCTGGAGCCGTTTGCAGCCTCCTTAACGGTTGAGGCGGCGTTAATTTTACCCGCTCTTCTCAGTGTGCTGTTCTTTTTTCTTTCATTTTTGCAAATTATTCGTGTGGAGCAAAAACTTTACTATGCGGCAACACAGGTTACCGAGGAGACGGCAGCATGCGGATATTTGTTAAAATATGCGGACAAAGAGCTTGACGCGCTCTGGGAGAGCGGGGGAGATTACTATAAGGCAGCAGGATTTGCGATCGATCTTTTGCAGGATGCGGGGGATGCTCTGTGGATTCGCAGGGCTATGCGCAAAAAGCTTTCGGGCGAGGATTGTGTGGAAGCGATGGTGGTGGGAGGAGTTTCCGGAATTGATTTTTGGGGTTCGGAAAGTTACGCGGAGGATGAGATGACGGTGGTGCGCATGAATTTTCGCATTTCTTTTCCGATCTTTCAGAGGTTTCTGCCCAAGCTTTCGTTTGAGAAAACTGTGCTGATGCGCAGTTTTTCTGGAAGGGGAGCATTGGAGGGGGATGAGGAGAGCGGGGAGAAAACCGAGGAGGAAGAGGGATATGTCTATGTGACAGAAAGTGGAACGGTCTATCATACAAGTGCGAACTGTACCTATATTCGAAGAAAGGTGCAAAAAGAAAAGAGTGAGGGAATTGCAAAGAAGAGAAATCAGTACGGCGCGAAGTATTATCGCTGTGAGAGCTGCATGAAAAATGTAGAGATGCCGGAATCCGTCTTTGTTACAAAGGCAGGGACACGCTATCATGCAGCAAAGGATTGCAGTAAAATTAAGCGGACGGTAAAGAAAATTCTTTTTTCGGAGGCTTCAGCTTATCGACCGTGCAGCCGATGTGCAAAAGAGGGAGAAAATAATGTGGAATAAAAAAAAGGAGAGGATATGAGAGAAGCAATAGTGATGATCTTGCTTATTATTTTTGGGGCTGAGGATGTGCGCAAAAAAAGTCTTTCGCTGCCCATGCTTGTAGTAGCCTTTGGTTTCGCGCTTCTTTTCCGTCTATTTTTATTTGGGGAGCTGAAAGTGGGAGCGGCGGGAGTGGGATCGGGAATTCTTGTCTGGCTGATCAGTAAAATTTCGCGGGATCAGATTGGAAGGGGAGATGGATTTTTATTGATGGTAACAGGGATGATACTCAGATTTTGGGAAAATATGGAATTATTTTTGACCGCTTTGTTTTTCTGTGCATTTTATTCGGCGGGCGTTTTGATTTTGCAAAGAAAGGGACGGGGATATCGGATTCCCTTTGTGCCTTTTCTTGCAGGTGCGCAGTTGTTTCGCCTACTGATTTTATTGAAATAGATAGGCATAAAGGGGAAGGAAATTTTGTAGTAATCTGATTTTATTGGGAAGGGGAAGATGGAGATGATTTACTTTTATAGAAAAAAAAGAGCGCGTATGAAGGCAAGTATTACCGTGGAAGCGGTATTTATTATCCCGGTGCTGATGCTTTTCTTTTTGATGATTTTGTGGTTTAGTTTTGCTCTTCATGACAGAGCCATTGTGGAGGGAGCAATTTCGGAAATGCTGGAGGAGGGCAGCGAGTATATGGTGTATGGCACACTGCCCGGTGTCGGGGTGATCGAGCAGGAAAAGGGCAGCAGAAGCAGTTTGCGCTATGCATTTGCCGATGCGACTTACGAGGAATTAAAGCAGTGGGAGAAATCTCTGGCGAGAAACACGAAGAGAAAACTTTATCTATATCAGATTGCAGGGTTTTCATGTGATAAGGTTGGAGGAAAGGTAAGAGTATATGCAAAATATTGCTGCACAAAATTTTTTCCGGCAAAATGGTGGGGACTCTCAAAACTATTTTATATAGAATACAATAGTGAGCGTTTCTGTCCGGTACGTGAGGAAGTGACAAGAGTGGGGAGTGTGCTGCTTGATTTATACGGGGAAATAACTGAGCAATAACAAAATATGGAAAGGATGCGGGAGATGGAAAAGAAGGTGGAAGAGATTTATTTGGAGGAGAGAAGCGATATCGGAGGGAATTATCTGGTCGCTATTGGCTGCGAGGGGGGCGGCTACCGGGAAGAAATGTTGAAAAACAGTAAAATAGAGGGACTTTTGCCCGTAAATAGACAGGATTTTGATGGCAGGCATGAGCTGTGGTTTGCCGTGGGGGGAATGCAGCCGCTAAGTGTAAAATTTAGGCAGAAGGCACCGGGAACGGCGGTGATCACGGAACTGATGAGACAGATAGAAGAACTGTCGGTAAAATTGGAAGAGTATTTGCTTGAGCCAAAGGAGATTGGACTGACACTTTCCTGGATTTTTGAGGGGGAGGAAGGAGAATATTTATTTTTGTATCTTCCGGGGTATGCGGGAAAGGATGGCGGTGGGATTTGCAGATTGCTTGAAGAATTGATGGAATATGTGGATTATGAGAATTACAGGGCAGTTTCATTTTTGTATTTGCTGCACGCGAAAAGCAGACAGCAGACGGGAGGGGGATTTGCCCTGTACCATCTTTGCGGGGAGATTTTAAAGGCGGAACAAGAAAGGGAGCAGGAGCGTGAACAGGATGATTTTTTTGCAGAATTTGAGCGGGAGGATGGGGAGGAAAATCAATCAGGAAAGAGCAGAATAAAAAAGATCGTAAGACAGGGAGCGGATAGAGGGGAAGAAACAGGAAATAAAAGGAAAAAAGTAGGAGAAAAAAATAGCAAAAATGGGAAACTTCAAGGATGGTTAAATAAATTTGTAGGTTTGATTAAGGGGGAGGAGAAAGGTTTTGCTTTCGAGGAAAAGAACGAGGGCATTACGATTTTAGCGGAGAATGGGGAATATGGTAAAAAGCCTGGGGATGCACAGGGGAGGGAGTATGATCCGGAAACTGGGGATGCGGATACCGTGCTGCTTGGCGGGGAGGAGTTGACACAGACAGTACTGCTTGACAGCGATCGGGGAATTTTGGAGGAGGAGCAGTACTATTTAATATCAGAGGAAGGGGGACGGATTAAAATTTACCTGTC
>CAJUCG010000110.1 GCA_910585065.1 uncultured Lachnospiraceae bacterium
ACTTTCTCTGAGAGGGAGCGCGCCGGATACACAGAAATACTGTCGCCGGAGTGAATACCTGCGCGCTCGACATGTTCCATAATCCCCGGAATTAAAATGTCCTCCCCGTCGCAGACTGCGTCCACCTCGACTTCTTTTCCCATCAGATATTTGTCCACCAAAATTGGATGCTCCTGCACATTGCGGTTGATGATCGCCATAAATTCGCGCACATCGCCATCACTTATCGCAATCTGCATCCCCGCACCCCCAAGCACGTAGGACGGGCGCACTAAGACGGGATAGCCAAGTTCATTTGCCGCCCGGACGGCCTCCTCTGTAGTAAATACCGTTTTGCCCGCCGGTCTTGGAATACAGCATTCTTCAAGAATCTCATCAAAAAGTTCTCTATCCTCCGCCGCATCGACATTCTCCGCCGAGGTGCCAAGGATGGGCACGCCCATCTCTAATAGTGCCTGTGTAAGCTTTATCGCAGTCTGACCGCCAAACTGCACCACCGCGCCGTCAGGATGCTCTACATCCACAATATTTTCCACATCCTCCGGGGTCAGCGGCTCAAAATAAAGTCTGTCTGCAATATCAAAATCCGTGCTGACGGTCTCCGGGTTATTGTTGATAATAATGGTTTCATAGCCCTGTCGCTTAAATGCCCAGGTGCTGTGAACCGAACAGTAATCAAATTCGATCCCCTGACCAATGCGAATTGGTCCGGAGCCAAGGACAAGAACTTTCTTCTTTTGAGGTAATTTCTCTGCACCAGAAAGTGAGTGAAAATTATCTCCGCCAAAATAAGAATAATAGTATGGTGTCTTCGCCTCAAATTCTGCTGCACAGGTATCAACAATCGAAAATTTTGCGCGGATGGCATACTCTTCTTTGCGCAGCTTTTTTATTTTTGCAGCAGTCTTTTTGCTAAGTTCTGCAATTACACAGTCGGGAAATTCTAAGCGTTTTGCCTCTGAGATAAGTTCGCGGGAGAGCGGCTCTGTTTCCAGGCGTTTTTCCATCTCAGTAAGAATCGCAATCTTGTCAATAAACCAGAGATCAATCTGTGTGATTGCATGGATTCTCTCCTGCGGGATTCCGCGCCTTAGTGCCTCCGCAATCACAAAGATTCTGCGGTCGTCAGTTCGGTGCAATTTCTCCACAATATCCTCGTCGGAATCCCCCGTAAAATCCCCGCTTCTCATACTGTAGATATTTTGCTCAAGCGATCGGATCGCCTTCATTAGTGCCCCCTCAAAATTTGGGGCAATGCTCATTACCTCCCCTGTCGCTTTCATCTGTGTAGTGAGCGTGCGCTTTGCCATAATAAATTTGTCAAATGGCCATTTTGGAATTTTCACCACACAGTAATCGAGCGCGGGCTCAAAACTTGCCACGGTCTTTTTTGTGATCGCGTTTGAAATCTCGTCGAGCGTATAGCCAAGCGCAATTTTTGCCGCCACCTTCGCGATAGGATACCCCGTCGCTTTCGAGGCAAGTGCCGAGGATCGGGAAACGCGCGGATTCACCTCAATCACACAGTATTCAAAGCTATCCGGCTTTAGCGCGTACTGGACATTACAGCCGCCCGTAATGCCAAGTTCAGTAATAATGCGAAACGCCGAGGTGCGCAACATTTGATATTCCTTGTCCGAGAGCGTCTGGGACGGCGCGACAACAATGCTGTCTCCCGTATGCACACCGACTGGGTCGATGTTCTCCATATTGCACACAGTAATGCAGTTTCCTGCACCATCGCGCATTACCTCATACTCGATCTCCTTCCAGCCCGCAATACATCGCTCAATTAAGCATTGTCCGACACGGCTTAGGCGAAGCCCGTTCGCGCAGATATCGCAAAGTTCTTCCCTCGTGTGCGCGATCCCTCCGCCAGATCCGCCAAGCGTGTAAGCCGGGCGAATCACCACCGGATAGCCAATGGTATCCGCAAATTCAATTGCCTCTGCAACAGCCTCCACCACCTTGCTTGGTGCGCAGGGTTCCCCAATTTTTTCCATTGTACTCTTAAACTCTAACCGATCCTCTGCCTTTTTGATGGTGAGTGACGTTGTGCCAATCAGCTTTGTACCAGTTTCATTTAGAAAACCGCTCTCCTCAAGTTCCATCGCAATATTGAGTGCAGCCTGACCGCCAAGCGTGGGCAGCACGCCATCCGGTCTTTCCTTTAAAATAATCTGCCTAACCATATCGACGGTCAGTGGTTCAATATAAACCATATCTGCAATATCCCGATCCGTCATGATTGTGGCGGGGTTAGAATTGACTAACACCACCGTAAGTCCCTCCTCCTTTAGTGAGCGGCAGGCCTGCGTCCCCGCATAATCAAACTCCGCCGCCTGGCCAATCACAATCGGACCGGAACCAATGACCAATACCTTTTTTATCTCACTATTTTTTGGCATTACGCATCCTCCTCCATCAACTTAACAAACTCATCAAACAAAAATTCCGTATCCGCGGGACCCGCGCAGGCCTCCGGGTGAAACTGTACAGTAAAAATCTTTTTTTCCCTATAAGTCAGCCCCTCGACCGACCCGTCATTCGCGTTGAGAAAACGGATCTCTGCAACCGCAGGATCAACGGAATCGCCATCCACCACATAGCCATGATTCTGTGAGGAGAGGTAGACCCTTCCCGTTGCGGTCTCCCTCACCGGATGATTTGCACCGCGATGCCCATACTTCATCTTTTTTGTCCGAAATCCGTTTGCTAGTGCCATTAGCTGATGTCCAAGGCAGATTGCAAAAATTGGGATGTCGGACGCACAAAGTTTTTTAATTTCCTCAATAATTTCCGTGCATTCTGCCGGATCTCCTGGACCGTTCGAGAGCATGATCCCATCGTATCCTTCGGAGAGAATTTCCTCCGCTTTTGTATGCGCCGGATAGACAGTTACTTCACAGCCATGTTTTTGCAGACAATGCTGCATATTTTTCTTTGTGCCAAAATCCATCATTGCAACGCGGTATTTTCTCACTCTTTTTGGATCTACAGCAAGTTCGTTCAATTTCTTAATCCCCTCGCTCCCCCGCACACAATACATTGCGATCCTGCCCAGATCCACCCCCGCTTTTTTTGCATTTTCAATCGCCTGACGCATCTTTTGATCCGCCATATATGTTAGTCTTGCCTCCTCATAGTTTGTCGGAACAAACTCATCGGCGGACATCATATATTTTTCTTTGCAGGATGCTCTCTCCACCGCGCCTATAACCCGGTATTCTTTTATTTGCGCGATCGGATGAGAAAGATCTGTATATTCCTCTGTAGTGATCATTCCATTCATTGTGCCGTGTTCGCGAAGAAGCATGGTTAATTCTCTGGTATCAATATTTGCAATGCCAGGAACCCCGTTTTCTTTTAGAAAGGTATCCATATCTTTCTCACTTCGAAAATTGCTTGGTCTGCGGGATAATTCCCGCACGATAAAGGCATCCGGCCATAGTCTTTGCGATTCCATATCTGCCGCACATATGCCGTAATTGCCAATTAGCGGGTAAGTCATCACCACCGCCTGCCCCGCATAGGAAGGATCGGTTAAAATCTCAAGATACCCCGTCATCGAAGTGTTGAACACAATTTCGCTTATCACCTCTTTAGGAGCCCCGATGGCAGTCCCGGCAAAAATATGCCCATCCTCCAGTATCAGATATGCTTTCATTATGAAATCCCCCTTCTTTTATCAAGCCAAAATTTCCAAAAACTTCCATTTCCTGCGCAAAAAAAAGAAGACATCAGCCTCATATGGCGGAGCAGTTCCCACTCCATAAGGTCACACGTCTTCGTTGAGGCTCTTATTTACGCTCAAATTGTAAGAATGATATCATATCCCTGATCAAAATACAAGCCGAACTTTGGGCAAAGTGAAATTTTATGCAAAATCGACAAAACGCGCAAAAAAAATACAGATATTTTTTCATCCCCCGCATATATTTAAAGGAAATAAATTTTAGATGAGGGCAATCATGAAACGAACCCCATTTCTGCTAACTCCGCACACAAAAAGGAGTGAAAGTCAAAAACTTACGATGCAGCAGGAAACTCCCCCGTCCGAACAGCCAATAGAGTCTGAAACTATCCCGCCGCAGACTGCCGCGCAAGACGATCGGAACCCTGCGGACTCCAGCGGAAAGCTTCGCATCTCTGTTTTGGCTTCAACGAACAACCGCCCGGTGGAGGGTGCATCCATCACCATCTCCTACAGCGGAGAGCCGGACAGCGTAATTCAGACCCTGACCACGGACAATACTGGACTTACGCCCACAGTAACACTGCCGACACCGCCGCTCTCCTACAGCTTAGAGCCGCTTGCCAATCAGCCCTACTCGGAATATACCTTCTACATCACTGCGGACGGCTACGAGCCGGTGCTTATCAACGGCGCGGAACTTTTACCCGATGTTACTGCCATCCAAAATGTCCTTCTTGATCCGGCGGCCGGCAACGAACCTGATAGTGCTGAGGTCTTTGTGATCGGTCCACATACGCTCTACGGTGAATACCCGCCAAAAATTATTGAGCCAGAAATACAGCCAACCTTTGAGACTGGCGAGATTGTACTAAGCCGTGTTGTAATCCCGGAATATGTGGTGGTACATGATGGTCCTCCGTCGGATGCTGCCGCTCCAAATTACTATGTGCCATACCGCGATTACATTAAAAATGTCGCGTCAAGTGAAATTTATGCGACCTGGCCGGAAGCGGCAATCTATGCAAATGTTCTCGCGATCCAGTCCTTTACTTTAAACCGCGTATACACAGAATTCTATCGAAATAAGGGCTATAATTTTACTATCACTTCCTCGACCGCCTACGATCATAAATGGATCAACGAGCGCAATATCTATGATACCATCAGCGCGGCAGTGGACAGCATTTTTAACAATTACCTCTCCCGCCCAAATGTACGTCAGCCAATCCTAACGCAGTACTGTGACGGCAAGCGCGTCACCTGCCCGAATCTTATGTCCCAGTGGGGTTCGAAGTCCCTCGCCGACCAAGGCTATACCGCCATCCAGATCCTGCGCTACTACTATGGTCAGTCCATCTATATCAATACCTCCGAGGAGATCTCCGGCATTCCGTCCTCTTATCCGGGCGAACCGCTCTCCGTTGGCTCCAGAGGAAGCAAAGTGCGCCAGATGCAGGAACAGCTTGATAGAATCGCAAATGTATACTATTCTATTCCGAATATTACTGCGGACGGTATTTTTGGACCAAGAACAAGGGAGGCCGTTATTGCCTTTCAAAGACAATTTGACCTCCCTCAAAGTGGAATTGTAGATTTTCCTACCTGGTACAAAATTTCACAAATTTACGTTGCTGTCACGCGCATTGCAGAGTATTCCTAAGTGCTGCTTTCCTATGTTCAAGAGCGTTTCCGGCGTTTTCCAGGCGGCGTGATAGCCAACTTCATTTCCGCACGCCTGCCATCCGCCGGGGGCGTTAGCTTATGCCCCCTTTCCGGTCTCCGCATACAGATATTTTTGACACCATGGGATAAGCACGCCCCCAAGCCCGTTCCCAATCAGCACCACCAGCAAAAAGCCGTAGGTTTTTAGCTGAAAATTTACGGAGAGCGGCGCGAATGCGAAATATACCATATCCGCAATACTATGTTCAAAACCAGAAAGAATAAAGGTTGGAATGCCGATCAGAATAGCTACATATTTTGCCACATTCCCCGCGTTCTTCCGGTAGGCATCCACCGCAATAAACATCAGGATACCACAGCAGACAGCAAGCAAAAACACAGTCAAAATATTTTGCTCAAGTTTTTTTGTGCAAAGTTCCCCTGCCATCTGTCTAAGTTCAGGTCTTGCCGCGCCGTATGCCAGACCATAAATCATCGTCCCCACATAATTTCCAAGAATTACAATGCCAAGGAAACTTAACTTATCCCCCCACTTTTGTCCATTAATCAACGTGTAGCCAACTTTTCCAGTATAGAGATTAAAACCGAATTCACAAATGGTAATTAATCCGATAGTGAAGAGAAATGCCCCTACAATCTTATTTGAACAATTTAGATATACCGTCCCGCCAATCCCTATCATAAACCCCGACAATACTGCTTTTGCAAAATCCTGAAATACTTTTTTCACCTTATCCACCATCCTTTTTTTATTTTCACGAAGAAATTACTGCTTTTGCAGTTTCTCCACCGCCTTCTGGTACGCCGAAAACGCCGCCGGAATAGAATAGTCCGCGCGAAGCTTCTCAAAGTCTACCGGGAAGCAGTCCAAAATATAATTCATTATACCACGCTCTTCCCCGTTTTGAAAGCAAATTTTTTCGGATTGCGGCGAAAATTGCCGAAGTTTCACATAATAACCGAGCATTCGCCACTCAATATGAGAAAAAATATGTTTTGCCGCACCGAGAGGCAGGATCTCTTTCACCATATCACCACAAAACATTGTACGCACTTCTTCCTCGGTCTTTTTCCCCTGTACCGACGGGTATTCCCAAAGCCCGGAAAGCAGCCCGCTTTTCTCCCGCCTGCGCACAAAAAACCCCTTCTCCCCCTCGATCAAAAACACAGTGCGCTCCTCTATACGGCGCGGTTTCTTCGCCGCCTTTACCGGCAATTTATCGAAGGAATTTTCTTTGCGGGCAAGACAAAGCTGCGCAGCCGGACAATCGGCACAGTGCGGGTTTCCCTTTGGCAGACAGACAAGTGCCCCAAGCTCCATCAGTGCCTGATTAAACGCACCCGGAAAATCCCTTGGCATCACGCGCACAAGACGCTTTTCATAATCGCGGCGCACACTCTCTTTGTTAATCTCCGAGCGATCCCCTAAAATCCTTGCCATCACGCGCAGCACATTCCCGTCCACCGCAGCAGCTATCTGATTATAGGCGATTGAGGCGATGGCACCTGCCGTGTATGGTCCGATCCCAGGCAATTTTAAAAGTTCTTCCGCTTTTTCCGGCAGTCTTCCCCCGTATTCTTCCATCACTATAATGGCGGCTCTTTTCAAATTTTTTGCGCGGCTGTAATAGCCAAGCCCCTCCCAGAGTTTTAAGAGCCGCTCCTCCGTGACATTGGCTAATGCCTCAATATCCGGAAGCTCCCTTACAAAGCGCGCAAAATAATCCTTCACCGCCATAACGCGCGTCTGCTGAAGCATAATCTCCGAGATCCAGACATTGTAGGGAGATACATCTTCCCTCCATGGCAGCTTCCTCGCATTTTCCGCAAACCAGTCAAGCAGCGGGGAAACAATCTGGGATTCTATACCATTTTCTGCATTTTTCTGCTCCACTTTTCTCCCTCCTTCCTCCTTCTCCTGACATTATAAAAAATTCCTTTAAAAATAGCAAGGAAAACACTTGCCTTTTCTATGAATTCGGGTGTATATTTATCTTAGAAATTATTTTTGTCGGGAGGTGTCGGAATGCATATCAAGAAATTACATATTTTTCCAGAAGGCTATCTAAAAAAGCATTTTTCTCTGGCAGTCTTCGCGCTTGCGGCACTGTTGTTATACACTGCGTCGTGCGGCAGCACTCCATCTTCAAGTGACGGGATGGACGCTACGCCCCCCACCATCTCATCCCTCCCGGATGAAGCAGAACTTACGGCAGCCGTTACGCCGAGTGCGCCGCCTGCCTCCTCTGTGCCAACTTTAGGAATTAACAGTTACTCCCCAGAAATGGCAACAGAAAAAATCCAGGAATTCCTTGATTCCCCCCACTATGGGATCGCGCTTGTGTCCGATGACTTGAAGATCGGCTCCGACAACTATTATACTTTCCTTATCTCCCTGCACGGAAGTGCGATTGAACCGCTTGTCCTTGTCAACAAGCTAAGCGGCGAACTCAAATGCATTCTTCCGGACAATACCCTTGCAGAGATCGCCACACATCCTCTCTACCATGAAGCGGATGCCGCTCTTATCTCATGGAACGGCACCTATATTATCCTGGCGGAGGACGGGACACTGTGCAATTATATTATCTTGGCGCAGGTGGATGATGAACATTTTGAATTCACCGCCTACTCCTACCTTGACAACCAGGTGGAAGAACTTTCCGGTGTCGCAGGGATCTCTGACCACGAGGCATCCTTTACCAGCGAGAGCGGCACCAAACTCTTCTTTTCCTGGTCAGGTGCGGACCTGGTGCTTGAACACTCCCACCCGCAGGGCATGGGAAGTCTTACCGGCATCTACAGCTACACAGAAAACCAGGATTCCAATGTGATCAATGTCTCGCCGCAGGAGGCGGTTGACCGCCTTTCCCGCATGGATGCAAAATCCGCTGGGCTCTCGGGAAGTATGCAGGATTATTTTTTCTATGTACAGGATGATATCACAATTATGAGCGATAGACTTTGCTACAATGTGTTAGTCTACTCGAACGAGGAAAATCGCCTGTTCTACCAGGAGCAGCTCTTTGTCACGCTCGACGGCAGGACGGTCTACCGGCAGGAAAAGACCTCCGGCGATATGCATATTTTTTCACTCCAATAAAGCCAAATGGCAGAAAGAAGGACTTTTTATGGCTGATTCCCCATCTGGGAAGGAGCGCGGTTTCACTCCCATCCTTCCCTTCGATGTCACGGCGCACGAGGATTTTTCCATGTACGACCGCTTTCCCTATGTAAGGGATATTACTCTGTTTGACAATAATATTCGAATGATGAATCGCGGCAATGTGATCCATTACGTCACTTGTACTTTCGGGGAACCAAAGAAAATTGGAGGCGATGTAGTGGACTCTGAAATTACCGCAGAAGAGGATCTGACAGAAGAGGAGGACGAAAAAATCGAGTAGGAGGCAGTTTTAGGGGAGCGATTTCTTTTGCGATCGCTCCCCCTCCATTTTTGCGCGGGCTTCTACTTAGCCTGAAATGGATTCTGATACTGCGCGGCAGCACCAAGCTCCTCCTCAATGCGCAAGAGACGGTTGTACTTTGCCACGCGGTCACTGCGGCAAGGCGCGCCGGTCTTTATCTGTCCTGCTTCGCTCGCCACACTGAGATCAGCGATAAAGGTATCTTCCGTCTCGCCGGAGCGATGCGAGATCACAACGCGGTATCCCGCTTCCTTTGCCATCGAGATAGTATCAAGCGTCTCACTCAGAGAACCAATCTGATTGAACTTGATCAACACTGCATTGCCCGCCTTTCTCCGAATTCCCTCGGCAAGCCGCTCTGTGTTAGTCACAAACAAATCGTCCCCGACAAGCTGCACCTTACTTCCAAGTCTTTTGGTCAGCTCCTGCCAGCCCTCCCAATCATTCTCATCTAGCGCATCTTCGATCGAAGCGATCGGATACTTTTCACAAAGCATTGCATAGTAATCGATCATCTCCTTAGTGTTGCGCATAATTTCAAGTTTTCTGGTATCCGGCGCGGCTGCCGGATCTTTAAACTCCTCGGCTTTCTGACGGCTCTCCCCCGGAAAATAATACATTCCTGCATCCTCATTAAACAATTCGCTCGCCGCCGCATCCATAGCGAAAACGATATCGCTCCCCGGCTCATAACCTGCCGCACGCACAGCCTGCGTCATATATTCAAAGACTTCCTCCGCATTCTTTAGATCCGGCGCGAATCCTCCCTCATCGCCAACTGCCGTGATATGCCCATTTTTGCCGAGCAATTTCTTTAATTCATGGTAGACTTCCGTGCCCATGCGCAGCCCCTCTCTAAAACTATCTGCACCCGCAGGCATAATCATAAATTCCTGAAAATCCAGATCATTTTTGGCATGTACACCGCCGTTAACAATATTCATCATCGGCACAGGAAGACGCTTTGCACTCTCCCCGCCCAAATAGCGGTAGAGCGGCTGACGCACCGAGTTCGCTGCTGCGCAGGCCGTAGCTAATGAAGCGGAAAGGATCGCATTCGCGCCGAGTCGCTCCTTTTTCTTTGTGCCGTCCGCCGCGCAAAGTTTTTTGTCCACCTCCGCCTGGGAAAATGGCTCCATCCCTTTTAACACACCCGCAAGTTCCCCGTTCACATTCGCCACGGCAGCCTGCACCCCTTTGCCCTGATAGCGTCTCTCCTGCCCATCTCTAAGTTCTAAGGCCTCGTACTCCCCGGTGGATGCACCTGACGGCACCGCTGCGCGGCCAACTGAACCATCCGCCAAAAAAACTTCCGCCTCAACAGTGGGATTGCCGCGCGAATCCAAGATCTCCCTCGCCCTTACTTCTTTTATCCATGTCTCCTTGCCTTCCATAAAAAACAGCCTCCATTCTTAAACGTTTACGCTCCTACCCCAGCTAAAACAAAGTCTCTAGCGAGGATAAGCTTCCGACAGAATTACAGGCAAAAAAGACAGCAGCCGCTGCCTTTTTGTCTGCTTTCTTTACATAGTATTGCATTTTTTCTGTAAATTATGCTATACTAACAGGAAAGAAACCAAGCAGACTATCAATTAAATGCGATATGCATGGAAAGAGGTATCAGCATGAGCGAATTATATGAAAAACTGCGCCCGCACATCGAACGCCAGTTCGCGCTTAACAGTGCCTTAACTCTGTACAGCTGGGACAATGAAACTCTAGCTCCAAAAGGCGCGATGGAAAACACCGCAAAAATCATTGGCACTCTCTCCGCACAAGCGTACCAAGCACTGGTGAACGACGAGGTGCGCACACTTCTTACTTCCTTAAAGGAGCCAAAAGAATTTGACGTACTAAAT
>CAJUCG010000111.1 GCA_910585065.1 uncultured Lachnospiraceae bacterium
CGATACTATCAATCTTTTCCGGCGGCGCGGCATAGATTACCTGGAAGCGGTTATCCTCAAAAATTTCACCATCTGCTCAATTCTCTCCCTGGAAAGGGCGGAGAACGCCTCATCGATAAAAGCTAATCTGGCACAGCAGCTATTTTTTGGATAGCACTGCAATAAACTCGCCGCCAAAATAATAAAATATGGAGTCTGCTTTTCCCCATTGCTTGCAGAACCTTGCTTTTTGGATAGATCCGCGATAGTTTCATCGCCGTCCTGTCTTGACCTTATCTTCATATCGTATTTAAAATATTTCCGGTAATCTGTATACTCCTCCTCGTTTTCCTCCTCCAAAATCGTATCCATCAGGCATCGGATATTATATTCCATCTCCTCATCATTTGAATTAACTCCCCTATATAATTCCATGGAATTCATATAATTTTCCAAATTTTTACATAATTCAAAAAATACCATTCTGTCCGGTCTTTCCACCATCATAAACTGATAGGTGTCCTTTCCAAAAGGAATATTCTTTAATTCCCGGTTAAGTTCGTCGATCTCCTCCCTCGCCTCCCGGATCGCCTCATTCATCTCCGCAACGAAATCCACCATAAATGCATTCTCTAAAACCTGCTGCTGTTCTTCTAGTTTCTTCTTCGCCTCCTCAATTTTTACATTCGCGATATCCCGGTATTGTTCTCTGAAACGCGAGATATATCCAACACCGTACTTTTCGTCCCCCTGCCCGATAATATGCCAGTATCTGCGCTGTTCCTCCTCCAGTTTCCTCACCGCATTCTCTTTTTCCGCCCTGAAATTTTCCACAGATTTCGGCGTGATAACGCGCACATTTCCACTCTTTTCCCGAAGTCCGTCATACAGTTCAGTAACCTCCCCTCTAAGCTCTAGCCGGGAGAAAATCGCCTCCTCATACTCCTTTTTTGTTCTCTCAATCTCCCGCTCACCACTTTGATATTTTAATGCAAAACTCTCCATGTTTTCTTCACATAACCCGATCTCCTTGCTTAATTTCACATACTCGCGATCGGCATTCTCATACTCTTTATCCGCATTTTCTTTCTCCTGCAAAGCCGCGGAAAATCCCGGTGTATTTTTAAGATTTTTTGCTTCCTCCCTCTTATTTCGGATCTCCTCTTCCTTTTTTTCTTTCCGCGCCTGCGCATCAAATATGTAATTATCTTCATCCCAGTTTACCCGCTCAATATCATAAATCTGCCGATTCAGAATTTCTAGGTGTGCGGCTAAATGCTCTTCTTCCTTACAAAGCCTATCCATATCCTCTTTTGCATACTGTAGTTGCTGGTTTATCGCCTCCTTTCCCATATAAAACGGTGTTCTTCCCATACTCATGCATCCCATAGTAAAGCTTCTTGCCAGGGTTCCATCTCTCATTAACCCGCCCTTTGGGTATCGATGCAGTTCCTCCATATCCTCACATAAGTGAATTCCATTAAGAATATAATTTGCATATCTTCTGCCATATTCGTTTGGAATTTCCAACATTGATGCCGCAGAATTTTCCACAACCGCAACCTTCGGCAGCTGATCTGTAATAATTACTTTAATATCCCTTAACTGAAGTCTATGCGCAATTTCCATCACTTTTTTACAGTATTTTCCATCTACGACAAGATCAAATCGTCTTTTTCCCAAAAAAGTTTCGATTGCCGACTGCCATCTGCTATCAACACTCTTGACTAATTCCGCAAATAATCTTACTTCCGTCTGAATATTCATCTTTTCTAGTTCTCTTTTAATCGTTCTTTTTGCCTCTTCATATTTTCGGTCAAATGGCAGTACATCCGATTCCAACTTGCTTATCTTTTCCTGAAGTTCCTCCCTCTCCATCCGCACCTGTCTTATTCTGTCGCTTTTGCGCACCCGCTCTTCCTGAACTTCATTTTTCTTGATATTTACAAGATTCTTAAATCTGATAAAGAGATTTATTTTTTCATCCACCGCGAAAGCTGCAGCAGTAAGATTTGAGAGAATCGCAGTCTCTTTCTCGTTAAAATTTTCCGCGGCACTAAACCAATTAAATATCTCTCCTATATTTTCTTCCAGTATTTGTACTTCCCGGAAATCATTCTCGTATTTTTCTTTTTCCTTTTCCATCGATCGTATATTTTCTTCTATGGATTTCATCACTTTATCCGCATCCGAAAGCAAATGATTTCTCTGTGCATCCACCTTTCTCTCCAATGCCTTACTTCTCTTTTCCCTCTGTTCTTCCAACTGATTTTGCAACTGAGAAATCTTAGCCTTATTTACATTGATCCTGCATTGCAACTCCTCCAAATTCTCCTGATAGGATTTCATTTCCTGATATAATAAGAGAATTCTCCTGATTTCATATTTGCGTTCCGCCCCTTCATAATCTGCAATTTTCTGCTGTACAATCTCTAGTTGCCGCTTTCCGTTTGATAATTCCTCATATACCATCTTTGCATCATCATAATGTTTTCTATGCTCCCTGATATCCTCCATCGACCGAACTAAATGCTCATCCAGCACGCATTCCTGAATAAATTTATCAATATTATTCTCCGGGTTAAACGCCATCATCTTTACGAGCTTCGCCCGGTACTTATCCACGCCGCAGCGCAGCCCCAGGGCTCTTAATACCTGTTCGGTCCCCCTGTCCCGATTCATAAACTCGCCCGCAGGTATCTTTTTTCCTTTTACCATCAAACGATAGCGCGGATATACCGTTATTTTCTTCTCTTCCTCCGTATAAAATACACATTCCTCTATCTTGGTATCCTTAAAAACAAACCATTTTTTGGTATTGCTTGTCTCGTTCACATACTCAATGCAAACCCCAGTCACTAAGTATTGTTTTTCCACCGGCGACCAAAATTCCATCGCAATATAGCAGATCACTTCCCCCTCCCGGATAAATCGGTTTTTTCCCTCGCTCTTCGTATCTCCGCGCACATAGGAAATCACATTTCGATCCCTGTCCAATGCTGCTTTATTAAACTGGGTGTTTCCGGTTAACATATAGGTCATTGCATCTAGCACTGTGGATTTTCCGCTTCCATTCACCCCGGTAAATAAAGTAGATCCTTCCAGCGAAATGCAGATATGTGAAAATCTGGACCAATTGACCAATAAAAGCTTTGTCGCACTCTTTCTGCTATTATCGTTCATCATCGTTTTGTTCCTCCAAGTCCCCATCAATACTATCTTTTCCTGCCAAAACAATTTCTACAACCTCTTCTACAAACCGTTCAAATTCGCTTGTATCCAGTACAAACTGCAACGAGGGGTACAAGATAAGTTTACAATCAATCTCACCAATCTTTCCGTCAATATCAAGCAGGCTATAATTTCGAAACACCTTAAAAATATTATCTAACCCCGTCTTGTTAATCATATCCCTCGCATTATATTTTTCCAGCTCATAGACCAGATCGGAAACGCCAATCACCACGACCGCTGATATTCCCTCTTTTATTTTTGCCAAATAGATAAGCCACAGACAGCACAATACAATGGTTTCTTCCTTAGTAAAACGATATCGGTTTGACTGTAATTTCTCCCTATCCCCGGCTGTGGGAGAATTATCTAACATAATCACCCCCGTATCCTTGTCACATCTTACTTCAAATCCTATATAAGAAAAATAGTCCAAAAAAGCTTCTATTCGGCTGGCAACAAAAAAATAATGTTTTCGATCCTCCTGCCTGTCCCGCACAAGAAATGTCCTTTTCAACAATTTTCTGCAGCAATTTTGAAACATCTGCTTATCCGATGTGGTAAAATTATCCCATACTTCCACGATATTCATTTTTATACTCCTCTGCGCGCGTACCAATAATAGTTTGAAAATGATTTTCTTTCAAACTTATACCTCATATATTCGAAATGATTTCAAAATCATATTTCCCATCTCAAAATACCCGTCTTCCTGCTCCACCAAAAAACCATTTTCTTTTGCATAGGCAACCGCTGAGAGAGCGAGCAATAAATCTTCCTTGGAGTTCAATGGCAATTCATTACTTTTTAATACTTTCTTCTCCCCCATCAATGCCTTTAAATATTGTTTTGTTATTTTCTTGGAATATGGATTTCTGGCCTCCCTCTCATAGATCTTTTTTAAATCGTCCACATCCTGCGTGGTAAGAGTCTCCGTCTCAGCAACAAATTGTTTTCGCACCTGGGACTTATTCCTCGGCTGTCTTATCGACTGCACATCAATATATTTACTCTGATTGATTCGCACCAGTTCACCCATCTGTTCCGGAAGTTCCTCCTTCATCCCCAGATCATCCATTTTCTCCAATATGTATTTTAATGTCTTTTCCACCTTGTCCCGCATATCCACTTCATGATCTTTTAGATACCTAAATCTTCCAAGTGCCATCGTGATATAAAGATTTAATTTATGTTTTATATCTGCAATAATACGCAAATAATCATCTTTTAAAAATTTTTTTATCGAGTCAAACATAGAATCAATTTTTTCCTGCGCCTCCCACTCACCTAATTCCTCCTCCCCCATGCACCCAGCAGCAATCTGCTTATAGATCTCAATATCATTTTGCATTTCTTCCAACATATCAATTATTTTTCCCCTGTAGATATGGATATTGTTTTGGGGTTTTGTAAGTCTTGTATACTCCTTAATAAATTCGCCGTCACAATAGGCAATAATATTTTCTGTCAAGCTTGCATAGGAAACTTCCTGCATCAGCTTCTCAATGGTTTTTCGAATATAGGTGGACATTCTTTTTAGTGATTTCGAAAGGGATTTTGCATTTTTATAGATATTTTTTAATGCCCCGACATACGGATCCTGACTCCACTGTTCCTTGCTTACCAATGTATTATAGATATTGTAGACGTAACTGGAAAATTCTTCCTTTTCCGGCTGCCCCAAACGGTTTAATAATTCCGCCAACATAATTCCCTGCTCGGTGATCACCACATATTTTTCAAAAGTCGAATCATCAAATTCCTCTTCTAACCATCCCACCTCTTTGCTTGCAAATTTTCTGAGATAATCGCTTGCAATATCCTGATAAGTTTTCGCGGCTGCCTCCCCCTCCACAATCAACTCCCTGCTGTTTTCTGAGATAAAATACGCTAATTCATCCCGCAGTACTGTTCTCTTTATCCGGTAGGAAATCTCATTATCATACTGCTGATAGATAAACTGGAGCAGGAAAGAATTTGTTCTGTAATTGCTATTGCTTGCTAGGAGATTAAAATAATTGTCCGGAATTACATCAAATATATTATTCAATCCATCGCCCTCTCTTAATCAATTAAAAGTTGCAGTACCTGCTTAAAAATTTTGAAATTTTTATCATCCCTCGGACTGCAATAAATAGCGTACTCAATCACTTTAAAGGCGTGCAGATAGTCCGTGAGTACATTTTTTGCCGCCTGCGCGACAATTTCCGGATTATTTAAAAAGGCACCACATCCAAATGCACCGAGAATGATGACTTCATTTTCGTTGAATGCCGCCACGTCAAGAATTCTACGCAGGCGTTTTTCATGGATCTGTAACAATTTAGCGTCGCTTAATACCGCCGCCCTTTTCCCATCTCCAAGATTATATAAATTGCCTGGATTTGCCCTTAAATTTGGCGCGGCGCAGGTAATCACATCCACATTGTACCAATCCGACTCCGGCATAAGCTTTGGCTTTGCCGTGTCCGTCTTAAATACCGTAATCTCCGGCGTATAAATTATATCGTCGTTGTGCAGCGGATTCATTGCCTTTCGGTGCGGAGTATAAAACCCCTCCCACATCGCGGAAGCATTCAGACAAAAATATAATCCCGAACAGCGACAAAGGCATTCTTCCTGTGCATTTGCCCCGCGTTCTACACCGCCGCCCGGATTGGAGGCGGAAGCAAAATTATGGACTGCCGTTTTTTGTCCCCGGTAGAAGGAAGCCGCCTCAAAGCTGCGTTTTGCCGAAACTTTAACCGTCGCCAAAGATTCATAGCGGGTAAGATTGACTTCTGACAGGGGCAGAGTTTCCGGAAAAATTTTCTGGCTTTCCACCGATTTTTTTATCGATGCATTTAATTTTGGATTCGTTTTGCACAAATTTTCCGTATTTTCAAACACGGCTATATTTTCATCTCTTCCCATAAGATAATCTCCTTATTTTATTGGTCAAATGCGAATCAGCGCGAATATAATATCACTAAATATTATATTATATCCTTATCTTAAAGTCAATATTTTAATAAAAATTGGAGCGGATATTTCTATCCGCTCCGGCTTTATTTTTACACATCTTTATTTTTATAACCTTTCCCGATAAATGGCACTTCAAAAAAATCTTTTGGATTTTGACGAATAAGATAATCGATATAATTTCCGATCATCAGTGCATAACTATAATAACCCATGGCATTTGGATGAAAGCCTAACGCGAAGGTCTTTCGCATTTGTTCATCGTAGACGGGGCCATATTCTGTCATATCAATCAAGTAGGT
This sequence comes from uncultured Lachnospiraceae bacterium, assembly GCA_910585065.1. Lineage (GTDB taxonomy): Bacteria > Bacillota > Clostridia > Lachnospirales > Lachnospiraceae > RGIG4057. The sequence continues at coordinate 6,474 of CAJUCG010000111.1, forward strand.
AAAGGAAAATAATTCACAGATCTTTTTCATTTCCTTTGCAACCGCACAGATAATCGGATCGCCTTCTTCCTCCCCTCTTTTTTGCATGGAAACTAAAAAGATTCGGGCATCTTTTTCGATACTTTTCAATTTCGAAATAATGCGCCCTAAATTCCCGAAAAAAGTATCTGAGTTGGCATCTGGATTTTCCGGATGAATTTCTGCGACACTGCCGATAGGGTGGTTTAAAGTAAATACATCATTATTGCCCAGCGCGATAATATATGCCTGGTTCCACTGCCAGAAACCATTTGGTTCTGCCCAGCTCTCGTAAAACTCCTTGGCACTCATCCCGCCCCGCGAATAATTATGGTATACTGTCCCCGTGAGCCGCCCTAATACTGCGGGCCAAGAATATTCATACATATCATGATAAACAATATTTCCGTCCTCATCGTGAGCCTCAAACTCGCCGGAGGACAAGGAGTCCCCAATTACCCCGATCTCTCTAAAAATTCCGGCAAACCCGCAGGTTGGCTTGATATTGTCCAGAGGTTTTTCCCCCGGTATCTGTGTAAAAAAATCCATTTCCATGTTGATCCTCCTAATTTTCTTTGACTCTATCCCATTCCATGCCCGTTACTTTCTTTAAATCCAACCCCTTAGTTTCCCCGATGAATTTCCAGATAATGAAAATTGCTCCAACAAGCCCTGGAACAGTCAGTCCTAAATAAAGATATCCAAAGGTCTCCTTTGGGATCAGCGGAAGCACTACAATTGTTACAATCGTAGCTAAACCGCCGATCACCCCATTGAGCAAGGTATTGATTACGGTAACGGAAGAGCGCAGATTGGTCGGAGAAGATTCAGAAAACATAATTCCTCCGATTGTATCCCCAGCACCCCAGTAACTCCCCATAAAGCCGCCGATGGCAAAACCGACGAGGAGAGGCGCGAAACCAAGCATGGCTCCGGCAATAAACAGACTGTAACTTATCACAGCTAAGCAGGACATTGCAATAATGGTTACTTTCCGGCCAAACCGGTCGGAAATAAGTCCGGAAAGAAAAGTCATCAGCGCATTTCCGACAGGATAAAGATACAATGCCATAGTAATGTCCTCCTCCGTCATATGTGCGGATTCTTTCATTACTGTATTATAAGTTGCCGTGGCAAGAGAGGCCGAATAATAGAAACAGCAGGCAAGCATTAAAAATCGCAACTGCCGATGTTTAAATGCAAATTTGACCGCATTGACAATCCCGCCCTGCGCATTGCTGTTTTTCTCTTCCTCGCTCTGCTTTTCCCTCTCCTCCGGCGGTGTTTTCAGGTATTTCACCCGATTAACCAAAAAAGTATTGGTCTCCTTTGCAAAAAGCAATGCCACAAGCGAAAGTGTAAATCCGAGAATAGCGGGAACGAGATACACTAAATGCCATCGTTCACTTTTGTTTTGCATAAAGGTTTCCCGCAAAAGCGGAATCAAAAGTGTCCCTAAAATTGCCACCGCCTTGATCAGAGCGTAATTTCTGGCACGGTTTTTCTCACTTGAACACTCCAGAATATATACGCACTGCATATCGTGGGATACCATAAATCCCATCAGAGTACCGCCGATCATATAGATATAGATATTGTCGGAAAGATAGACAAAAAACAATCCCATTCCCATCATAAAAGTATTGATCACCAAAAACGGCTTTCGACCAAACCGATCCGCCAGCGGACGATAAAATACGATTAATAGAGTGACTGGATAAGTAATAAAACCAAGTGCCGAGGAAAGGGAAAGTCCCTCCCCGTATTCCATTCCCATATTTTGTACAAAAAACTCATTGATAATATTGGACTGAAATTGAATGGAAATGGTCGAAGCGATCTCATCCACAATATAGATTAGTGATAATACCATAAAGAGGTAGACCATATAATATCGTCCGCTTCTTGCCTGAAGCTGTCTTTCCCGTCGGGCAAGTTCCCTCGCTTCTTTCTTTTGCAGCCTCTCATTGTTCTTTATTTTTGTTTCCATCCTGCGCCCCCTTTTGAAAATCATAGACCATAAAATTTTTTGTCATATCTTCATTGATATCAAGTTCTTTCGCCAGTTTATCAATGATCTGCAAAAATGTCTCTCCAGCATTTTTTTTGCAGAGCAATCCCCGTTTTTCCATATATTTATACCAGAATATATTTAAAACTATTTCGTCCGTTGCCAGGGATACAATGGCATGATTTTTCGTGTATATAAAAATACTTTTGTCCCCGCTGTTCTCGCCGGCAAGGCATTGGCTGCCGTCAACAATCAGACTGATCCTGCGATAGGGAAATAATGTCGAGGCATCGCCGATCCGATAAGAAAAAATTGTGGCACCCTCCAGATTTATTTTCTCAAAAGTGAATAAATAGACTTTAACCCCTCTTTTTACCGCCCCAGTCAACGCATTTTTCAGCAATTCAAAATCGCTGCTCCAAATAGAGAGAGAAATTTCCTCCAAGGCAGCTTCAATTAACTCGACTGCCTTTTTTATACATTTGTCAAATCCCACAATATTTAACACATAGTCCTGATTTTCTTTTCCCTCGGTAAGTTTTTTTAAAAATTCTTCTGCCTTATTGAGATTGTTTTCATTTTCCTCTCGAATCCGCCCTATCAGTATATCATAGGCTAAAGGCTTATAATAGCTTGGCTCCCCCTCCAGCTTTAAAAGAATTCCCCTGCCCACCATGCGGTTGATCACCTCATACACCATAGCTCTGGGGACACCGGATTGTTTGGCAATCTCATAGCCGTTCAATATTCCATATTTTAAAAGTGTGGTATAAACTTTTGCTTCATTTTGAGAAAAGCCCAGCTTTTCTAAATAATCTCTGTCTTCCATATAGTAGTTATCCCCCTTACTACTAAATTTGTTTTCATCCTATCATATCTCAGAAGACAAGTCAATACCTTTTTCTTTTAGAAATAAAATTCAAAATCGGTTATTTCTTGCTATTTTTCTAATGATATCTGCCAAATATTGCTCATATCCCTGTTATTTTTTTGTTTTTCTTTCCCTTAACTCTTTACTTTTTCATGATTTTATATTACAATAGAAGAAACACCTCTTCAATTTCTGACGATTTTTACAGAAACTGTAAGATTTTATCCGATTTCAAGCATATATTGTACTTTATTTTCTATCGCAATATTTGCTTTATCATTTTACTTTTCCGGAAGGAGCAAAAAACTATGCAGCCCGAATTAAACGGCGTTTTTGAAAAAGTCAATTTTACAAATAATTCCTCCATCCTCCTGCATATCAACCGCGAGTATGAGGACTACCCCATCCACTGGCATTCCGCTACGGAAATTATTATGCCGCTAGAGAACACTTACTCTGTGACAATGAACAAGACACAGTACTCGCTGAAGGAGGGCGATATTTTGATTATCCCGCCGGGTGAACTGCATGAACTCTACGCGCCGCCTACCGGGAGGCGGATTATCTTTCTGTTTGATTTTACGCTGGTAAGCAATTTAAAGGGGTTTTCAAGTATCCTTCCGGTTATTACGCAGCCGCGCCTGATCACAAAGGAACTCTGCCCGGATATTTACGAGGAGGAAAAAGAACTTCTTCTAAAGATTGCAAAGGAATACCGCGAGAGCAACACGCTCTGGGAGGCGACCATCTACTCAATGATCATTCAGATGTTTGTGCTGATTGGGCGCAACCATATTGATTCCGGCGGACTTTTTCCGGATGTGCGCACCAATAAGCAGAAAGAATATATTGAAAAATTCAACAAGATTTTTGAGTTTATTGATAATAATTATACAGAAGATATCTCCCTGGAGGATGTGGCAGATATCGCAGGGTTTTCAAAATTTCATTTTTCCAGATTATTTAAGCAGTTTACCGATACTTCGTTTTACGATTATTTGAATCTGCGGCGGATTAAAGCGGCCGAAAATCTTTTGCTCGACCCGTCCTTACCGATCACAGAGATCGCATTGCAGTCTGGGTTTTCCAGCATTTCCACGTTCAATCGTGTGTTCAAGGCATTCAAAAAATGCACGCCGAGCGAATTTAAGGAACTGTACCGTATGCGCAATAAAGGGATGGGATAAGCCGCATAAAAATCGCGTTTTCCCTACATACTAAATCCATCCCGCATCTACGCGCTGA
>CAJUCG010000112.1 GCA_910585065.1 uncultured Lachnospiraceae bacterium
TTTATAATTAACATTATATGTCCTCACTCAGTAATTCGAACGCACTAATATTAAACAGAACGAACAGCCAAATTCTATTTTTACAGCAATGAATTTTGCATATCTCCAGATATAATTATATTATATTCAAACATATATTTCAACTATTTTATCAAAATATTTAAAATAGTTTTGTATTTTTGTCTATTTTTCATACAATACTGAAGGGGGACTAAAAGTCTACAGACGATGGGCAGCATGGAAGAATAGGTGAGAATTTTAAAGAGCCTTTTGAAGTAAACAATAATAAAAGCAATCGTCTTTTTTTGATGTAATGGAGTTCAGCAAAGTAAAGAAGAAACTTTGTTGGATTGGAATTTAAGAATTCAATTGACATTGATTTATGGAACAGTTAGTGGTATAGTAGAATAACTGACTCTTCCATTTCCTATTTAAAATTATATCAGATGTAGGATTGCAGGGCGCATATAAGAGTGATGGCAGGGCACGACGTGCGCCCTTGAATTTATTTAGAGCAGAAAAAGGAGGGGGAAATAATGCGGTTAAGAAAGTATCAAAAAGAAGATTCCGAAGTAATATGCAGTTGGATTTCGGATGAAAAGGGGTTATATCAATGGTCGGCGGACCGGTTTGGGAAACTTCCGCTTGTGGGCAGCACATTGGATAATGATTATGAGTCAAGGATAAAGGATGGTCGGTTTATTCCGCTTACCGCCTTGAATGAAGACGGAAGTCTGGTAGGGCATCTGTATATTCGTTATCCAGACGATGGGGATGACCAAACGGTGCGCTTCGGTTTTGTGATTGTTGATCCTAATTTAAGAGGGTGCGGGAATGGCAAGGAAATGCTGCGGCTGGCAATTGATTATGCAAAGAATATTCTGGGTGCGAATAAAATTACGCTGGGTGTATTTGCAAATAATGAAAATGCAAGATACTGTTATGAGGCAGTCGGGTTTTGTCCAGTTGGAACGGTGGAAATCTTTAAAATGCCGATCGGGGATTGGGAATGTATTGAAATGGAGTGGGAGGGGTGAAAAATGGGAAATTTTGGAATCTTATAGATTATTGGGCGGTTAGTCAAAATATCATAACTGGAAGGGATAGAAAAAACATGGGGATGGAATTATTGGAGGAAATATGCAGTCAGTGTGGCTTAGGTGTGTTGGAATGCCAGCCGCTTCGGTTAAAGGGCGGATTTTTACATAAAATGTATTCTTTGTTTACAACAAAAGGCCGGTATGCCGTGAAATTATTGAACCCCAATATTATGCAGAGGGAAACGGCGATGGGAAATTACCAGGCGGCAGAAAAACTTGAAGTGATGTTGGAGAAGGAGGGAATTCCCATTATCCCAGCACTGACTTTTTCGGGCAGGAAAATGCAGGAAGTAGACGGGCAGTTTTTTTATCTGTATGAATGGTATGATGGAAGGGCATTAAAGGGGGAGGAAATCACACAGGCTCATTGCCATAAAATCGGGGAATTGCTTGCGCGAATTCACGCACTTTCTAGGCACGAGGAGGCACATGATTACGGCGAGATACATATTGAATGGGAATTTTACCTTGGACAGTATTCGGAAAGGAATAAAGAACTTTACCGTCTGTTAAAGGAAAATTTTTCTTTGCTTTACGAGAGCCAAGATAACGGAAATGCCGCAGTCAAAAAACTTCCGAAGCTTGTTTCAGTCTGCCACAATGATATGGATTGCAAAAATATATTGTGGAAGGGCATGGATTGCCGGATTATTGATCTGGAATGTCTTGACTATTCCTCCCCGTTTGTGGAACTGTACGAACTGGCATTATGCTGGTCAGGATATCAGGAATGCCGGATAAATTACCACTTATTCCGCTGCTTTTTGCAATCTTATGCGGAGGCGGGCGGGCAGCTTCCAGAGGACTGGGAAGTTATTTATTGGAGCAATTATGGCAGATTAGAATGGCTCGAATACAATATGAAGCGTTCTTTGGGGATGGAATGCTCAGAAGATGAGATTGCCCTAGGGATTTCAGAAGTGAAAAATACGATGAGAAATATCATTTATTATCATAATGCGAGGGAAGATATTTTAAAGAACTGTATTTTAATTTAAAATAGGGTTGGCACTGGAGGAATTTCGCGGAACTAAAAACAGCATACGCCCGGACAGTGCCAGCAAGAAATTCCGCGAGGAAGGAGCAGAATTCCTTGCTTTGGTTATCAGTACTGGAAGGGCGGATGCGGAACTAAAAACAGCATACGCCCGGACAGTGCCAGCAAGAAATTCCGCGAGGAAGGAGCAGAATTCCTTGCTTTGGTTATCAGTACTGGAAGGGCGGATGCGGAACTAAAAATAGGAGATAGAAAATGGAAAATATTGTAAATCAAAATCTTCGCACCGTTATTGACGCAGTTGTAAAAAAGACGATGACGATGGACTTAACTTGGGAATGGCCGTGCGGCGTGGCGTACTATGGGATCTGCCAGGCATGGGAGCTTACAAAAAATCAGGAATATCTCGATTTTTTAACAAACTGGACAAAGCAATATCAAAAACTTGGCTTGCCCACATGGAATGTCAATACCTGTGCGATGGGGCATACGATGTTGACACTCTACCAGCAGACGGGGGAGGAATTTTACCATGATATCATAAAATCCAAGGTAAACTATCTGCGCGAAGATGCATTGCGTTTTGGGGATAAAGTTTTGCAGCACACGGTTTCCTCGGAAAATGATTTCCCAGAACAGTGCTGGGCAGATACCTTATTTATGGCGGCATTTTTTTTGCTGCGTGTAGGTGTGATGGAGAAGGACGAGGAGATTATTCAGGATGCGCTAAACCAGTATTACTGGCATATTCAGTATCTGCAAAACAAGGAGAATGGGCTTTGGTACCACGGCTACAGCCATGTGGCAGAAAGTCATATGTCCGGCATTCACTGGGGACGGGCGAATGCATGGGCAGCCTACACGATGGCACAAGTAAAGAAACTGCTTTCTGACTGGTATCTTTATCCGCAGTGCATGGAGGTGGAATGTTCACTGCGCGACCAGCTGGCAGCGTTAAAGTTTTTGCAGTCGGAAAATGGGCTGTGGCGCACGATATTGGATGATGAAGATTCCTATGAGGAAGTTTCTGCGTCCTGTGGGATTGCGGCGGCAATGATTGATAATGCCAACCCGCTACATCTTTCGTATGTGGAAAGGGCAGCTGCGGGGGTACTTTCAAATATTACGGCGGATGGCAGGGTTTTGAATGTTTCGGGCGGCACGGCGGTGATGAAGGATGCGGATGGGTATAGAAAGGTGCCAAAGGGCTGGATTCAGGGCTGGGGACAGGGACTCGCGCTCGCATTTCTTGTGGCATATGGAAAATTGCAAAAGGGAAGGGAGTAGGCAATGGACTTTACCTGATCAAGTTTAAAAATTTTTTTGATTTTGGGTGTAACTTTTTAAATTCTCCTGCGAATAATAGGTGTAAAGGAAAACAGCGACAAGCTGAACACAAAAAAGGAGAGTAGATTATGAAAAAGAAAATTTTATGTATGGCACTGGTTGGAGCAATGGCATTTTCAATGGCAGCGTGCGGTGGCAAGGAGGGAGAAGGGGATCTGACACCAACCCCTTCGGCGGCACCGACTGAGGAGGCAGGCAATTCAACGCCGGAGCCAACTCCAAGCGAAACACCAGCACAGGTGGAGGATTTTGATGTTACCGAGATGGTGGATGAGATTTTGGAGCGTGTGGAAACACCAGCGATGATGCCGGGATCGGATATGGAATTAACAGAAGTTTATGGCATCCCTGCGGATAAGGTGGATGCTTACGCCATCCGTGTACCGATGATGAATGTATCCGCAGTCGAGATCTCGGCATTCCGGGCAGCGAGTGAGGAGGATGTGCAGGCTGTTGTGGATGGAATCAATGCGAGAGTGCAGGCATTAACTTCCCAGTGGGAGAGTTATCTGGCTGACCAGTTAGAATTAGTTCAGAATCACAAGCTGATTGTGCAGGGGCGGTATGTACTCTTTGTTATTGGTGAGGAGGAATTTTCTTCCTACGCGGAGAATGTGTTTATGCGCAAATTTGATCCGTCGATCGAGGAGATGGTGCTAGTTCGTAAATTCCATCAATTCCAAGGGGTAATCAAGGAAATGTCGGATGATAAGATAGTACTTGAGTATACTGAGGAGGATAAGGTATACACTTTTGAGTGCAAGTATGCAGAGCATTTTTATGCGGAGGGCGGCATGGAAAATTTTGCCGTCGGCGATACGGTAAATGCTACACTTGAAGAGCCTATTCCGGAGGCGGAAGGTGTAATGGAAGCTTCGCTCAACTATATTGTAAAAGTGATGGAATAAATGGAAAAAGGCTGGATGTTTTAGAAATTTTAGAGTGGAATATTCTTCCATTGTGTGATATCATGAGAAAGACTGCCGGGGAATACGGTAGGATCACACAGGGAGGAAGGGATGTCGGATGGGGCAGGATGAAGAAGATTATAAGGTTTTTCTTGGCGGGGGTCAGTCCGGCTTTGAGCGGCTGGTTCTGCGCTATAAGGATGGGCTGATACAATTTATCAACCGATATGTGCGCGATCTCTATCAATCGGAGGATCTGGCGCAGGATGTTTTTGTGGAGGTGCTGCTGCATCCGGAGCGTTACCGGAAGGGCACCTCCTTTAAAACTTATATTTATACGATCGGGCACCATAGGGCGGTAGATTATCTTCGGAAGAATGCGCGCCTTACATATGTCGGGACATATGAGGAGGCAGGAGAAGGCAGGGGAGCAGAGGTTTTAATGCAGGAAGAGGCACTGCTGGAGGAAAAAGTAATAAAAGAAGAAGAAAAGAAGATACTATATCATGCCATTGCGAAACTGAAAGCGGAGTATGGGAACGCGCTTTATCTAATTGATATTGCGGGGCTTTCTTACGCGGATACGGCGAGGATACTGAAAAAATCGGAGGGACAGATAAAGATTTTAATTTATCGGGCAAGGAAAAAACTAAAACAGAAATTGGAAGAAGAAAATATACCTGTTGAAAAGAAATAGGGGCAGTGAATTAGCTGGGGAAAATGTGGCCTGGCGGGGAGTTTTTATCGGGAAACACATGGATGGGAGGTATCTGCGGGGTTGATTTTGTTTATGTGGGATGTGAGGCTGCAATGAAAAGTGATGAGGAATTTATTGCTGGGATTTATCGGAAGGCAGAGGAAAAAAGGAAAGAGGAAGAAAAAAATACTAAGCGCGGGCAGCGTGTTTTTGCGTGGCGGCTGGCTGCCGCAGCGTGTTTATGTTTAATTGTTTCGGGTGTGGTGTATATGGGAAGTCAAAGGAAAGTGCCGCAAAAGGATCCAGTTTCCGAGCAGGATGCGGTGATGGCACTCTCAATTGAGAATGGGGGGGAACCGGCTGTGGACGGGGAGAGGAATTCTCGCGCATGGACATTTGAATTGGATGGGACAGATGATGGAAATGTAGGATCAGCTGAAAAAGGTGTGAGTGTGGTAAGGCAGCAGGAAAGGAATGTGGCTCTGGATGCATTCTGGGCAGGATATGAGTTTGCCCATTTCATCATGGAACCACCTTTGCAGGAAGATAATACCAATACACAGGAAACAGGAGGAAATTAACATATGGTATTCAGCAATTCTATATTTTTGATCCGGTTTTTGCCGGCGGTGTTACTTTTGTATTTCGCCGCACCCCGGATGTTGAGGAATGCCATCCTTTTTGTGGCAAGTTTGATTTTTTATGCGTGGGGTGAGCCAGTCTATGTTGTCCTGATGATTTTTTCGACTGTGGTGGACTACACGCACGGAATGTTAGTGGAATCGAATTTAAAAAAGGGAAACCGGGCAAGGGCAAGATATTTTGTGATTGAGTCAATGGTGATCAATCTCGCGCTTTTGGGATTTTTTAAATACGCGGACTTTTTGATTAACAATCTTAATGCCTTATTTGGCAGTGAGATTCCGCTGCTGCATTTGGCACTGCCAATAGGGATTTCCTTTTACACTTTCCAGACCATGTCCTATACGGTTGATGTTTATCGGGGGCAGGCGAAGGTGCAGCGCGATATTATTTCGTTCGGGGCGTATGTGGCATTGTTCCCCCAGCTGATCGCGGGACCTATTGTGCAGTATAAGACGGTTGCCGATGAGTTGGATACAAGGAAGGAAAATTGCGACTTGTTTGCATCCGGCGTGATGAAATTTATGTGCGGCTTCGGGAAAAAAGTGCTGCTCGCAAACAATATCGGGATGCTCTGGGACACGGTTTCTGCCATGGCACCAGCACAGACTTCTGTGCTTGCAGCTTGGCTTGGGATTACGGCATACTGTTTCCAAGTGTATTTTGATTTTTCTGGATATTCAGATATGGCAATTGGTCTTGGGCGGATGTTTGGATTCCATTTTTTGGAAAATTTCAACTATCCGTTTATGTCAAAGAGCATTACAGAATTTTGGCGCAGATGGCATATCTCGCTGGGGAGCTGGTTTCGAGAATACGTGTATATCCCGCTGGGGGGAAACCGCGTGAGTCTGCCAAAGCAGATCCGCAATATTGCTGTGGTCTGGCTGCTGACCGGATTCTGGCATGGGGCGAACTGGAATTATGTACTCTGGGGCGTGTATTTCGGCGTGTTCCTTGTGATTGAGAAATTTTTCCTGGCAAAATATTTGAAGAGGCTGCCAAAGGCGGTTTCGCATATTTATACGCTGTTGATCGTCTGGGTGAGCTTTGTGTTTTTTGGGCTGGAGGATCTTTCCCGCGCCGGAGAGTTTATCCGCTCGATGTTCGTGCCGGGGGCAGCGGGGTTTGTCGATACGCAGGCGTTGTACTTGCTGCGCAATTATGCCGTGATCTTGGTGGTTCTGGCACTTGGCTCGACCGATCTGCCAAGACGCGTGGCGGAGCGGCTTCTGGTTGGGGCGGCGAAGGATGCCAGCGCAGATGCAGAAGAAGCAAAGAAACCTGCTGCGGCAAATCAGCAGCCTGCGGTTGTAAAAATCAAAATGCCCGTGTCCCGCGGCAGACTAATCTTTGCAACCGCGGCGCGGGCGGCGTATCTCGTGCTAGTATTTATCATAGCGATGGCTTATGTGGTGGATGCAACCTACAACCCGTTTTTATACTTTAGGTTCTAGTTTTGTGGGATAATTATTTTCCATGCAAGAGGAGGTGCCGGATGGAAGAACAGAATCAGGGTTCGGGGGGGAAAATAGCGAACAGGATTATTACTATTATATTCGTGTTGCTGGTGTTCGGCTTGACGATCGCAGGCTTTTTTTCGCCAGTGCGTGCCCGCTCGGAGAGCGAGAACCGCAATCTCGCGCAAAAGCCGGAATTCTCGTTTGATGCTCTCTTTACAAAAGATGAGGAAAAAAAGTATACAGTTTTATATGAAAAATACCTTTCCGACCAGTTTGTTGGCAGGGATGCCTGGATCGGGTTAAAAACAAGGGCGGAGCGGCTACTTGGCAAGACGGATATCAATGGGGTGTACTTCGCGGAGGATGGTTATCTGGTCACAAAAACAGAAAGCTCCACCACCGACCATGAGCAGGAGGAAAAAAATATTGCAAGGCTTAGGGAGTTTGTGAAAAAATATCGTGAGAGCCTTGGGGAAGGACATATCCACGCGATGATTGTGCCGACAGCGGCATATACCCTTGCAGATAAACTTCCGCCGTTTACCTCAGAATATGACCAGGGGGCACTGCTTGACCGTCTGGGGGAGGAATTGCCGCAGGGAAGCTTGATTGATGCGCGGGAAGAACTATTGGCACACGCAGATGAGTATATTTATTATCGCACTGACCACCACCAGACCGCACTGGGAGCGTATTATGATTACCGCGCGTGGGCAAAGGCAACGGGGCGTACAGTGCGGGAGCTTTCAGATTATGAGATGCGCATTGGAAGTGAGGAATTTTATGGCACGCTCTACTCCAAGATCAATCTGCCGATGCGCGCCGACACGGTGACGATCTACGACGACGGGAGACCTTACCGCGTGGAGTATGATATGAGCGGGAAAAAGCAGAACGGTCTGTTTGTGGAGTCAAGGCTTGCAGAAAAAGACAAATACATGGTTTATCTGGACGGGAATCACGCGATGACGGATATCGTTCAGCAGGGAGGCGGGGAGAATAAAGAAAAACGCACGCTCCTTGTGATAAAAGATTCGTATGCGCATACTTTCGCGCCGTTTTTGGCACAGGACTATGATCGGGTTATCATGGTGGATTTCCGCTATTCCAAAATGCCGGTCTCTATGATGGTGGAACAGTTTGGGGTGACGGATATCCTTGTAATGTACAATGCGACGAATTTTATTTCGGATGAAAATCTCTATCAGTTGGAGCGGTAAAAAAACATATACTTTATGAAAATTTGTGCAGTTAAAACCGAGAAAAAAATAAAATAATCAAAAAATCAAAACATGGACTTATTACAAGTCCATGTTTTGATTTTCGTATTATAAATCGTCTTTTCTCTCGGGAGGTATCTTTAATGTCTTTCTCTTTTGGTTTGTAAACGGCTGTAGGGAAAGCCCGGAGGAGATGGCAAAAAGGCTTGAGGGGATGCTGGTAAAATAAGGGGCAAAATCCATTTACGGGTTTTGCCCTTTTGCCTCTTCTAAATAGGCAGCTAATTCCGCCGCTGTTTCTTTCATCCCACGCCGAAACCAGACTTCGATCCAGCCATACAAAAAAAATGCGGCGTAGGCGGAGGAGTAGGCAGGGATAATATCTTGTTCCGGGTTAAAGCCACACAAGTCTAAAATAATGTCTTTTAAAAGATAGATTAACCCTCTTTTGTTAAGCAGATAATAAAAATCGCGGTTTGTTTCAAATTGTGAAAATACTTGATAGATTAATTTGCTCGGAGGAAGCTTTGGATTTTGCTCCCACTCGCTTATCCAGCCGTGGAATAAATGCGCAATACGCGCTTTCAGGATATCTTCTTTTGTCTCGAAATTGCGGTAAAAAGAGGTTCGCCCTACACCAGCCATATTGCACAATTCACTAATGGAAATCTCATTTAATGGTTTTTCTTCTAACAGTGCCAGCAAAGCATCGGTGAGATGCTCAAGTACATAAGCATTGCGGCTCTCACTGCTGAATGGTGAAACATTTTTTTGTTTTTGTTCCATTTTTCTGACTCCCTTGACAAAGATAATTTTCTCTGTTACACTTGTTTCAGTGTTACAGTTGTAACAGATTATAGCACAAAGAAAAAATTTTGTCAAGGGGGATATGGAAATGACATTGGTACAAAAACGCATTCTTATACTGACCGTGGTGATTATCGCTGCCGCCATCTTAGGGCGGCTGACAGTGCGAACCGTGATGAATTTGTTGCTGGGCGGCACGCTGTTTGGAGGGAATATTTTATGAAAAAGGAAAAGAGAGGGGGAAGGGTGATGTGGGGTCTTATCTATATGGGTACTTTTATCGCGGCGTTTGCTATTTCTGCCGTGATGAAGATGAAGATCGATCCGTTCGGCGGGAAATATAAGGCTGTATGGAATCATTCTCTGGGGGAGGTCTACACGGATCTCTCTTACGGGGATGGGGAGGCAAATAAATTTGACCTCTATGTTCCCGCCGATGGCAGCAGAAAAAATTATGGTCTGGTCGTCTATCTCCATCCGGGCGGTTTTACTTCCGGTGACAAAAGCGGGGATGCGGAAATGCTTCAATGGCTCTGTGCCAAGGGCTATGTGGCGGCGAGCATCAATTACACGCTGTTTAGCGAGAAAAATCCGGATGCCAATGTATATACGCAGTCGGTGGAAATCCGGGAGAGCATTCCTTTTGTGATTGCTGAGGCGGAAAAATTGGGATATCATATTGACGAGATGGCGGTGGCGGGTGGTTCCGCAGGACACGCGCTCGCGATGCTGTATGCCTACCGCGATGCCAAGGTATCGCCGATCCCTGTGAAGATGGTGTTCGGCGCGGTTGGTCCATCCTGCTTTTATCTGGAGGACTGGATTAATATGGGGGTTGACCCCGATCATCCAAATAAGATTGATCCAGACACAGATTACAGTGGGATGGCAGATTTGTTTACCGCTATGGCGGGAAAGCAGATCACGGTGGATATGTTTAAAACCGGCGAGTATCTTGAATTGATGAAGGATATTTCTGCGGCGATGTGGGTTGATGAAAATTCTGTGCCAAGTGTATGCGCTTATGGTTCATGGGACAGGGTACAGGCATTTTTGGCTTCCAAACGGCTGGATGCGGCACTGGCACAATACAATATCCCGCATGAGTATATTGTCTGTGAACATTCCGGTCATGGTCTGCAAAATGACAATGCCAAGTATGGTATATATATGGAAAAAGTCTCTGAATATTTAAATACTTATATGCCAGTGGATTGAGCAAAAAATTATCTGTACTGCGGCGGAAGAAAATCATTTCATCAAAGTGACCCGCTGCAACAAGAAATCTCGCTTTGCGGGATTTTTTGTTGTTAGGCGGCTGGTTAAATTGCGGGGGAATAAAAAAATGGAATGATACTTTAAAAAATCGTAAATTTGTAAAATTTCAAAC
>CAJUCG010000113.1 GCA_910585065.1 uncultured Lachnospiraceae bacterium
ATAAAACCAGCGCAGAAACGGAGTTGTTATGATTGATAATGTGGAACTTCCTGTAGGATTCGCATTTGAGCTGGCAAGACACTCGGAGATTATGACACAGTTTGCCGGGCTTCCCGAAGAAAAGCGCGTTTCCATTGTGGAAGGAGCCAGACATATTACCTCAAAAAGTGAGATGAGACAATATGTCGAAAATATGTTTGAAGGGTCTGTGCAGTAAATTACTGCACAGACCCTTCTTTCTTAATATAGGTGCAAACGCGCAGGGAAATCCGCTAGCCGAAGCTGGCAGATACCTGGCACGGCGAATAGTGGAGAAAATTTCCGGCATACCTCCCTTTGTCTACTCCAGTTCTGTATTCACCCTAACATATGCGGACAGTTCCTTATCCGCCGCATCGATTACAATTGTATCCCTGCTTCCAACCTGATCGGAAAGAATCAGTCTTGCCGAGAGCGTCTCCACATTCTTTTGCAGATAACGGCGCAGCGGGCGCGCCCCGTAAACCGGATCATAGGCATTCTTGATAATCAATTCCTTCGCTGCCCTCGTCAATTCCACCGAAATTTCCTTGTCGGAAAGCCTGCCATTTAACTCCTTGATCATCAGATCTAAAATATCACCGATATTTTCAGAAGTCAATGGTTTAAAGAGAATTGTTTCGTCCAGGCGGTTTAAAAATTCCGGGCGAAAATGCGCCCTTAATTCCTCCATCACCGCTTTTGCGCACGCTTCAGAGATCTCCCCCTCCGGCGTGATCCCCTCTAATAGATACGAGGAGCCAATATTGGAAGTCATAATCAGGATCGTATTTTTAAAGTCGACAGTGCGCCCCTGCGAGTCCGTGATTCTGCCGTCGTCAAGCACCTGTAGCAATACATTGAACACATCCGGATGCGCTTTCTCGATCTCGTCAAATAGCACGACGGAGTACGGTTTTCTGCGCACAGCTTCGGTAAGCTGTCCGCCCTCCTCATAGCCGACATATCCCGGCGGTGCCCCAATAAGGCGCGATACCGAATACTTCTCCATATACTCGCTCATATCGATACGCACCATATTTGCCTCGTTGTCAAATAAGGCGGCGGCAAGTGCCTTGGCTAACTCGGTTTTTCCCACGCCAGTTGGTCCTAAGAATAAGAAGGAACCGATCGGCTTACTTGGATCTTTAATGCCCGCTTTTGAGCGCAGGATCGCGTCCGCCACACGGCTTACGCCGTCCTCCTGACCAATCACGCGCCGGTGCAGTTCTTCATCAAGGTGAAGCGTCTTATTTCGCTCACTCTCCGTTAGCTTTGCCACCGGAATCCCCGTCCAGCGAGAGACAATGCGGGCAATCTCCTCCTCGGAAACACTCTCGTGTACAAGCGTATGTCCCTCCTGCCTTACACGATCCTCCTCCTCCCCAAGCTGCTTTTTAATTGCTGGAAGTCTGCCGTACTTTAACTCTGCCGCCCGGTTTAAGTCGTACTCGCGCTCCGCAATCTGGATCTCATTGTTCACCGTCTCCAATTCTTCGCGCAGCACACGCACTTTTTCAACGGAAGCTTTCTCATTGTCCCACCTTGCCTTTTGATTTGCAAATTCCTCGCGCAATTCCGCAAGCTCCCTACTCAACGCTTCCAAACGCTCACGGCTTAGCCTGTCATCTTCCTTCTTTAATGCCGCTTCCTCAATCTCCATCTGCATAATGCGCCGCCTGGTATCATCAAGTTCTGTTGGCATCGAGTCAAGCTCCGTCTTGATCAGCGCGCACGCCTCATCCACCAGATCGATTGCCTTGTCAGGCAGGAAACGATCGCTGATATAACGGTTTGAGAGCGTCGCCGCGGAAACAAGCGCGCTGTCATTGATTTTTACGCCGTGAAATACCTCGTAACGCTCCTTTAATCCGCGCAGGATCGAGATGGTATCCTCCACTGTCGGCTCATCAACCATTACCGGCTGGAACCTGCGCTCAAGCGCGGCATCCTTTTCAATATACATCCGGTATTCATTCAGCGTAGTCGCACCGATGCAGTGCAGTTCGCCGCGCGCAAGCATCGGCTTTAACATATTTCCGGCATCCATCGCACCCTCGGTCTTTCCCGCGCCCACAATGGTGTGCAGCTCATCAATAAAGAGAATAATCTGACCATCACTTTTTTTGACTTCCTCAAGCACTGCCTTTAAACGCTCCTCAAATTCCCCGCGATATTTTGCACCGGCAACTAAAGCACCCATATCCAGCGCGTAAAGTTTCTTTTCCTTTAGAGCTTCCGGCACATCGCCGCGCACAATGCGCTGTGCCAACCCTTCAACTACAGCGGTCTTGCCCACACCCGGCTCGCCGATAAGCACCGGATTATTCTTTGTCTTCCTCGACAGAATACGGATCACATTGCGGATCTCTTGATCCCTGCCAATCACCGGATCAAGCTTTTGTGCGTGCGCCCGCTCCACTAAATCAACTGCGTATTTTTCCAGTGTATCATAAGTTGCTTCCGGGTTGTCGCTCACCACCCTTTGATTGCCGCGCACTGTTGCCAACGCCGAGAGAAAACGCTCCCTGTCAATGCGAAAATCCTTGAAAAGTTCCTTTACCTCGCGGCTTTGATTCTTTAATAGGCTCAGGAAAATATGCTCGACAGAAACATAATCGTCCCCCATTGCCTTTGCCTCGTTCTCCGCATAGATCAATACTTTATTTAAGTCATTGCTGATATAAACTTGACCGCCCTGCACCTTGGGCCGCTTCTTTAACAGCCCAACAACCTGTGCCAAAAATACATCTACATCGATCTCCATCTTTGCAAACAACTTTGGAATCAATCCGTCAGCATCACTTAACAAGCAGTGGAGCAAATGCTCCTGTGCAATCTCCTGATGCCCGTAATCATAGGCGAGCTTCTCGCAGTCCTGAACTGCCTGTATGGATTTTTGAGTAAATTTATTTATATTCATACAATCCCTCCTGTTTTAACAGCCCGTGCCAATTTCGCGCCGCTGCTCTTTTCTTGGTTTATCTTACTTGTTCTATATCTACTATAACACTAAATTTTCTAAATTGCAATTGTTATTTTGCACAAATTTTTTTAAATTTTTCCGGAAAAATTGATCTTTTATATGTGTTTACACACATTTATTCCCCTGTACAATCAAGTAGAAGAAAGTTTTACTCTCTTACAAAAACAGCCATAGAAAGCCAGCACTTCCGCCCGCTCTCTATGGCAGTCCCTCTTACTATTGTCCTTCCATCCATGCCGCAATAGCATCTATTACCTCCGGTGCTACCTGTGCTTTTGTATCGTACTCCGTGA
This sequence comes from uncultured Lachnospiraceae bacterium, assembly GCA_910585065.1. GTDB lineage: Bacteria > Bacillota > Clostridia > Lachnospirales > Lachnospiraceae > RGIG4057. Next base: position 3,298 of record CAJUCG010000113.1, read on the forward strand.
CATTCATTGTGCCGTCGGATAGCATAAACAGATGGTTTAGACCCTCAAAAAGCTGAAATGTGACGTTTGATTTGCCCTCCAAAAGCACCTGCCATGCTGCATAATCCCGATCCGGATATACCTGAAAATCCGCATCCCCCTGCAAAATTAAGATTGGGATTTCAAGGTTTTTAGCAGCTTTGGCAGAATCAATTTCCGCCAGCGAAGCCCAATAATACCCTGACACGCCAAAAAGTGCCTCCGAAAGCCTTTCCTTATTTAATGTATCTGCCGCTCCCGCGCGAACATCAGCTACCAGCGAAAGCACTTTTTCATATTCCTCCTGCAACATTTGCCGGAGATTTTGTTCCTCATTCTCACTAAGTTCTGCCATTTCAATTGCAGCGATATTCTGATCGTACACAATTTCCCAAAGTCCCCTCGGCGATCCTGCCAGGGAAATCATTCCCGAAACCTTAGGATTTTTCTCTGCAATATATGGCGCGAGCATACCACCAAGACTATGTCCCAGCACATAGATCTGATCTTTATCGATTTTTTGCCCCTCTAAAAACTGAATCGCCGCCGACACATCATCAAGCACTTCATCCTGTATGGTAATATTATCCGCCGCTAATTCCGGATATTGATAATAACGCTTATTGTAGCGCAGCGAGGCAATTCCTTTTTTCGCTAATGCCCGCGCAATATCCGCAAATGGCGTATTTCCCGCCGCGCCGATCGTCTCGTTCTTATCGCTTTGTCCCGAACCGTGAACAAACAATATTACAGGAGGATTCTCGACTTTATTTGGCAGGGTAAGAAGCCCGCTTAGAGGGTAATCTTTCTCCCCGATATTCACCTCATATTCCGTGTAATCCTCGGTTTCTTCCGGAGCAGTTTCCGGCAGCATATACGTCAGATAAATCCCGGCAACCGCACCTGCTGAATCATAGGTGACCGAGAGAATGACAATCTTTGTTTCATATGGAATCTGCGCACTTGTTATCACATATCCGCCAAAATCTTCAATACTCCCCTGCGTATCTCCTGATGCGGAGGAATTTAAAAAGGAGGACTCCGCTAACATCTCAGTTGAAACTGGCTTCCCAAGCCCCTGCACCGCCTGTTTCCATGCCGCTTTCATCTCCCGCTCCGAAAGTTCTTCCTTCATCTGCCCTGAGAACTCATCACATATCGAGAAGTCCCCCTCCAACATTTCCCCCGCATAGGCAAGCGTCTTTTCCTGAAAATAGTCAAGAATCTCTGCGGCGGTCTTATAGGGAGCAGAATTGGAAATTTCTCCCTCATTCTGCACATTTTCATCGGGCAAGTCCAAATCCGCAATGCTATCCGTCGGCTTTGGATTTTCGGAAATTTGTGGGATATAGCCGGTAGGCAGCTCCTCTTTTGGCTCCCTATCCTCACCGCAGGCTGTCACAAGGACAAATGCCATACATAGTCCAAGAATTTTTACTTTTATGTGCTTCCCATCATGCTGTGCCATCGCTTCACTCCCTTTCCATCCACAATTTTGCTGCCAAAAGCTACTCAATTGTGCCAAAAATCTGCGCGATCGGCGAATCTGGTGCTAAAATTAAGGTTTTATCCCTCCCCTGCATCATAATTTTCGCCGCATCAAGTGCGCGCACAAAGGTATAGAAATCACTGCGTCTCTCGTCCGCATAGGCACTTGCAAGAATCCGCATATACTCTGCCTCCCCGGCAGCAATTGTCTTCTCCGCTTCCGCCGCCGCCTGCGAGAGTTTGATCGCGATCTCATTGTCTGTCTGGTTGCGAATTTTTTTTGCTTCGGAAGCTCCCTGCGCTGTAAATGTCGCCGCAATATTATTGCGCTCTGAGATCATTCGATCATAAACCGCATTTTTATTGTCATCCGGCAGATCAAGATGCTTAGTTTCCACGCTGACCAGCGCGATCCCATAGCGGGAAAGTCCATCCCCAATATTTTCCATAATCGCGGCATCCAGCACACCGCCGCGCCCGCTAATCACATCGAGCTGATTCATACTGCTGATCACATTCTTTAGCGAATTATATACTATTGTATTTAAGCGACCCTCTGCCTCACTGCGCGAATTTAATGTCTGCACATAGAGCCTTGGATCAACAATTTTCCAAAGTATATAACTGTCCGTAACCATGGTTTTCTTGTCGAGCGTAATCACATCCGACTCCTTTAAATCATAGAGCAGCACTTCCCGATCCAGCTTTACCTCCGTCTCAAGAAACGGAATTTTAAAGGTAAGCCCGGAAGTCGAAACCACGCGATCCACCCTGCCAAAACGCTTGATCAACGTGTACTCGTCCTCCTCCGTCACCACACACGCCATATCACAGATCGCCAACAGCAAAAGGGCAAAAACAATAAGCAGGGTATTGCGCACTGGGTGAGCCCTTTTTACTCGCCTTGGCTTTCCTTGCCCGCCGGAATGATTAGAATTGTTGTCCTCGTTCTTTTTATCTACATAACTGTAGGAATAGGTTGAATCTTCCATTTTTTTCCTCCTTTTTCTATCTCATAAGGGTTCAAATTACTCGTCCGCTGCTTGGTCTTTTGGTTCAATTGGCGCAGTCGGTGCGATATTTTCCTCCCCTTCTGCCGGCTTAATAAAGGAATCCAATGGAAGAACGGTCTGCATATCCGTCTGCGAACCGCCGATAATCACTTTCATCTCCGGCAGTACTTCCTCCATCGTCTCAAAAAACATTCTCTGCTTCGTAATCAGCGGATTTTTTACATATTCCTCATACATTGCGTTAAAGCGCGCTACCTGACCTTCCGCCTCATTGATGCGCGCCTGCTTTTTCGCATCCGCTTCCTTAGCGATCTGATCCGCATCCGCCTCCGCTGCCGGAAGTGCCTCATTGCGGTACTTGTTTGCATTGTTGATCACGGTCTCCTTCTCCTGCTTTGCGGTCTCAACCGCCTTAAATGCTTCAAGCACTGCCTCCGTCGGAGGTTCCGCATCCTGGATTGTGATATTGACCAACTGCAAACCAATATCGCGCTCCTCAAGCTCCGCCACAATTTTTTCCCGAATCACTGCCTGAATCTCACCTTTTCCGCTTGTGATCACGCTGTCCACATCGTAGGCACTGATGGTCGAGCGAATATGACTCTGCGCAATATTTTTTAGAATCACCACGGGCTTTTCCGAGGCATATAACGCTTTGATCGGATTGCTCACCTTATATTCCACATAAAAATCTACATCGACAAAATTAAAATCAGAGGTGATCATTAATGCCTCGTCCGGAACTGTCGCGTTCGTTTCAATATCATAGCCGACAGTAAAACCCTTAATTGTTGTATCCACCATGGTTACTTGCTGGACAAACGGAATCTTAAAATGCAGCCCCGGTTCACTCACGCAGGATGGTGTTCCAAATGTAGTAATCACCGCCTGTTCCTGCTCACCAATCGTGTAAAATGCTTTGCTTCCCACAATAAGCATAAGAAGAATCAGTGCGACAAGACCGCCGATCTTAAACACCTTCCCCGTATCCACATTGTTAGGATTCCTCCTCCAGTTTCCATACTGTCCTCCATCTACCATAAACTCCTCATTTCTGCGCCGCCAGATTAGAAAAATCCCGGCGGCGGCGCGACCTCCGGGAAATAAATGCTTTTTGTACACAGTTCGCAAAGGTATTTGTCCTCCCTTTGGTCGGACGTGAACTGGCACAGGTATAATGTCTGTCGACATTATACCATGTACTTCTTTAAATACAGACAAAAAATCATTAAATTTTGCTTAAAAATTTCCAAGAGTTTACCACCGATGTGCCATACACCAGATATACAATTCCTCCACATTCTTAACTAGCCCTACCACACCTGCCTGTAAGAGTTCCTCCTCGCTCCCGTACCCGTACAAAACACCAAGACAGTCCATCCCAAATTCTTTCGCGCCAAGCGCATCGTATTTGCGGTCGCCAATCATTAGAACTTGTCCCATCTCATGCACATTTAAACAATTCAATGTATACTCAATCACACTTGATTTTTGACAGCGCGACAGATCAAGCGAAGCTCCGCCAACCACTTCAAAATATTGCACCAACCCAAAATGTTCCAATATTTTTTTTGCCATATCCATTGGCTTTGAAGTTGCCGTCGCCAGCACAAACCCCGCTTTCCTCAATTTTAAAAGTGTCTGAGCAATTCCTTTATACTCTTTATTTTCTGCCCAGCCGACAGTGGTGTAACGCTCCCTGTATTTTTTTATTCCCCGCTCTGCCTGTTCTTTTGTAAACCCATAGCCCTCCACAAAACTTTCGATAAGCGGCGGTCCAATCATCCAGGTAAGCCTATCGATATCTGGCTCATCAATCCCGAAATCTTTTAGTGCATACTGGAAACATTTGGTAATTCCTTCCTTTGGATCAGTCAATGTCCCATCCAAATCAAAAAGCAAATATCGATATCCCATTTTTCTCTCCATTCTTTAGAAAATATCATTATTATTCCAATTTTTCCCCTATGCTACTCATCAAAATATCGCCGGAAAACAAAATCTTCACCGTCATCATCCACCTGGATCACATAGGATTTTTTCTCCTCACCACGCATCAATTCAAGTTCAAACGTCCCGATAAATTTCTCAAATTCTGCTTTGCCTTCCTCTATCACTCCCATATAATCGCCGTCCAGATAAATCTCAACTTCATCGTCCGAATAGATAATAATATTATGGTCATCATCCGTGCGATAGGAACCGTCCTCGTTCGCGGTGTTTTCTGAACTATTGTCCGAGGAATTTCCCGCCGATGTATCACCCGTGTTTAAATCACTGCCGTCAGTTAAGTCATTGCCGCCCTGTCCGCTGCCATACGAATTGTTTCCCTGTCCATTTTCGGACGGATTCTCCTCATCCTGTCCACCATTTGGTTCAGTAGTCACTCCCGGCTCCTCTTCTATCGGTGCCTCCGACAAAGAAACCGCCAATTCCGACGCAGCACTTTCCACTTTTAAAACCCCCTCATATGAAACATATCCCCCGGATTCTACCTGAATAGTATAAATTCCATAAGGAAGCTCAACAGGTTGTCCGTAGAAAGTATTTTCATTGTTGATAAATAAAAGCGCACCGATCGGCTGAATCCGGAAAGTGACCCTCCCGACCGGATCAGGCACACGGACGTATTCGGTCAGATCAAGTACAGTGGTCTGATCCCTGGCAATTGTTGTCTCGAGGGTTGCTTTTAGATCATCGTTTTCCACTGTTACCTCAAATGTCCCCTCCTTTAAGGTTAGTTTCATCTCCTCCGTAATCTGCGAGACATATTGATTGTTGACTAAAATACTCCCGCCAACATAGTCCTGTCCCTCTTTTAAAGTCAGGTATCCATGCCCGCGCTCGACCACAATCACATATACCTCACTGCCGATCCCCCGAAGTGTAATATTGTCCTGTTCTAAAAGACTGGACAATTCCACCGCCTCTGAATTGTTATAAATATGTAGGGCATCCGAATAGATAAAATTTCTATTGCCTACAGTCAGCATCTCCCTCTTTGTACTGACCACAAGTCCCGTCTGGTAGGGATGTTCCCAAACCTCCTTTGCAATCGCAACCGAGCGGGCAATCCCTCCGTCTGCCTCATACTCAATTTCAAGAATATCTCCCCGTGCCAACTGTCCTGCCACAATTGCTTGTCCATATTTATCTGTAATGTCTGTTGCACTGGTGTAGGTCAGCCATAAAACCTTTTCCTCACCTACCCCATAGATTTGCAGGGTCTTCGTCTCAGCGTCCGTATACTCTAAGATCCCGATATCCTTTTTGGTTTCCCTGGATGCCGCTGCATAAGTCGGTGCTGGTGTCGGCTTTTTCCCCGCGGAGGAGGCAGGCTTTTTACTGTCCGCAGCAACACGAAAAGCAGCGATCGCAAGTATCATGACCGCCGCCAAAACCATGACAAGCAGAACCGCCCCCTTGGGCGGTCCGCCCGCATACGAATGTTTCCGATTTTTGTTTCTGCTCTCCATCGTGTCATCTCCTTGTATTTTATTTTCCCATATAGTATACCATATAATTTTAAAAATGACAAAGCTTCTGTAAAAACTCTTTTTTAGGAGTCTGCTGGATAAGCAACATTTCCAGCTTCTCCATATTTTTCTGCGGTATCATGGATTTTCTCGAATTGTAATAATAGTTTGTGATCTTCCAAAATTTTTCTGGGTAGGCAAGCAATACCGCAAGAAGTTTTTTCTCTCTTACTGAGAGTGCGCGCACCTGCTCATAGGCATCTAAAAGCTGCATTCCCAGCGTGTACTGCCAATTGTTCTTCTCCATCACTTTGCGCATATATTGATAGAGATCATAGACCTGAATTCCTAAAACTGCTTTATCAAAATTGACTGTCGCAATTCCCGTCGCCTCCTGTGCTGCTTTTCCCATCTGGCGTATCGGGACGGCACCCATTAAGATATTGTGGTACGTATAATTTCCGTGCAGTACATTTCCACGCTGCACATTTTCTTCAAACAATGCCCGCCAATCAAGCTCTTCCAATTCCTTAGCAGCGTTTATTGCCTCCTCGTAAAAACCCCCGCAGCAGTTTAAATACCGAACCTCAAAGGGCGATTTATTTTTCCGCTTTGCCAAAAAGCTTTTTACATGTTTTAATTCCCGATTGCGTTTTTCAAAGGTCTTTGTCATGTCCTCCGCCAGATAATTCTCCCGCTCCGCTGTCTTTATCCCAGACATGGTCAAATGCAAAAGTGCAAGATTCTTGGCAGCTGCCATAATGCTTGCCTCCTGGCGCAGGGAACATTCCTCAAGTGCATACCAATCGCGCAGAGCATAACGCTCCCCAATATTGTTGCTGCTTGAAAGTTTTCGCTCACAGTTGCGCACAAAGCAGTCCGTATTAGCGTACCCATGTTCCCTCATCTGCATTTTTAACGCATCCTCAAACTCCAGTCTCCGCTCGCTTGCCGGGCAGGGACCAAAAAACTTAAGCCCCCGGTTTGTTTCCAATATCATTCCGCCTCTGGCACGATAGGAACGGCAGACTTTGATGTCATATTGACTAATGATCTCGCCTGATCTATCTTCCACCTTATCCCTCCATTATTTCAAATTATTCCGCCCCGGCAGCACACTTTGGTTTCACAGGGTTCCTTTCATTCTATGCGAAAGACTGAAAGCCTATGACGGGAAATAAGAAGACCGCAAGATTTTCACAAAATTTGATAGCCCAACTTAAATATTTATGGTATAATATCGACAGATATTATAATGTCGACA
>CAJUCG010000114.1 GCA_910585065.1 uncultured Lachnospiraceae bacterium
ATATTCGCTCGTCACTGCGCGCTACGATCGGCTATGATAATCAGGAGGCAATTGACGAAGTGGTGCAGCAGCATACAGATATGATTGCAGCATTTGAGAGAAGTTTTGCAAAAATTGAAGATACGATTGTTTCAGAGGACGGCAGAGCCAATTATGATCAGATCGAACAGGATTTAAAAACGTATTGGGAATTGGATGACAAGATTATGAGGCTGGGGGCAACTACGGACAGAGAGTATTGTAAACTTGCCCAGGAGATGGCACTGACTCAGCTGGCACCAGTCTACTCTTCGATTTATGATAAATTGGAAGGACTTTTGGATGTAAAGGTAAGTGAGGGAAACAAATTATCAAAGACACTCACTATTGCCTGCGTGATGGTCGGTATAATTATCGTCCTGTTAATTGGAGGGTCGATGTATCTGTCCACAAGAATTGGCAAGCGTATCTCTGTAAGAATCACCTCTCCGCTAAAGCAGCTTGGCAACCGGTTAAAGACATTTTCGGAGGGCGATCTTACCTCTCCGTTCCCGGCGATTAAATCAGGTGATGAGATTGAAGAGATGACAGCGGATGCCATGATTATGGCGGATCATTTGAATGTGATTATCCATGATATCGGGGAAGTACTCGGCGAGATGGCGGACGGCAATTATGCGGTAAAGTCAAAGGCATCAAAGCGTTATACTGGGGATTTTAAGAAGCTGTACGAGTCAATGCGTGGTATGCGCGATCAGATGAAGGAAACCTTGCTTTCGATCGGGGAATCCTCAAGCCATGTATCCTGTGGTTCCGGCGATTTAGCTAAGGCTTCGCAGAGTCTTGCGGAGGGTGCGACCGAACAGGCGGGCGCAGTGGAGGAATTGCACGCGACGATCTCAGATATTACTGCGACGATGGAAAAGAGCGCGCAGAGCGCGGAGGAATCTTACAGCAAAGCACAGCACTATGCGGATGCGGCGGATAGCAGCCGTGAGGAAATGCACCGCATGATGGAGGCGATGGGACGCATCAACGAGGCTTCGGCAAGAATTGGCGATATTATTTCCAAGATTGAATCCATTGCGGCACAGACCAATCTTTTGTCGCTGAACGCTTCGATCGAGGCGGCAAGAGCGGGGGATTCCGGAAGAGGATTCTCAGTTGTGGCGGATCAGATTCGTGAGCTGGCAAACCAGAGCGCGAAGGCGGCAGTGGATACAAGAGAGCTGATTGAAGGTTCCATTAAGGAAGTGGCTGAGGGCAATAGCTCAGCAGAGCGCGCGGCACACGCGATCGAGTCCGTTGTGGATGGAATTAAGCAGATTGCAGAGTTCTCAAGAAACTTGAAAAATATGGTGGAAGACCAGACAGAGGCAGTTCGTCAGGCTGAAGTGGGTGTGGATCAGATTTCTGAGGTGGTTCAGGTCAATGCGGCAACCGCGCAGCAGGCTTCTGCGACCAGCGAGGAATTATCTGCACAGGCAACGATTCTGGACGAGTTGGTTGGGCGTTTTGTGCTGACCAAGCAATAATCTGTTGGGAAAAAGTATAAATTACATAGCCTATCTGTTATAGGCAGTGGGAAATGTGAGAGAAATGATAAAAATTGCCCTCGGACAGGGTGGAGGAAGAAAACTGTCCGGGGGTATTTTTGACAGAAAGGTTACAAAAAGGAGAATATTTATAGAAATGAGGGATCAATTTTGAATGCATGGGAGAAAAATTTTAGAAGGGTGGAGCCATATATGCCGGGGGAACAGCCCATATTTGCGAATATGGTAAAGCTGAATACGAACGAGAATCCCTATCCGCCATCTCCAAAAGTTGAGGCGGCAATGCGGCAGCTATGTGATAATATGGAACGTTTCCGTCTGTATCCGGATTTTAAGGCAGAGCCACTCACTGCCGTTTTGGCAAAGTGTTATGGACTGGAAAACGATCAGGTTTTTGTCGGAGTGGGATCGGATGACGTGCTTTCGGTGGCGTTTTTAACTTTTTTTCATTCCGATCGCCCAGTGCTTTTTCCAGATATTACCTATTCCTTTTATGATGTGTGGGCACAAGTTTATGAAATTCCGTATAAATGTCCGATGCTCGATGAAAATTTTCGCATCCGCAAGGAGGATTACTACCAAAAGAACGGCGGAATTGTAATTGCGAACCCGAATGCGCCGACCTCGATCGCGGAGGGAATTGATTTTATTGAGGATATTTTAGAACACAATCAGGAATCTGTGGTGATTGTTGATGAGGCCTATGTGGATTTTGGCGGGGAATCGGCACTTCCCCTGCTTAAAAAATACGAAAACCTTTTGATTGTGCAGACTTTTTCGAAATCGCGAGCGATGGCGGGAATGCGCATCGGCTATGCGATGGGCAGCCCCACATTGATCCGGGCAATGAATGATGTGAAATATTCGATCAATTCCTACACCATGAATTATCCTTCCCTCTCTGTCGGTGTGGCAGCAGTGGAGGATGATGCTTATTTTAGGGAGTGCTGCGAGAAGGTGATACGGACGCGCACCTGGGCAAGGATGGAGCTTGAGCGGCTTAAGTTTACCTGTCTTGACAGTGCTGCCAATTTCTTGTTTGTAACACATCCTTTCGTCCCTGCGGCGAAAATTTTTGCCGCGCTAAAGGAGCGTGGAATCTTTGTGCGGTATTTTAACAAGCCGCGCATTGACAATTATCTGCGGATTACAATTGGGACCAAGGAGCAGATGGAGCGGTTAATGGAGGCACTTTTAGAGATTGTACCTGTGGCAGAAAAGAAAGAGGGAGTATAGAGATGAAATCACAGACCGACTTGGAACAGATGTTAAAAAATATTGACCATAAAGGGTATCCTGCCTACAAGGATCTGCGCGGAAATTATCAGTTTATGGGCTACGTATTGGGAATTGACCATGTGCAGGGCGACCCGTTCGCCGCGCCGTCGCGCGTAAGTGTGCGCGTAGGAAAAGCACAGGCGGGATTTGCTTTAGATATGTATGAGAAGGAGTATAAGCGCGTTGCACTCTCAGATTATCTTCTGCGGGGCTTCGGGCGGACGCTTTCGGATTATACCTTTCAGGCGAGAGGTTCCGGCAAAAGCGGGCTGATTGGGGTTAGCCGTCCGGGGCAGGAGATTTTGGCGCGAACTGCGTGCGAGATACAAAACGGTGATATCCTGGTGCGCTTTGAAGTCGGTTTTCCGGCAAATGGGCGCACAATCAATGCCGGAGAACTGCACAAGATCTTGTTTGACTATATTCCCCAGGCAGTAAAACGCTCACTTTTTTACAAGAATTTGCGCGCGGAGGAAGTAAGAGCGGTTTTAGAACTTGCGGAGGACGAACAGGCAGTCAGGGAGGCAATTTCAGAGAGAGGATTAGTCGCATTTGTGGCAAATGGCGCGATTTTGCCAAGAGAGAGTGGTGTCTCACAAAAGCCAATGAAAAATGCTGTTGCGTTTGTCTCGCCAAAGGAATTTGAGATAGAGTTAGATCTGCCGCACCGCGGCGTGGTAAAGGGGATGGGAATTCCTGCGGGGATCACGCTGATTGTTGGCGGCGGCTATCACGGGAAATCAACGCTTTTAAAGGCATTAGAACAGGGAGTTTACAATCACATTGCAAAGGATGGCAGGGAGTTTGTGATCACACAGGATGATGCCGTCAAGGTGCGTGCAGAAGATGGCAGAGCAGTGACCCATGTCAATATCTCTCCGTTTATCAGCGATCTGCCTAACGGCAAAGATACCGTGGATTTCTCCACGGAGGATGCGAGCGGCTCCACCTCGCAGGCAGCGAATGTGGTCGAGGCGATCCGCGCCGGGGCAAAGTTGCTCCTGATTGACGAAGATACCTGCGCGACAAATTTTATGGTGCGCGACGAATTGATGCAGCGGGTGGTTTCCCCGGACAAAGAGCCGATCACTCCATTTTTGTTACAGGCGAGAGAATTATACGAAAAATATGGGGTTTCCGTGATTTTAGTTGCGGGCAGTTCCGGCGCGTACTTCCATATTTCTGACCGCGTGATCCAGATGGACAATTACAAAACGCTCGATATTACCGCGCGCGTAAGAGAGTGTATGGAGGGCGAACCTCCGCTTGAGAGGCTTTCTTCTAAAAAGACAGCGATCGGAGCTATTTTTTCCGAGACGGCAAAAAAGCGCGTGGTAAAGATTGGACGGCTGGAAAAGAAGTATGATGAGGTCAAGGTAAAGCAGTTTGGCAGGGACAGCTTTTCTTTTGGCAGGGATACCGTGGATTTAAGTTTTGTCGAGCAGCTTTTAGACTTTGAGCAGACGACAACACTTTCCTACTGCTTAAAAGCACTTGCAGACCAGTTGGAGAATCGTCCGCAGGATATTGAGGCACTGGTGACAAAGCTTGATGAGCAGATAAAGCGCGATGGGCTTTCTAGCCTATGCAGAGGCAGTTACCTTCCCGCTACACTTGCTGCAGTGCGCAAGCAGGAGATCTATGCGTGCGTAAACAGGTATCGCGGTCTAATGTGAGGGGGCGGGGGAATGCAGAAGGATTTGGCGAAGGTCAATTATCAGCGTGTGCTGGACGAGACACTAAAGCAGATTACTGAGAACGGAAAAACTCCGTCCTTGCTTTTGCACGCCTGCTGCGCGCCATGTTCCAGTTATGTTTTAGAATATTTGTCAAAATACTTTAATATTACCGTATTTTACTATAACCCGAATATTTTTCCTAAAGAGGAATATGAAAAGCGTGTGGAAGAGATTGCGCGGCTAATTGAAGAAATTTCGGTTGTACACCCGGTAAAGCTACTTTTGGGAAATTACGATCCGGAGCGTTTTTTTGCGATGGCAAGGGGGATGGAGGAGTCACCAGAAGGAGGGGAGCGCTGCTTTGCCTGCTATCGGCTTAGGCTTTCTCTCGCGGCAAAGGAAGCAAAGGAGAGAGGGTTTGATTATTTTACGACAACACTTTCCATAAGCCCGCTCAAAAATGCAGCAAAACTCAATGAGATCGGCAGAGAATTGTCGGATACCTATAAAGTCGCTTACCTGTATTCAGATTTTAAAAAGAAGGGCGGATACCAACGCTCAATTGAGCTTTCAAGAGAATTTCATCTGTACCGCCAGAACTATTGTGGCTGCATCTACAGCAGGAGAAAAGAAAATTGCAAAGAAATTACAAAAAACAGCAAAGAATGAGAAATCGCTAATTGACGTTGATTTGCGAACGTGCTACTATAATTATGGACATCAGTTACAGGGAGAACCTGCGCACGGGAAGGCGGTGGAGCGATGAGAAAAATATTAATTGTCGATGATAACCGAATGAATATTGCATTTGCCAAGGGGTGTTTGGAGGATGAGTACGAATTATCTTCTGCAAATTCCGGGGAGGAGGCGGTTGCCATCCTTGCAGAATGGCGTTTCGATCTGGTTTTGCTTGATTATGTAATGCCCGGACTAAACGGGTTGGGCGTTTTGCGCTTTATCCGGGGAAATCTTCATCTGCGCGAGATGCCCGTCGTTATGGTGACATCGAGCGAGGAGATGGAGGTGGCCTGCCTTGATGCGGGGGCAAACGATTTCGTCAAAAAGCCATATGCACCGGAAGTATTGAAGATGCGCGTTGCGCGCACGTTGGAGATGGATGATTACCGCAAAAAACTTTCGCTCTTAGTACAGCAGAAATCAAAGCGGATCGAGAAAATGCAGACCAGCATTATTGCCAATATTGCGAATCTGATTGAGAACCGTGACAGGGATTCAGGGCAGCACGTTAAGCGTGTGGGATTTTATATGGGAATTATCGCTGATCATTTAAGAAAGATGCCGGAGTATGAAGAGCAGCTAAATGAGCGGATGATTCGCAATATGATGCAGGCCTCCGCGCTGCACGATGTCGGAAAGATCTCGATCACGGACAATATTTTGTGCAAGCCTGCCAGGCTGACCAATCAGGAGTATGAGGTAATGAAGACCCATACTGTACTTGGCGCGCAGATTATCAGACAATGCCTTGAAAATATTGAGGAAGATGATTATAGGGAAATGGCTGAACAGATAGCACTATATCACCATGAACACTGGGACGGGACAGGATATCCAGAGGGGCTTAAGGGTGAGGAAATTCCGCTCTGCGCGCGGATCATGTCGGTGGCGGACGTGTTTGACGCGCTGATTAGCCGCCGCTGCTACAAGGAAGTTCACTCGATGCAGGAGGCGTTCCGCATTATCGAGGAGGGTTCCGGAACACAGTTTGAACCTGCGATTGTAGAGGCCTTTCTCTCGGAAGAGGAAGCGATTGAGGCGGTGCTTGAACGGATGGAGCGGTAACGCTTAGGAGGGATAAGGATGCAGGAGAAAAATTTATGCGCTGCGGCTATTGGCGGCGTGTATCAGGTACACGAAATGCTGCTGCCGCGCGCGACAAAAATGCGTTTGACCGCCCTTGGATTAACTGCGGGGACGCAGGTGAGGGTGTTAAATAACAAGCGCAGCGGATCTGTGATTTTTTGTGTGCGTGGAACAAGGCTTGCCGTTGGAAAAAAGATTGCACAACATATCTATATCGGAGAAATATAAAATAGATTGCTAATAAAATGTATCTTGGAAGGAAGTATACATATGGAGCAGGAAAAAGAATTGCAGGTTGGCTTTGTTGGAAATCCGAACTGCGGTAAAACAACATTGTTCAACGCTTACACCGGCGCACGCCTAAAGGTAGCGAATTGGCCGGGGGTGACGGTGGAGAAAAAGGAAGGCGCGCTAAAATATCACAAACATCAGTTCAAGTTAGTTGATCTGCCAGGGATCTACAGTCTAACCTCCTACACAATGGAGGAGAAGCTAACCAGACAGTTTATCCTTGACTCGGATGTGGATGTGATTGTCGATGTGGCGGACGCATCGGCGTTAGAGCGAAATCTCTATCTGACCTTGCAGTTGATTGAGTTGGGAAAACCTGTTGTGCTGGCACTGAATATGATGGATATTGTGCAGGAACGCGGGATGGAGATTGATCTGCACCGACTGCCGGAAATGCTTGGCATTCCCTGCATTCCCGTCTCGGCCAGAAAGCGCGCAGGCCTGCAAATTCTGATTCACACTGTCGCGCACCACAAAGAAAAGCGCAGAGCGATCTTAGAGCATCAGCACCCGGAAAGGGAGGTGCCAAGCCATCACAGACACAACCATCACGAGGAATTTGCGATGGTTTACGACGATGCAATCGAGGACAAGATCGACGAGCTGACAGAGCGGATGAAGGCGGCGGGCTTTAAAAGCTCAAATTATCGCTGGCACGCGCTAAAGCTGCTTGAGCAGGATGAGGAGATTGTCGCCAAAGTCGGGCTTGATCTCTCTGATATTATTGACCGCAGCTACGAAACGGATATTATTAATGAAAAATATGATTTTATTGAGGAGATCATCGAGGAATGTTTGGTAAACAAACAGACTAAGGCGGCGATGACGGACAGAGTCGATAAGCTGCTGACGCATCGGTATTTCGGACTTCCGATGTTTTTGGTGATTATGGCAGCGGTGTTTTTTCTAACCTTTTTTATCGGGGACTGGCTAAAGGGCTATTTTGAAGATTTTCTCGGCTGGTTTTCCGGGGCGGTGCAAAGGGGATTTGCGGCGGCAAAAGTCAATGCGGCAGTGACTTCCCTGATTGTGGACGGCATTATTTCGGGAGTGGGCGGGATATTAACCTTTCTGCCAAATATTTTTATTCTTTTTCTGGCACTTGCCTTTTTGGAGGACAGCGGCTATATGTCGCGAGTTGCCTATGTGATGGACGGACTGATGGGGAAACTAGGACTTTCCGGGCGCGCATTTATCCCGATGGTGCTAGGCTTTGGGTGCAGTGTGCCGGCGGTGATGGCATCGAGAGCCTTAGAAGATCCCGCTGACCGCAGACGAACAATCTTTGTAACTCCGTTTATGTCGTGTTCGGCAAAACTGCCAGTCTATGTGCTGTTCTCGCAAATGTTTTTTGGGAAGAATGCGATGATTGCGGCATTTTCAATGTATTTGCTCGGTATGGCGACCGGCATTGCGACGGCGTTTGTGATGAGCCGAATAGAGAGGAAAGCCAGCAAAGATACGGGAAATCCGCTCTTGATTGAGCTGCCCGAATACAAGGTGCCAAATGCGCGCACGATCGCCATCTATGTCTGGGAGAAGGTAAAGGATTATCTGACCAAGGCGGGAACCACGATCTTTATCGCGTCGATCCTTGTCTGGTTTATCTTAAATTTTGGTACAAAGGGACTGGTTACGGATATGTCCGAAAGTTTTGGCGCGATGATCGGCAAGGCGATCGCCCCTGTTCTTTCCACAGCGGGCATTGGACTCTGGCAGATTGCACTCGCTTTAATTTCGGGGCTGGCGGCAAAGGAAGTCGTGGTGTCAAGTATCTCCGTACTTTTTGGCATTGGGAATGCGAGTTCATCCGCAGGGATGGCAGAACTTTCTTTAAGTTTAGCAGAGTTTGGCTTCACCGCCTTAAATGCTTACGCGCTTATGGTATTTGTGCTGTTGTACACGCCGTGCGTAGCGACGATCGCCGTGATCCGCCGGGAGTTAAAATCTGTTAAATGGACGGCGGCAACGGTGATCTATCAGCTTTTTATCGCGTGGCTGATGGCAAGTTTAGTGTACCAGGTGGGACGGCTGTTTTTCTAATTTTTTATAGATCTGGCATTAAAAATTGCCAGATCTATAGCCCTCCGGGGAATGCGATAAAAAAATATAAATTTACAAAAAAATGGAAATATAGAGATAAGGGGCATCTTCCTGGATGGAGGGTGCTTTTTAACGGGCAAAAAAATTTTTTATAGAAAAAGGAGAATTTGCTTTATCGGCAGAATAATATAAGTAGAGGGGTATTTTGTCAGTTTTACAGGAATGGAGTGTGAAATGGAAGAAAAAATAAGTATACGAGAAAAACAGGAGGCAAGAGAGCATCAATTATTTTCTCCGTATGCCGCATTTTCCGATGCTTCTATAGGACGCGATCGCGCTGAGGATCCTTGTGATTTGCGTCCCGTCTACCAGCGCGACCGCGATCGCATTTTGCACAGCAAGGCATTTCGCAGATTAAAGGGCAAGACGCAGGTATTTTTGGCACCGGAGGGCGACCATTACCGCACAAGACTCACGCACACATTAGAAGTGGCGCAGAATGCGCGCACGATCGCGCGGGCTTTGCGCCTAAATGAGGATTTGACAGAGGCGATCGCGCTCGGTCACGATCTTGGGCATACGCCGTTTGGACACGCCGGGGAACGCGCACTAAACCGCGTTTGTCCGGGGGGTTTTAACCACTGTGTACAGAGTGTGCGGGTGGTGGAGCATTTGGAAAAAAATGGCAAGGGATTAAATCTTACCTTCGAGGTGCGCGACGGCATTTTAAATCATCAGACCGCGGGAAATCCTGCGACCTTAGAGGGAAAAATTGTGCGGCTCTCGGATAAAATTGCCTATATTAACCATGATATTGACGATGCTGTTCGCGGGCATATTATTGAGGAGGAGAAAATTCCGAAGGAATATACTGTAGTCTTGGGTCACAGTGTCAGAGAACGCCTCAATACCATGATTCACGATATTGTAATACAGAGTGAGGATTCCTGCGATATTCGTATGTCAGAGGAAGTATTTGCAGCGATGACTGGACTTAGAAAATATATGTTTGAAAATGTATACACTAACCCAATAGCAAAAGGCGAGGAGAAAAAGGCAGAGGCGATGGTTGAGCAGCTCTATGTTTATTATGCGGAACATACAGAGCATTTGCCGGAGGAATACCGTTATATGATTGAGGAGGGTGGCGAGGAAAATTGGCGCGTTGTCTGCGATTATGTCGCAGGGATGACCGATCACTACGCTGTGCAGAAGTACGGGGAGATTATGATACCGGATGCGTGGAATGTATTTTAATATAGAAAAGTATATTTAACGGAGGAAATTATGTATTATCCCGAGGAACTGGTGGAGGAGATACGCTCCAGAAATGATATTGTCGATGTTATTGGCTCCTATGTGCATCTGACAAAGAAAGGTGCAAGCCATATGGCATGCTGCCCATTCCACAATGAGAAAACTCCCTCGTTTTCGGTGAGTGCTGCAAAGCAGATGTTTTACTGCTTTGGCTGCGGGAAGGGGGGGAATGTCTTTACTTTCTTGATGGAGTACGAGAATCTTACCTTTCTCGAGGCGGTGCGGATGTTGGCAGAGCGGGCGCATATTGAGCTGCCTGCCTTAGAATATTCCGACGAGGCGAGGCGCGCATCGGAATTTAAAGCCAAACTTTTTTCGGCGAACAAGGAGGCGGCAAAATATTATTTTTATCAGTTAAAATCCGAGCGTGGGCGGGCGGCGATGCAGTATTTAAAAAAGCGCGCGCTAAGCGATGAGACGATCGTGCATTTTGGGCTTGGATACTCGAACAAATATTCGGACGATCTGTACAAATATTTAAAAAACTTGGGGTACGAGGACGAGGTTTTGCGCCAGTCCGGGCTGGTGACTTTGGATGAAAAACGCGGGGGAAGCGATAAGTTTTGGAACC
>CAJUCG010000115.1 GCA_910585065.1 uncultured Lachnospiraceae bacterium
ACATCTATATCTTGGGCGCAGCAAAGATGCGATCCACTGGGAGTTCGAAACGGAAAAAATCAAGATGGTAAATGAGTCCGGCGAGCCGTATATGCCCCGTTATGCATATGATCCGCGCCTGGTTAAGGTGGAGGATACCTACTATATTATCTGGTGTACAGATTTTTATGGCGCGGCATTGGGACTTGCAAAGACCACCGATTTTAAGACTTTTGTCCGCCTGGATAATCCGTTTATCCCGTTCAACCGCAACGGTGTACTTTTCCCGCGCAAGATCGGCGGAAATTTTGTATTGCTCTCCCGCCCAAGTGATTCCGGACACACGCCGTTCGGTGATATTTTTGTCAGTGAGAGTCCGGATCTGGTATACTGGGGCAAGCATAAACATGTGATGACAAAAGGCTATAATCAGTGGTGGCAGAGCTTAAAGATTGGCGGCGGCGCAGCACCGATTGAGACAAGTGAGGGCTGGCTTTTATTCTATCATGGCGTGACCGGCACCTGCAATGGCTATGTCTATAGTATGGGCGCGGCACTGCTTGATATTGATAATCCGTCCATTGTAAAATACCGTACAAAGGACTTTATCTTAACGCCGGAGAAATGGTATGAGGAGACTGGTTTTGTGCAAAATGTAGTATTCCCATGCGCAGCACTTACTGACGCGGCAAGCGGAAAGATCGCGATCTACTACGGCGCGGCGGACAGCTATGTAGGTCTGGCATTTACGACGGTGGATGAGATTGTAACCTATATCAAGGAGCATCACACTGAAAACGGGGATGACGGAACTATCGGAATTATCTAATTTGATTGCGTTTCGGCTCGCATACTGCGTCAGCAGTAAACTTTCATATGTGAGTCTGTGGATGAACAATAGTAAAGAAAGGGGAACTTGCAAGATGGAGACTTCATTTTGCAGTGCCCCTTTTCTGATATATTAAATGTGGGATGACTCCCGCCTCTGTAGGCGATGATGGAGCTGACTATCATCCCTTAAAAAGAATGCCGCTGGAATTTTTGAATTTTAAGCGGTGACTTCTTTTCTCTTTTGTGTTAT
This sequence comes from uncultured Lachnospiraceae bacterium, assembly GCA_910585065.1. Classification (GTDB taxonomy): domain Bacteria; phylum Bacillota; class Clostridia; order Lachnospirales; family Lachnospiraceae; genus RGIG4057. The sequence continues at coordinate 1,061 of CAJUCG010000115.1, forward strand.
ACTATTATCAGGTTTATTGCGGGAGGTTTATAAAAAATGGAAATGCGTGAGCGCGCAGAGGAACATCTGCGCAAAAAACTGCTGCCGTTCTGGGAGAAATTAAAAGATGAGGAAAACGGCGGCTTTTATGGATATATGGATTTTGATTTAAATGTGGATAAAAAATCCGTGAAGGGCTGTATCTTAAACAGCCGCATTCTCTGGTTTTTCTCCAATGCGGCGATGATATTAAAAGATTCCTCACTCTTAGAGTATGCTGACCATGCCTATCAGTTTATGGCAGATCATTGTCTGGATAAAGAAAACGGCGGGATCTATTGGTCAATCAATTTTGACGGAAGTCCTGCGGATACCACGAAACATACTTATAATCAGGCATTTGCCATCTACGCACTCTCTTCCTACTATGATGCGACGAAAACGCCGGAGGCGATCGCAGAGGCTATCAAACTGATGGAGATTATCGAGACAAAATGTACTGATGAGATCGGTTATTTAGAGGCATTCGACCGCAATTTTTTCCCGGTGGAGAATGATAAGCTCTCCGAGAACGGGGTGATCGCCGAAAAGACGATGAACACTCTGCTTCATGTATTTGAGGCGTATACAGAGCTGTACCGCGTCACAAAGCATGAACTGGCAGCGGAGCGTCTGCGCTTTATGATGAATACTATTGCGGACAAGATTTATAATCCAAACAAGCGTCGCCAGGAAGTATTTTTTGATCGGGAGATGAACAGTATTATCGACTTGCACTCCTACGGGCATGATATTGAAACGGCATGGCTGCTTGACCGAGGGCTTGAGGTGCTTGGCGATAAGACAATGACCGAAAAACTTACACCGATAACAAGGGCACTTACCGCGCGGATTTATGAGCGTGCCTATGTCAATCATTCTCTGCTAAACGAGTGTGAGCGCGGTGTGGATAATACCTCCCGCATCTGGTGGGTGCAGGCGGAAGCCGTGGTGGGCTTTTACAATGGCTGGCAGAAACAAAAGCGCGCCGAATACCTTGAGGCAAGCGAGAATATCTTTGATTATATTATGGAAAATTTAGTCGATCCGCGCGAGGGTTCTGAGTGGTATTGGGAGTTGGATGAAAATGGAAGACCTACTAGCAAAAAGCCGATTGTAGAGCCATGGAAATGTCCGTACCACAACGGAAGAATGTGTATGGAATTAATCCGGCGGACAGAATTATAAAAAATATAAATTAGAAGGGAGTACAAATCATGTTACATAAGCAATACTATGTGGAACTAGAAAAATATACCCGCCTGTTGGCAAGAAAAAATGAGAAGATCAGCGATTACAACGGCATTTACGATCGATTTCGCGACCCGGTTTTAACTAGGGAGCATATTCCGCTTTTCTGGAAATATGATCTGGATATCCATACCAATCCATATTTTATGGAGCGTCTCGGTGTAAATGCCACATTTAATTCCGGCGCGATCCTGCTTAATGGGAAATATTATCTAGTGGCGCGTGTGGAGGGAGCTGACCGCAAATCTTTCTTTGCCGTGGCAGAGAGTGACAGCCCGGTGGACGGTTTTCATTTTTGGGATTACCCTGTGCAGCTTCCGGATACCTGCCCGCAGGAAACCAATGTATATGATATGCGCCTGACTAAACATGAGGATGGCTATATCTACGGGGTATTCTGCTCGGAAAGCAAGGACACTACGGTAAATGACCTCTCCGCGGCGGTGGCGGCGGCAGGTATTGTGCGCACTAAGGATCTAAGAGTTTGGGAGCGGCTTGCAAATTTAAAGACTCTAAATTCCCCGCAGCAGCGAAATGTCGTGCTGCACCCGGAATTTGTCAATGGAAAATACGCGTTCTACACACGCCCGATGGATGATTTTATTGATACCGGTTCGGGCGGAGGAGTTGGTTTTGGGCTGTGCGAGGATATCACCAACGCCGTAATTGATGAGGAGGTGATTACAAGCCGCCGCAAATATCACACCATCACGGAAGCAAAAAACGGCGCGGGTGCGGTGCCGATTAAAACCGAGCGCGGATGGATTCATATTGCGCATGGTGTGCGTAATACCGCCGCGGGACTGCGCTATGTCATCTACGCTTTTGCGACGGATCTGAAAGAGCCGTGGAGGGTGATTGCGGAGCCATCCGGACTTTTGATTGGACCAAAGGGCGGCGAGCGCGTGGGCGACGTTTCCAATGTGGTCTTTACCAACGGCGCGATTGCAAAGGAAAACGGAGAAGTATATATCTATTACGCCTCATCGGATACAAGACTTCATGTGGCGGCAACGAATATCGAAAAGTTAATGGATTATGTCTTTTATACGCCAAGCGATCCGGGACGTTCAGTGGATTGCGTAGCACAGCGCTGTGAGATGATTAGGAAAAATTTGGAGATTTTAGAAAAAGAAAATTAAACAGAAGTTGGAGAATGCCAAAGGCTTATCTTTGCTGAAGATCGCACTCTGATAAAGGTAAAAATGGAGGGGGTTATGGAAGTAAAAAAACTTCGTATCGGGAGTTTCTTACTCCCGTCCAACGTCTTGATGGCACCGCTTGCCGGATATACCTGTCTGCCCTTTCGTGTTTTGGTTTATCAGCTTGGGGCAGGATTAAGTTTTACGGAGATGGCGAGTGCCAACGCATTAAAATACAAAGACCGCGCGACAGAACAACTCCTGCTTTCCAATGAGGACTGCGGAGAGGTGCAGGCAGCGCAGCTTCTTGGAGGAAACCCTTCGATTATTGAGAAGGTGGCAGGAAGCGAGGTGCTGGAAAAATTCGATATTATCGATCTCAATATGGGCTGCCCTGTTCCCAATGTATTTAAGAGTGGTGAAGGCAGCGCACTGATGCTCGATTTACCGCGCGCCGCCGCGCTGATTCGCGCAGCAAAAAAAAGCGGCAAGGCGGTCAGTGTAAAATGCCGCACCGGCATTCAGGAAAATCATATGTTTGCGGCAGAGTTCGCCAGAATGTGCGAGGATGCGGGAGCGGATATGATCACCATACATGGGCGTTCCCGCAGTATGATGTACGATGGTATCCCGCACTATGAGGAGATTGCGCAGGCGAAGGCAGCAGTTTCGATCCCTGTGATTGCCAACGGGGGAATCAATTCGGTCGCGGACGCTGATCGGGTAATGGAACTTACCGGGGCGGACGGGATTATGCTCGGACGCTATGCGCTAGAAAATCCGTTTATCATTCGGGATTTAACCGGAAAACAATATCAGAAGAGTTTTTATCTCACAATGATAGAACAGTTAGAACTTGCCCTAAAATACTATGACGAAACCTTTGCCCTAAGGTATATACAGCGGATCGCGTCAAACGGGATGAAAAAGCGAAAAGGCACAAAGAAATATAAAGAACAGCTATACCGGGCGGGAAGCACAGAGGAACTAAGGGAACTGCTTGGACTGATCTTTTTGGAAAAGGAGGCCGCCAAAGATGGAGGATAAACAAGGGGGGTTGGAGAGCACGGGGATCCTAAACGATCTAAAAATTCAAAATGGATTAAAAATCCGGGACGGATTTTTTGTATCCTACGAGGGCAGAGCAGAAACGGTTATCGTGCCGGAGGGTGTGCATACCATTGGGGAGGATGCATTTAAAGCCTGTGTCTCCATAAAAAAGATTGTGCTGCCGCAGAGCCTGCGCCGCATTTTGCCCAGGGCATTTAAGGGCTGCCGCAATCTGTGCGAATTAGAGATCCCGGAAGGGGTGAAAGAGATCGGCGAGTATGCCTTTCACCGCTGTCATTCTTTAAGAAGCATACATCTTCCCGCATCCGTTATAGAGCTTGGCAGCTGCGTCTTTTTGTACTGTGATCATTTGGTGGAAGCGTGGATTCCGGGCGTGCGCAGACTAGGACATCAGGCATTCTTAAATGATACCACACTTTGCCGTCTGGTAATTTCAAGAGATCTTGATCCGGACTGTATCTGCGATGTATTTACTAGCTGCGGAAGGCTTTGTGATATCGCGTTTTCCGACGGGGAGCGATATTTGCTTTCCGGTCTGGTAGGGGCGGCGATCGGGGAAGGCTCCCTGCCATTTTTAATTCGCCGGATTGCAGAGGATGTTTTAAGTATGTTCGAGTTGGACGGGCATTGCCTTGTGCGGTTTCGAACAAATTTAAAATACGTGGAAATTCCGGAGGGGATTGATCAGATTGGCAAAAGCTGTTTTTTTGATCGCAGGGGAATTCTCTCCGTTCGTCTTCCCGCTTCACTAAAGGAGATCAAAAGTCGGGCGTTTCGCAATTGTATCAATTTAGAGGAGGTAATCTTTCAAAATGGTAAGGTAAAAATTGATTCTGACGCATTTAAAAACTGCACTTCCCTAAAACGAATAATAACGCCGGAGGGAGAATTTTTAATGCGGGGCATTGAGGGGGGTGTCGAGGGGGAAGAACGCTCAAATAACCTTGTCCATACCATCCACAGACAGATTCTTGGCAATTTCCGTTTCTGCGGGACGGTTCTTTTAAAATATTTAGGCAATGAATCCCGCGTTGTGGTTCCGGATGGTGTTACTAGGATTGCAAACGAGGCGTTCGCGGGCAAGGAGGAGATCGACCGCATTCTGCTGCCGGAGAGCCTTACCGAGATTGGGGAGAGAGCCTTCCGCGGATGTCTGCTTTTGCAGACCATTAAAATTCCCGGATCGGTAAAAAAGATCGGGGAGGGGGCATTTGAGAACTGCGTAAAACTTTTGCGCATTTTACTGCCGGAATTAGAACAGATTGAGGAAAATACATTTCGGCATTGCAAGAAGTTAAAGGAAGTTCATTTTGGACAGAAGTTAAAGAGGATTGGGCGGCAGGTATTTTACGGCTGCAATTCCCTCACCCAGATAAATTTGCCAGAACAGCTTGAAGAAATTGGGGGCATGGGATTTTACCGCTGCAACAAATTGGAAAAAATTTACATTCCTGAAACCTTAAAGAAAATAGGAAATCTGGCATTTGCGCAAAGCGGTCTGTTGGAGGTACAAATTTTAAGTGACGGCAAAGAATTTGGCAGCGCTCTCTTTTATGACTGCACACGCCTGCATACACTCTTGCTTGGCGATGGTGTGCGTCATATCCCGGATAAGCTCGCCTTTGGCTGCGCGGCATTAACTACGGTATCCCTGCCCGAAACAATCGAATCTGTTGGGAGAAATGCATTTGAAAAAACCCCATTTTTAAAGGCGTGGAAGGAAGAATTTGCCCGTATCAGAAACTATGGCGAAAAAAAAGAAAATTCTCTTTCATCTATCTTTTGGGATGGAAGTGATCTGGAGGGAGAGTTTACCCTTCCCGCCAATTTCCGCATTATCGCCGGGGGCGCGTACTACGGAAATGTAAAGGTAACAAAGATCTGTCTGCATGAAGATATCACATGGGTTGGACGGGCGGCATTTAAGGGCTGTACTGCCTTAGCTAGTATTGTCTGGACAAAAAACTTATGCAATGCACAGCCGGAAATTTTTTCCGGCTGCGGGGCACTTGAGATTATAGAAAATGCACCGAGCTGGAAAATAGTCGGGGAGAGAGCCTTTTGTGGCTGTAAAAAGCTTTCGCGCCTTGATTTGTCCAAAGTGGAATGGATTGGGAAAGAGGCTTTTACCGGGTGTATTCTCCTAGAGAAGGGAGAGGTTGGCGCGACGCGCTATATTGGGGAATCAGCATTCGCGGATACTCCCTATGCTTATCGTGAAATAGATAGTTTTAGTAGGGAGCTCCTTGCTTATCCGCCACCCATTGAGGTTGCCTCGATCATTGTGGAAAAATGGCAGCAGTGTACATATGGAGCTGTGGCAATTGGAATTGTCGGAGTCGCGCCATACACATTTTATCAGGAAACTCTTTTGTCAAGGCTGTATTTAAATGGGACGGTACAGTGGATTGGGGAGGGAGCCTTCGCTGGCTGTAGCCAGATAGAAAAGATTACCTTTCCATCAAAAAACTGCCGGATTGGCACGCGTGCATTTGAAAAATGCAGTTCTCTGAAATCTGTTCTTCTGCATACCGAAACGGTCGGTGAAAGTGCGTTTGCACAGTGCATAGCACTTAAAAGGGCAATGCTTATCGGGACAACAAAGCTATCAAAGCGTGCCTTTGAGGGCTGCGAAGCTCTGAGACAAATTTCAATTAAAACTGGGGAAAGAATAGAGATTGAGGAATTTTGTTTCTGTGGTTGCAGGGAACTAACCAAGCTCAATCTAAGCAGAGTAGAACAAATTGGGCGATATGCCTTTGCCAATTGTGACAATCTCAAACAGATTACCCTGCCGTGCGACGCAGTAATTGCACCGTATGCCTTTGCGGACTGCGGGCAATTGAGAACCATCTATATTTCTGGCGATAAGCCAAGGCTTTTGATCGGGGAGGATGCGTTCTCTGGATGCACCGCGCTGTCTGAGGTAATCTGGAAAGGACAAGATATCAGAGAGTGCTGGAAATTTGAAACTTATCAGGATATTTTTGATCCGCAGATCCCACAGGAAATCCGAATGATTTTCTACAGCGCGAGGAGTTGTTTTGAAGTGGAGGATGGGGAGAATTTGACCGCCTATCACGGGAGCGGAAGGATTGTAATTATTCCAAATGGGATTCGCCGGATAAATCCAGAAGTTTTTCGCGATTGTGTGACCCTTAGCTTCCTCTCGATCCCAAAAACGGTGGAATATATTGGCGCGCGTGCATTTCACGGGACGGAGTGGCTTGCCAGACAGCAGAGAAACCGGGGGATGGTTGTGGTAAATCATCTTTTGTTAGACGCTTCTAACTGCGTTGGAGAAGTTGTGATTCCAGAGGAAATTCATATGATTTGTGGCTGGGCTTTCGCGAACGGGATGGGAATAAAGGAAATTCGTTTTCTTTCCGACTCGGTAAAGATGGAGGAATTTGCATTCCGCAATTGTATTTATCTCGAAAAAATTCATCTGCCAAATCAGCCGGAAATACAGCTTTCTGGGATTGCGGACAGAGAGAAGGACCTGCCTCCACTCGCAAAACAAATTGTACAGGAATGCTTAAATTGCTTTAAGACTGACTCGGAGAATCGGCTGATTGAGTGTACGGGAAATATTGAAAAGCTTCTGGTTGCGGATGGGATCACAGCGATCGGGGAGGGGACATTTAAGGAGAGCAATCTGCTAACGGAAATTTTTTTGCCTCCAAGTGTTATAGCAATTGAAAAAAATGCTTTTTGCAGCTGTAAATGGCTGCAAACTGTGCGGCAGTCAAACAGAAAAGAGGGCGGGGCAGGTGGTATCCAAAGGATTGGAGAGATGGCATTTTGGGGCTGTAAATGCCTTGAATTTGTAGAGTTGTCGGACGAACTTACAGAAATTGGAAAACGGGCATTTGAACATTGTATTTCCCTGAGGGAAATCTATTTGCCGGAGGGGATGGAAGAGATCCCGGAGCGGGCGTTTTTTCGCTGCCACAATCTGGAGAAAGTAATTTTTCCTTCCACATTAAAACGGATCGGAAAAGAGGCATTTGCTTTTTGCCGCAAACTTACCCCGCCAAAATTTCCGGAGAATGTAATGGTGGGAGAGCGGGCATTTGCAAAATAAAAAACAAGATAGGAAAAATTTATGAGATATCGCAAACTTGGACATACGGGTCTGAGTATTTCGGAGATCGGATTTGGCACAATTCCGATTTTGCAGGGAAATGTGCCCGTTCTTCCGGATTACTACAATTTAAATGATGAGCAGGCGATCGAGGTAATGGAGTTTGCGTACCGTCTTGGCTGTACGCTCTATGATACTGCCATTGTGCCAGAGTACGGGGACGCGGAGATCAAGCTCGGAAAATTTGCAAAAAAAATCGGGCGGGAACATATAATTATTTCGGACAAAGCGCGTTTTTTTGACGGTAGTGAAATGTATAGGGCTGTGGAATGCTCCTGCGAAAATCTTGACACCTGCCCCGATCTCTATTTTGTTCACCAGGCGGATTTTGAGCATGAGGAGGAGATTTTTTGTGCGGGCGGGGCACTCTCCGCACTCTCGGAATTAAAGGCACAGGGGAAAATTCGGTTTGTCGGTGTTGCCTCGCACTATTACGATATTTTGTTTCACGCAGCGAAAGACAAGCGGGTGGATGTGCTACAGATGAGCGGCAATATTTTTGAGCGCGGAATGTTGGAGCGGGTAAAGGAGGAACCATGTTTTCGGAGAATGGGGATTCTAGTCAACAAAGTCTATGCCGCAGGGCTGCTGCCCTCCTTTTTTACGACAAAAGAACTGGTAGGGGGTGTTTTATCCTACCCCGTTTCCTGTGCCTTAATTGGACTTGGGACGAAGGCACAGGTGGAGGCAGCATTTGCTGTGCAGCAAAGTAAACCCCCCTCTTTTTCTAAAGTGCTGCGCACTCTGGAAAAGCAATTTGACCCGATCCCCTGTGACCGCTGCCAGCGTTGCCACTGTTTGTACGGCACAGAAATCCATACGCTCTTTCGGCAGTACCATTATTATTATATGGGAAAAGACTACTGGGCATTAAAAAAGCTTGGACTTGGAATAGAGCAGACGGCTGCACAATGCCGCAAATGCCGTCTTATGCCCTGCATTTTGGAATGTCCGAACAAGATCCGGATTCCGGAGGAAATGCAGAAACTTGCAGCACTTGTGCGGGAACACCCAATTTGGGGAAATCAAAAATAAACTCATTATTACGGGAGGGAAATCGAATGGAGAAATCAAAAGTATATTTTACATCCTTTAAGGCAACGGAACATGAAAATTTGCTCCAGAAGCTTCATCGCCTAATGAAATCTGCGGGTTTTGAAACTATTGATTTCACGGACAAATACACCGCCATCAAACTTCATTTCGGCGAATATGGCAATCTTGCTTTCCTTCGTCCAAACTATGCGAAAGTGGTGGCGGATTATGTAAAAGAACTTGGCGGCAGACCATTTCTTACTGACTGCAATACTCTCTATGTCGGGAGCAGAAAAAACGCACTCGATCATCTGGAAACTGCCTATATCAACGGATTTTCGCCATTGCAGACGGGATGCCATGTGATTATTGCGGACGGCTTAAAGGGAACGGACGAAACCCTTGTGCCGATTGACGGGGAATATGTAAAGGAAGCAAAAATTGGCCATGCGATTATGGACGCGGACATATTTATCTCGCTCTCACATTTTAAGGGGCATGAGATGGCGGGCTTTGGCGGCGCGATCAAAAATATCGGTATGGGCTGCGGTTCGCGCGCCGGCAAGATGGAACAGCACTGCGAGGGAAAACCGAGCGCGGACAAAGACTCTTGTGTGGGCTGTGGCGCGTGCCGCAGAATCTGTGCGCACGGTGCGCCGATAATAGAAAACGGCAGGGCAACCATCGACCATAATAAATGTGTGGGATGTGGGAGATGTTTGGCTGTCTGTCCGAAGGATGCGATCTCCGCTGATTTTGCAGATTCGGTTGCAATACTCAATTATAAGATGGCGGAGTACAGCCTTGCAG
>CAJUCG010000116.1 GCA_910585065.1 uncultured Lachnospiraceae bacterium
TGTGTTGTACTACCATAGTGTTTTACCTCCATGTTTTAAATTCTGCCGCATATTTAGCGGTCAGTACTTGGGCGTTCCTTCGCCCGATAGGATCTTGTTCTGCACTTATGCGATTTCTTTTTTCCATTTCTCCATACCTTGATTTCTTGATATAGTTTGGGATAAAATGCTAAAGTGCAAAAATTTTTGCAAGAGATGCGGTTCTTTTGCAGATTGGCTGCCTAAGACAGGTTTCTAATTTCGATAAGCATTTCTAAGAGTCTTCTCTTTCTTGCATATCCTACCAAACTTTTCCTTATTTTCCGGGTAAGGTTTGATTTGGTATCCTGCTTAGAATGGAAACTGTGCTAAATGAGATCTTATTTTGGACTCCTTAAAAGATTTTTTCAAATTCTCTTAAAAATCCACACAAAACCATTCAAATAGTATATATTCCCGTCCATGCAACATTTTGTGCAATTTGTTGTAATTTTTCGAAGTATATCTTTATATTTCAATTATATATCCCCTATTTTCCCTAATTATTGCTATTTTTTTACAATAAAAACAAAATAATTCTTATTATATTTATTTTATAGAAAATCTGTTTTTCTATAGTTGAAAATTTTATTTACCCAACTTAAAAACCACTTCCTGGTGCTAATAAAATTTTTGCTGTACTTTAAAGTTTTAGAGAATATTTCTTGAATAATTTCCATTTTTGTAGTATACTGAACCTATCAAAAGAAAGGAAACTCAAAATGGCAAGAAGAAAAAGCATAAAAACAGATATTGTAGTAAAGAATTATTGGCGTGACAATGTACGATTTGCGGATTTCTTCAATGCAGTACTCTTTGAGGGAAGGCAGGTTATTCGGCCAGAGGACTTAGAAGATTTGGATACGGAAAATTCCTTTGTCCTGGAACACAAGGCTCTAGCAGAGGGAATACAGGCAGCAAGGGATAATATCAAAATCTGTAAGCGTTCCACACGGTATGGAGTAGCCTTTGTGATGCTGGGAAATGAAGCACAGGAACATATTCATTATGCGATGCCATTGCGCCTGATGGGATATGATTATGGAACCTACAAAAAGCAATATGATGAGAAAGCAAGGAAGTATCGTAATGATCCAGAAATAAAACAAACCTTAGAGGACGATGAACTTTTATCTGGAATGAAAAGAACCGATCGCTTGATTCCAGTGATTACTCTTGTGGTATACTACGGGGAACGTCCATGGGATGGGGCGACAAGTCTACATGAAATGCTTTCTCTTGATGAGGATCTCGCACCGTTTGTCAATGACTATAAGATGTTATTAGTAGAAGCGAGGAAAAATAATCAAAAGTTGCATAATGTAGAAAATATTGATTTGTTCAATCTTTTAAGCATTTTCTTAAATAAAGAAAAGCGAATCGAAAAAGCGAACGAATATGTTAGGGAGCATGAGGTTGCTGGAGAAGTATTGATGACTGTCGCGGGTGTAACTGGACGGAAAAGCATTTGTGATGTATCTGGTAAGAAAGGGGAGGATGCTATGTGTACTATCTGGGAAGAAATTGAAAAAAAAGGACGTGATGTGGGACGTGAAGAAGGGCGTGAAGAAGGACGTGAAGAAGGACGTGAAGAAGGACATACACAGGGACTCCTGGAAGGACGAGCAAGGGGAATTATTGATATGGGGTTAGAGTATGGTCTTTCTGAGAACGATATTTTAAAACAATTACAAAAGAAATTAAAAATATCTGCGCAGGAAGCAAAGGAATATTTTGAACTGTTCGCAGAACAAACGGTGTAAAAAACAAAAATATGCCAATTTCATTTATAGTATAATAAAAATAGATAAACAAAAGATGAAAATCACCTTTATTATAACCAGGGTTGAAAATTCTTTTTGAACTTTCAACCCTAGTTTTATTTTAATCTCATATTTTATTTTTCTTTCCAATGGCTTTAACAAATAATACATCTATTTTTTCATAATCGCACAAAAAAGAATCTTTATTTGCCTTTATCATCTCTTCTCTGTTTATATTCGCAAAATTTATCTTATATCCAATATGAAGTGCTAATATTCGAATAAACTCTCGCTGACTACGACCATTTCCTTCTGGTAATGGAACGATGGGGATAACTGTCAAATCGATTTTTTTCAATAAATAAAGAATAGATATATCTAGTCATATCTATTCTTTACACTATACCTATATAACACACCCATGGGAAATCAATTTTTGCTGTTTATCTGTCAGGCTACTATAACTCAAAACTTCTAAATCAGATTTAAGATAATTGCACATATAACTACGAATAATACTTTTTTTATCTATATATTCAAATTTAAATTTTGAATTATCAAACGAATTTCCATCAAAAAAACCACTAATAAATCGCTCCTCATTATTGCCACTATGCAGTAATTCATCAATAACAAACAAACCAGAAAAATCTATTGTTCTTAATTGTTCTTGAAGTTCATTGACAAAATCAAAAGGAGAATCACTGGTTTTCATAATAACTAGGAGTTTTATTTCTTTATTATCAAGATTTACAATATCAAAATTATTCATATGTCTTCTCCTTTCTTCGTTTTACTACTTATTCATAATATTCATCAATAAGCGATAATATTCTTTTAATTAAATCGTGTGCTTTTCCTACATCAAGCAAATCTGTTGTGTCCAAAGGTGCTGTAGGGTCATCCCAATGAGATAATTTATTTCGGTTACTATTAAAGAAAGTGTAACAATTCCCTATATATTTCACTTGTTCTGTAGTAGCTTTCCCATATCTGTCAGAACATAACCTATATTTTGCCCCCACTTTCTCAAACATATCATAGCCATTTACTTTTATATATTTCCATTTAGGAATAATCTCCAAATTCAAAAGAATCATTTTTAAATGACCATCTATTGCTCTGATTACTGGTCGAGCCAAATATGTGCCATCAAACATATTGCCATCTAGTTTTAAATTATAAATTGCTGGATGCAATGTCTTGGACATTTTTGCTGGTAATTTATCATAAGCATTTGGCATATAATATTGAACTTTTGAACAAATCTCATCTTTATCAATATTAATTTTGTATGTATCATTGTATATCTGTGGGATTTTCTCAATTTCTACTAATTCAGTCACATATGACAAAATTGTTAAAAAAAGCTGTTTGGGTTTCCCTTTTTTCAAAAGAACTATTCAACTCGCTCTTCTCTATCCCAGATAAATATTCATTTGCTTCTTCCTCTGTAAAAAGGTCCTGGTATTCTGCCCCTGGATACCCATTAACTGAATCTCTACACTCATCCCAACTTCTAAAAATCCCAACTAATTTTCCTTTTCTTACCGCATATATCTTTTTCTTCGCCATTACTTTCCTCCAAAGTGATGTATTATAAAGTATTCCCTTACATGTCAGCACTTCCATACTCTAATCGTATAATTAAACGTTACTATTCATAGCTTCCAGTCGCTTATGGGAATGGTATTTGCACATTTAAAGTTGCTTGCATCGAAGCATAAATACTCTCATAATTCACTATACCAGATCGTAAAAGCGTAGTTTAAATGCATTTGGACTATGAACAGTAACAGGCAGACACCTTTTTTCAAAATAATTATATTTCATATCTGTAAATAGTTCAACAACTTTATAAATTATTCATAAATCAATCTGTATGTCTTTTTTCTATTTATCAATCACATTTTCTTCTACAATCTTCCTAATATACTTTAACTAATTTTTTATGTACAAAGCAGTTTGCCGCTGTTACGCTGCTTTCTGCTGGTGTTTCTGTGTTACATTCCCTTCTCGAAATGGATGCAGTGCATTGATTTCGGAAAAATAATAGGTCATACGTTTAGCAGCTCTTTTTTCTTCCAACTCCTGCAAATATTTTTCCTTTTTTAATTTCCAAAAAATTTCTGTTGCTTAATCTTCAATAAATCTAACATTACAAAACATATTTTCCTTTGCAATGTCAACTTTTCTAATTTCCCCCGCCCAAGGATATATATCTTGAAAAATATACCAATGTATTTGCTTCAGATGTTGCAGATCAAAGTTTCCATAAATAGGTTTATCGATCAATTCCAAAATCCGGAGCATGGTCAATTGTCTTTCTACCTGTTGTAATTTTTCCTTATCCCGTATTTTTATTTTTCAATACATTTGAATCGGGATAACAATATATTATATTCTATCCATTATTATAGAACCTCTTGTAAAACTTGCTGTTGCAGTTCATCACCAGATACTTCTCCATTTTTATAGGCGTACAGCATTCGGATATCTTCCTTTGTTAATTCCATTCCCTCAAATGCCATCGTTGATTCCACTTCTTTGATTGCTTCTGTTTTTGAATAAGTTGGATGATTCATTGTTACTTGAAACGGAATCCCTTTTGTAAGAATAATCTGCTTAAGCATCATATTCACCACTGCTGATAAATTAGTTCCCAAACTTTCTAATATTTCCGAAGCTTTTTCCTTATCTTCCGTTGAAGTTCTTACCTGTAATAATGATGTATTTGCCATTTATTTATTCCTCCTATTTGTTATTATGCAACATCATCATTATATTGTAAACATAAATTTTACAAAAAATCATTTTTAAAAAGAGTATATTTCACTATGCCAATAATTTTTTTGCTTGTCTAAGAATTTTTGAGTTTATTTCTCTTTTTCTATTTCTTCGTTTAATCGTTACATACATAAATAATGTTAAAGTAAAACCAGGTTTGAAAGTTCAAGAAAGAGTTTTCAACTCTGGTTTTAATAAAAAGGTGATTTTTCATCTTTTGCTTACTTACTTTTATATATAATGGATGAAATCGGCATATTTTGTCTTTTATACCATTTGTCCTGCGAACAGTTCAAAATATTTCTTTGCTTCCTGCGCGGATATTTTTAATTTCTTTATGTAATTGTTTTAAAATATCATTCTTGGAAAGACCATACGCTAATCCCATATCAATAATTTCCCTTGCTTGCCCTTCGAGGAATCCTTGGGTACGCCCTTCTGCAAGCCCCTCCTCGCGTCCTTTTTTCCAATCTCTTCCCAGATAGTACATATAGCATCCTCCCCTTTCTTACCAGATACATCACAAATACTTTTTCGCCCAGTTACACCTGCCACGGTCATCAATACTTTTCCTGCAACTTCGTGTTCCTTAACATATTTGTTTGCTTTTTCCATTCGCTTTCCTTCATTCAAGAAAATGCTTAAAAGATTAAACAAATCAATATTTTCTATATTATGCAATTTTCGGTCATTCTTGCGCGCTTTCACCAGTAACATCTTATAGTCATTGACAAATGGTAATTGTAAAGACTATAAAAGATAATAGAATAAAAATACATAAAAATATTAAAAACTTTAGGAAACTACCCTATTTTGTAAATTGACAAAGAAGAAATCATATGGTATGATAGATTCAGTCGAAAAAATTAGAAGGGATAATTAAGTATGGAGTTAGATAATAATGCTCATTCAGTATTTTTTCTTCACTATCAGCTTATACTTGTGGTAAAATATCGCAAAAGAGTAATTGACAGCGATATTTCTGACCGGGCAAGGGAAATTTTTCAATATATCGCGCCAAATTATAATATTACTTTGCAGGAGTGGAATTACGATTTAGATCATGTGCATATCATATTTAAGGCGCATCCGAATTCGCAGATTAGTAAATTTATCAATGCATATAAAAGTGCTAGCAGCCGGCTGATAAAAAAAGAGTTTCCGCAAATTAAGCAAGATCTCTGGAAGGAATATTTTTGGAGTCAGAGTTTTTACCTGTTTACTACAGGTGAGGTTTCGGATCAGATAATAAGAGAATATATCGAAAGCCAAGGGGAGAATGATCGGCGCAGAAAGGGGAAAAAACAAACTGCACAGAGTTCAAGATTTGATATAGAAGTGGAGGTATTTATATGAGGGGAATAGAAACAAGAATACAGGAGATTCGCCATCAGATATTTCGCGAGGTAGCGAGAATGGCATACCACACGGAATGGCCGGTGGACAAGCGCATTGAGGAATTGCCGTACAAAATTATGCCGGGGGAAGTTGCAAATTTCGGAAAAGATATTTTTTTGGAGCGCGCGATTGTAGGGGAACGTCTGCGCCTGGCTATGGGACTGCCAAACCGCTCAGCAGCAGAACATTCACCGATTTCTGATAATATCGAGGCGGCGGATAGACCGGAAACTTATTATACGCCCCCGCTGATCAATGTGATTAAGTTTGCCTGCAATAGCTGTCCGGAAAAGCGTGTGATTGTGACAGAGGGCTGTCAGGGCTGTCTTGCACACCCTTGCGTGGAGGTTTGTCCGAAAGATGCGGTGATACTTGACTATAAACTTGGGCGTTCACAAATTAATCAAGAGAAATGTATTAAGTGCGGTCGCTGTGCAACAGCCTGTGCCTACAATGCGATTATTGTGCAGGAGCGTCCATGTGCAGCAGCCTGTGGGATGAATGCCATTCATTCAGACGAAAACGGCAGGGCGGATATTGATTATGAAAAGTGTGTTTCCTGTGGACAATGCCTTGTCAATTGCCCATTCGGTGCGATTGCGGATAAATCTCAGATTTTTCAGACCATTCGTGCTATCCAGTCCGGTGAGCGCGTCTATGCGGCGGTGGCTCCCGCTTTTGTTGGGCAGTTTGGACCGAGAGTAACTCCGGGGAAGCTGCGCTCTGCCATGAAGCAGTTAGGCTTTCAGGATGTGGTTGAAGTGGCACTCGGCGCGGATCTGTGTGCGACACAGGAAGCGGAGGATTTTGTACACGAAGTGCCAGAACATCTTCCATTTATGGGAACTTCGTGTTGTCCGGCATGGTCGATGATGGCGAAAAAGCTCTATCCGGAACACGCGAATTGTATCTCGATGGCACTGACCCCGATGACTTTGACTGCCCGTTATATTAAGCAGCATGATTCGGAGGCGAAAGTAGTGTTTATCGGACCGTGCGCAGCGAAGAAACTTGAGGCTATGCGGCGCACTGTGCGAAGTGAGGTTGATTTCGTACTCACCTTTGAGGAGGTTGCTGGGATTTTTGCCGCAAAGCATGTGGAACTGGAAAATGCAGAAGAAGATCCGAACGGTGTGGATAATGTGTCGGCGGACGGGCGCAATTTTGCAGTTTCCGGTGGTGTTGCGCAGTCGGTGGTAAGTGTGATTAAGAACCGTTACCCAGAGAGGGAGGTAAAGGTGACCAATGCTGAGAGTCTTCAGGACTGCCGCAAAATGCTTGCGATGGCGGTTGCCGGGAAATACGATGGATACCTGCTTGAAGGTATGGCTTGTCCGGGCGGCTGTATTGCCGGAGCCGGCACAATGCAGCCGATCGCAAAGTCCAAGGCGGCAGTAAGTTTGTATGCAAAGCAGGCGACACATAAGAATTCAAGTGAAACGGAGCAGGTGAAGGAATTGGAGAAGCTGATTTATTAAAATAGCATTAGTCCATATATTGATATTTATTTAAATTGCATTGGATATGGAGTTTGCGGGGGCATTTACAGCCCCCGCTATAAAAATTTGGACAAACTAATTAGAATATTTCCATTAGGTTCGATGCAGGACTTACCATAATTGTTTTCTTAACAAACCATATTTCATCTTGCCACAGATCATTTTTAATTCCTTCCAGTTCACGCTTTCATTTTTATTATACCCACTTTTGTTTCCAAGCAAAATATAAAGAAAATCTTCATACTTTTTTTATTGATTTTTCTTCTGTTTCGATTTATCTTATTTTTGGTACAGGAAAATCATGACAGGAGTATTGGAGGCTTGGTATGTTAGAATTAAAGGATATCCGGAAAACCTATTGCGTCGGTGATATTGAAACAAAAGCACTCGACGGTGTCAGCGTAGCATTTCGTCAGAAAGAATTTGTCGCGATCCTTGGTACGAGTGGTTCGGGCAAGACCACTTGTCTAAATATTATCGGCGGGCTTGATCACTACGATTCGGGTGATCTTCGAATTAAGGGTAAGAGTACAAAAGATTTTAAGGACAGTGAGTGGGATGCATACCGCAATAATTCCATCGGTTTCGTATTCCAGAGCTATAATTTGATTGCGCATTTAAGTATTGTCGCCAATGTTGAACTTGGTATGACGCTCTCCAATGTGCCCGCGCAGGATCGGCACCAAAAGGCACTTGAGGCACTAGAACGCGTCGGTTTAAAGGAACATTTGCACAAGAAGCCAAATCAGCTCTCCGGCGGACAGATGCAGCGCGTGGCGATCGCGAGGGCACTGGCGAATGACCCGGAAATTTTGCTCTGCGATGAGCCAACGGGGGCACTCGACAGCACAACCAGCGTGCAGATCATGGATCTGATCAAGGAGGTCGCAAAGGATAAGCTGGTGATTATGGTAACACACAATCCAGAGCTTGCCGAGCAGTATGCGGATCGCATTATCCGCTTTTCGGACGGCAAGATTATCGATGACAGTCATCCGCACGAAGAACGCCCAAAGCCGGATCAGTTCAATCTGAAAAAGACAAGTATGAAACTGCGCACGGCACTGCATCTATCATTTAACAACCTCTATACAAAGAAGGGCAGAACCTTTTTGACTGCATTCGCATCAAGTATCGGCATTATCGGCATCGCGGTGATTTTAAGTCTTTCAACGGGCTTTCAAGCGGAGATCGATGATTTTCAGGCGGGCGCGATGGCAGAATTTCCGGTGATCATTAGTCAGGCGACACAGGAAGTTAATATGGAAGATTATATGAAGGAGTCCCAGATCTGGCAGGAGCGTGTGACAGGCACAGGCGAATATGCGGACACGGACAGCGTGCAGATTGTGGATTCTTCCTCGACAATCAAAGTCCATACCAATAAGCTTGATGGGGAGTTCGCGGATTATCTTGACAAGATTTCTCCGGATATTTGCGGAAGCATCGGCTATGTGCGCATTGCAAATATGAATCTGATCAAAAAAACGGAGGAAGGTTATCTCCCAGTCAGCTTTGCAAGCCCGATGATGTCGGGGGATATGAGGAATATGACTTCCACAAGCAGTATGGGACTTTCCTGTTATCCTGATTCGTTAAAGGGTGAGAGTTATCTGGAAAAGAATTATGAACTTTTAGCGGGGAGCTATCCGACAGCAGAAACGGATGTTGTGCTGGTGGTCAACACAAGGAACCAACTGGAGAAATCCCTGTTTGAACAATTTGGTTTTACTCTTTCGGACGGACAGGATGAGGTGCCGTTTGAGGATATTGTCGGCGCGACCTTCCGCGTGGTGGATAATAATGATTATTATGTGACAACGCAGTACGGTACTTATCTTCCAGGAACGGATTATGAAGCGATGTATAATTCTTCTGCGGGGTTTGATATTAAAATTTCTGGTATTGTGCGCGCAAAGGAAGGGACTTCGATGTCGATGCTCGCTGCGGGCATTGCGTACAGCGACGCGCTGACTAAGCGGATTATTGCAGCGGGACAGGAGTCGGATATCGTGAAAGCCCAGCTTGCATCGGAAGTGAATATTATGTCGATGCAGGAGTTTAACGAGGGGGAGAGGGAGCAGTTTATCGCTTACCTCGGCGGAAATGCAACTCCATACATGGTGCTGCTTTTCCCAAGTACCTTTGAGGCAAAGGATGAAGTGGTTGCTTATCTCGACGCTTATAATGAGGGAAAATCCCAGGATGATGTGGTGACTTACACTGATCTTGCCGGGACAATGTCAAATATGACAAGTGGCATTATGGATGGGATCACGATCGTGCTGATTGCATTTGCTGCTATTTCTCTTGTGGTCAGCATGATTATGATCTGTATTATTACTTATACAAGCGTGATTGAGCGCACAAAGGAGATCGGAATTCTAAAGGCACTTGGTGCGAGGAAGAAAGATATCACGCGTGTGTTTGACGCGGAGACAATGATCTTAGGGGTGTTTTCCGGACTGCTCGGCGTGTTTATCGCATGGCTGTGTACATTCCCAATCAACCATGTGATCAATAATTTTGCAGGGCTTACCGGCGCGTCCCATCTGCAGTTTATGCACGCGCTGCTCCTTGTGCTGGTCAGCACAGTACTCACAGTAATTGGCGGGCATATTCCAGCGAAGATGGCTTCGAAGAAGGACGCGGTGGAGGCACTTCGGGCAGAATAAAAAGTGGATAAGTGTAAAAAAGGGATAAAGTATCAGGAAAAAAGTGTCGATATAAGAAAAGGAGTAAGCTTTTTATTTTGCAGAAAAGAAAGTGAGGAAGGGGAAGATGGGCATGGAAGCAAGACAAAAAAGAAATCGGCTGGAAAGTTGTAGGAGGGTGCGCGAAAAATGCGGATTTTTGGCGGTGCTGCTTGTACTTTCTATGGTTTTTGCAAGCATACCGCAAACGGTTCTTGCGGGGGCGAATAAAGAGTTCGTCTCTGCAGGGACAAACGGGATGGAACCCTCTTTAAATTTTTCATCGGAAATGATTAGTTCACCGGAGGGATGTACCCGTCCAAC